>JACIYH010000003.1 GCA_014360055.1 Bacillota bacterium | reverse complement strand
TCCAGGTCGCCACCCTGCGGGCGGGCACGGCCTTCGTTCTGCTGGGGCTGGTGCTGGCGGCGGCGGGCCGCCGGCACCTGCGGGTCAAGCTCGCTGACCTGGCCTTCTACGCACTCTACGGCCTGGTGAGCGTAGCCGCCTTCTATGTGGTATACATGGCCGCCATCATGCGCACGGGGGTGGGGACCGCGGCTATGTTGCTGTACACCGCCCCGGCCTACGTAGTGGTGCTGGCCGCCTTTCTCTGGCGGGAACCACTCACGCCCATCAAGTGGGTCTCGCTGGCCCTGGCCCTGGTGGGATGTGCCCTGGTGGTGGGCACTCCCGCCCCGGGCCGGCCCGCGCCCCTGGTCTTCGAACCCCTGGGGGTCCTGGCCGGTCTGGCCTCCGGCCTCACGTACGCCCTCTTCACCGTCTTCGGGCGCTTTTCGCTGGCCCGCCACTCGGCCTGGACCACCCTCTTCTACGCCCTGGGCTGGGGATGCCTGTTCCTCGCCCTCTTCTCCCTGCCCGCGGGGCCCTGGCCCCACCTGCCCCTGCGCGCCTGGGCGTGGGTGCTGGCCCTTGCCCTGGGACCCACCCTGCTGGCATATTACCTGTATCTGCAGGCCCTGCTGCACGTAGAGGCGGGACGGGCCAGTATCGTGTGCACGGTAGAACCCCTGGTGGCCTGCCTGCTGGCCTTCCTCATCCTGGGGGAGTCCATGAAGCCCCTCCAGGGGGTGGGCGCCCTCCTCCTGCTCAGTGGCGTGGCCCTCATCCAGCGTGAGAGGACGGAAGCAATTGCCGGGTAGCATCGACAATCTGCTCGCCGCCGACCGGGTCGACAGGGCCCTGCTGCGCTACTACGCCCTCTTCCACCCCCGGGAACTCACCCGGGTACGCCGCCTCAACGGGCGCCGGGGAAGGGGACTGGCGGTAGTGGCCAACGCCGGGTTCAATAACCTGAAGCTGGTCACGCTGGCGGCCTCCGACGCTGGCACGGCCCGCTGCCTGCTTTACGGCTGCCTCAAGCCCGGCGACCGCTACTTCTTCGTGTGCGACCCCCGGTGCTCGCCGTGGCTGCACCGCTTCCTGCAACACCGCAGCGAGGAAACCCTCAACGTGATCGCCGTGACCGGCCGCAGTTCCTTCCGACCTTTTGCCGCCCCGGGCCCCGACCCCGAGCGCTACCAGGCCACCAGGGCCCACGGGCTCCTCCCCTACTTCGGCTATCGCTGCCTCCACGAGGGTGAGCCGGTTTCCCAGGCCTTCGTCATATGGCAGTCGGACCGCTTTGCCGAGATCGGGGTCTTCACCAGGGACGACTTCCGGGGGCGGGGTTATGCCCGCACCGTGGTGTCGGCCCTGACGCAGGAGTTGCTGGACCGGGACATCACGCCGCTTTACATTTACGACCCCGCCAATGCCGCCTCGGAGCGGGTATGCCTTGCCCTGGGGTATTATCCGGCGGGCAGGGAGTTCTCGTGCTTCGCCAGCCTCCCGCCCCTCACACCCTGCCGCCGTGTGCCCGGATGATGTCCACGGCCGCCTCTACCCGATCCTCGGGAACTTCCGGAACCACCAGCACGAAGGCCGCCCCTCCCGCCAGCTCCGCCCCGGCCATCCCGCTGTAGCCGGGATCAGCCGCCACCAGGGCCCGGTCCATGCGGTCCTCCAGGCCGGTGTGGGTGACGGGAAAAGGCCTCTGGAGGTTACGCAAGCCCTCCGCAACCTGGGCCGGATAGCGGCTGATGCGCTCGACCTCCATATCGCCCAGGCCCAGGCGCCGGAGCTCTTCTGCCGCCTCACCTGCGGCCCGATCGGAGGCAAAATAGGCCAGGATGGAACGCAACGGTTCACCCCCGGCCTAGCATAACCGGCCGGGGGCCCGTCCACGCCCCCGGCCGGCGGACGCCCGCGCGGCCGCCCCCGCGGCCTCCACAGGCTCAAGACCCGGGGGGCTAACTCCCGCCCAGTGCCTCCATCACCAGGCGTGGCACTTCCCACGGCAGGGCGGCCACCCGCGCACCTCCCGCCTGCAGGGCAGCCACCTTGCCCTCGAAGGTCCCGCGCCCCCGTTCGATGATAGCCCCCGCATGCCCCATACGCTTGCCCGGGGGGGCGGACTTGCCCGCCAGGTAGGCCACTACCGGCTTCTGCATGGTCTTGATGTACTCCGCCGCCTCTTCCTCGGCGGTACCCCCGATTTCGCCCACCAGGACCACCGCCCGGGTCTCGGGGTCCTGGGAAAACATCTTGAGCAGGTCGACGAAGGAGAGTCCCACCACGCGGTCCCCGCCCATTCCGACCACCGTGGACTGGCCCAGGCCGGTGGCGCTCAGGGCCGCTGCCACCTCATAGGATAGAGTTCCGCTCCGGGCGGCTATCCCGACCGGACCCGGGGTGTAAGTCGTACCCGGCATGATGCCCAGCTTGGTCTTCCCCGGGGAGATCACACCGAAGGTGTTGGGCCCCACCACGGTGACACCGCGGGCGGCCGCAAAGGCCATGATCTCCATGGCGTCGTGGACGGGGATGTGCTCGGTGATGATCACCAGGAGCTTCAGCCCGGCGTCCATGGCCTCGAAGGCGGCGTCTTTGGCGAAGGGGGCGGGTACGAAGATCACGGAGGCGGTGGGCCCGTGCCGGGCCACCGCCTCTTCCACCGTATCGTACACGGGGATGCCGTGCACCTCCTGTCCGCCCTTTCCGGGAGAAGTGCCGGCCACCACCCGGGTGCCATAGTCGAGCATCTGGCGGGTGTGGAAGGCGCCCTGATTCCCGGTGATGCCCTGCACCAGCACCCTGGTTTTCTCGTCCACCAGAATAGACATTTTACAACCTCCAGTGGTATACATGGCCGAGTGTGCCTGTCCGGGGCCGCCGAGCCCCAGGCGTCCGCCCCCACCTCAGAGGTTCGCCCTCCCCGCGTGGCGGTGCGCAGCCGAACGCTGACCGTGCCACGGCGCGCGGGGGCTCAGGGGCGCAGGCCCACGGCGGCGCGGGCCAGCTTGCGCTTGAGGGCCTGGATGGACCAGGTGATGTTGATGTCCTTGGGGCAGGCCTCCGCGCAGTTGAATACGGTGTGACAGCGCCACACCCCGTCTTCACCCGCCACCAGCTTCAGGCGCTCCAGCCCACCCTTGTCCCGGGTGTCCCCCGCAAACCGGTAGGCCTTCAGCAGCGCCGCCGGGCCCAGATACTTCGGATTGGTCCACACCATGGGGCAGGACGAGTAGCAGCACGCACACAGGATGCAGTTCAGCATCTCGTCGATGGCCTGCCGGTCCGCGTGGCTCTGGTACAACTCCCGCTCCCCCAGCCCCTCGGCGATCAGATACGGCCGGATGGCCCGGTACTTCTCCCAGAACCCCGACATGTCCACCACCAGGTCCTTGATGATGGGCAGGTGGGGAAGCGGGTGCACCACCACCTCATCGGCCCGCAAATCCTTGATCTGCGTCTTGCACGCCAGCCGGTGTTTGCCGTTCACGAACATGGCACACGCCCCGCAGATGGCCTCCCGGCAGGCATACCGGAAGGAAAGGGAACCGTCCACGTTGTCTACGATCCACAAAAGCGCCTCCAGGAGAGTGGTGCCCTCCCCCACCGGCACCTGGTAGGTGGAGTAGCGGGGCTCCCTGTCTACCTCGGGATCGAAGCGGAATACGGTGAACTGCAACCACTCCACCCCCTAGTACTTGCGCGCCTCAGGCTGCCACTTGGTGATCACCACCGGCTTGTACTCCAGCCGGGGACCATCGGGGCTCCAGCGCGCCACCGTGTGCTTCAGCCAGTTGGCATCGTCCCGCTGGGGATAGTCCCGCCGGAAGTGAGACCCCCGGCTCTCGGTCCGGGTCACCGCACCCAGCGCAATCACTTCCGCCAGGTCCAGCATGGCAGGGAGCTCCAGGGCCCCGATCAGTTCCAGGTTGTAACGCCGCCCCTTGGCCTCCACCCGGGCCCGCTTCACCCGCTCCTTCAGTTCCCGGATCTTCTCCACCGCCTCCCGCATGGGCCCCTCCGTGCGGAATATCCCCACCTTCTCAAACATCACCTGCTTCATCTCTTCCCGGATGACCGCCATCTTCTCCCCGTCTTCCCGCCCGAGGAGCCCGGAGATGCCGCTTTCCACCTCCGCCACCGCCGCATCCAGGGCGGGGCCGTCCGCACCCGTCTTCTCCAAACCACCCACGTAGCGCACCGCCGCCGCCCCCGCCAGCTGACCGAATACCACCGTCTCCAGCAGGGAGTTGCCACCCAGCCGGTTGGCACCGTGCACGCTCACGCAGGCGCACTCACCGGCGGCAAAGAGGCCCGGCAGTTCGGAGGCACCGTCCTTGTCCACGTCCAGGCCGCCCATGGTGTAGTGCTGGGCGGGCTGGATGGGGATGGGCTTCTCAATGGGGTCCACACCCGCGAAGTACATGGCGATCTCCCGGATGGCAGGCAGCCGCTCCTTGATCTTCTCCGCACCCAGGTGCCGCAGGTCAAGGTGCACGTAAGCGTTCTCGAACCCACGCCCCTCGTCGATCTCCGTCTGGATGGACCGCGCCACGATGTCCCGCGGGCCCAGCTCCATGGCCTTGGGGGCATAGCGGGCCATGAACCGCTCACCGTCCCGGTTCACCAGGTACCCGCCTTCGCCCCGGGCCGCCTCGGAAATGAGCACGTTGTTGGGATAAAGCGAGGTGGGGTGGAACTGCACGAACTCCATGTCCTTCAGCGGCACGCCCCGGCGGTAGCAGAACGCCGCCGCGCTGCCCGTGTTGATATGGGAGTTGGTGGAGCGCGCGTAGATGCGACCGGCACCGCCGGTGGCCATGATCACCGCCTCCGCACCGAACGCCTCCACCCGCCCCGACACCATGTCCATGGCCACCACCCCACGGCAGCGGCCGCCGGACACGATGAGGTCGAGCATCAGCCACTCCTCGTAAATCCTCACGTTACGCTTGACCGCCTGCTCGTACAGGGTGTGCAGCATGGCGTGCCCCGTGCGGTCGGCCGCATAGCAGGTGCGCGGGAAGCCCGCGCCCCCGAAGGGACGCTGTGCGATCTTGCCCTCCGGCGTGCGGGAAAAGGGACAACCCCAGTTCTCGATCTCGTAGATGCGCTCGGGCGCCAGGCGCGTCATCAGTTCCGCCGCGTCCTGGTCCGCCAGGTAGTCCGCTCCCTTCACCGTGTCGAAGGCATGACGCTCGGGACTGTCTTCCTTACCCTCCGGGACATTGGCCAGAGGTGCGTTCACACCACCCTGGGCCGCCACCGAGTGCGAGCGCACCGGGTGCACCCGCGTCAGCACCGCCACGTCGCCATCCGCCGCCTCGATGGCCGCCCGCAGCCCGGCCAGTCCCGCTCCCACTACCAGGATGCGATGATATGGCATGTCCGCTACCCCCTGAGAAAGGCCATAATGGGCGGCACCCCGTACAGCAGCGCCCCCAACCCCACCAGCACCAGCACCACCGTGAGTACCGCCGCGGCGGAGGGGGACACCCGGAAGTCCAGGATCACCGTGCGCAGGCCGTTCAGCCCGTGAAACAGGGCAAAGGCCAAAAGCAGAACATCGGAAACCAGGTACAAGAGCCACTGCAGCTTCAGGTGCACCCCGGCGAAGGTGATCTCCGCCCCCGGAGACACGTGGTGCTGCACCACCCAGTGCAACCCCAGCGCAAATACCAAAACGGCGCCGCTCGCCCGCTGCAGTATCCAGGCCCAGGTGCGCAACGCCCTCACCTCCTAAAGCGCGGCCAGCGCCGCTGCCGCCGGCCCAGCCCCGGCCACCAGCGCCGTCCCACCTGAGGCCGGCCCGGCTGCGGCGGCCGCGGGCGACACCACGGCGGCAAACAGCGGCATCAGCATGTGCACTGCCCCGATGATGAACAGCACCACCACCACCGCCATGGTGGCATACCACCAGGCCCGGTGCACCCGGATGCCGTAACCCAGGTCGAACAGGATGATGCGGATGCCGTTGATCCCGTGATACAGCACGCAGGCCAGCAGCCCCACCTCCAGCACCCGCCAAAACGGCGTGCCCAGCGTCACCATGATGGCATCGAAAGCCTGGGGGCTCACCGCCGCCCGGCCGATCACCCAGATGTGAAGCAGCAGGTAGAACAGGATGAGAAGCCCGGTCACCCGGTGCAGTATCCAGCCCCACATGCCCGGGCGCAGGTACGCCGGCACCAAGTCGGGATTGCGCATGAAGACTCCCCGCGGTTTGTACATCAACTGTCACCTCCCCTGGCTATGGCCACCGCCCTGGCCGCTGCCTCCTCCATCTGCCGGAAGGCGGCGATGCCGTGTTCGCGCAGAAGTGCCGCACCCTGGTCCTCGTTGGTACCCACCAGCCGCACCACCAGGGGCACGGGCAGGCCCCGCTCGGACTTCACCTTGACGATGGCGCGGGCCACGTCGTCGCAGCGGGTGATGCCACCGAAGATGTTGATCAGGATGACCCTGGGATGAGTCTCCAGGAGCACGCCGATGGCCTGGGCCATGGGTTCTGCCGCCGCTCCCCCACCGGCGTCAAGGAAGTTCGCCGGCCGTCCCCCGTAGCGGGCCAGGACGTCCAGGGTGGCCATGGTGATGCCGGCCCCGTTGGCCATGACGGCGATGTCTCCGTCCAGTTGTACAAAGGAAAGTCCCAGTTCCTTCACCCGCCGCTCCAGGTCCGTGCCCTCCTCCACCCGTGGCAGATCGCGGTGACGGTAGAGGGCCTCGTCGTCCACGTTCAGGCGGGCGTCAGCGGCCACCAGCCGCGGCGCCGCCCGGCCTGCGCAAGCCTCACCGGCGCCGGCCGGCGCAGAGACCACGGCCAGGGGATTGATCTCGACCAGTTCGGCGTCGTAACGCCGGAACAAGCCCCACAGCCGCAGGGCGATGTCCTCGAACTGGCGCGCGAGGACCCCCTCAAGCCCCAGCCGGCGGGCCAGCACCCGGGCCATGTACGGCTGCATCCCCCAAGTGATGTCCAGGGTCTTCTTCACAATGGCCCGCTCGGGTACTTCCTCGATGGCCATGCCCCCCTGGGCGGAGGCGATGAGGACGGGGCGGCGGGCGCTCCCTTCAACCGCTATACCCAGGTATAGCTCCTTCTCGATGCTCAGCTTCTCTTCCACCAGGAGCCTGTCCACCCGGTAGCCGCGCAACTCCGAACCCAGCAGGCGGCCCGCCGCCTGCCGCGCTTCGTCAGGGGTGTCGGCAAAGGCGATCCCCCCCGCCTTACCCCGCGCCCCCGCCAGAATCTGCGCCTTGATCGCCACCGGCCCCACCTCGGCCGCCACCCGGGCGGCCTCATCGGCGCTCTCGCACACCCGCCCCGCGGGCACGGGGATGCCCGCCGCGCGGAAGAATTCTTTGGCGAGATATTCGTAAAGTTTCATTTTGCGCCTCCAGGAGAGGGGAGCCGCCCGGTGCGGTGCCGGGCGGCCCCCGTCATCTCACTCCGCCGGCACCGGCGGGATGATCCCTTCCCGCATGAGCAGGGCGGCACCTTCGCGCGCCTTGCGGATGAGTTGCTCGGCCCGGGCCTTGAGCTCTTCCCGCGTGAGGGTGATGCGCGCCACCCCCTGCTCGATGGCCTTCACGCCTACCGCCGCCGCCACCCGCGGGTACACCTCCCACTCCTCCATGGTGGGCAGGATGTACTCCGCGCTCAGCCCCTTGTCCTCAGCGTAACGGGCCAGCTCCCGGGCGGCCTCAATGCACATCTCGTCGGTAATGGTGCGCGCCCGCACGTCCAGCGCCCCCCGGAAGATGCTCGGGAAGCCCAGGGAGTTGTTCACCTGGTTGGGGAAGTCCGAACGCGCCGTCGCCACCACCGCCGCCCCCGCTTCCTTCGCCTCCCAAGGCCAGATCTCCGGCACGGGGTTGGCCATGGTGAGCACGATGGGGTCGGGCGCCATGGCCTTCACCCACTCGGGCTTGATCGTCCCCGGACCGGGTTTCGACAACCCGATGACGGCGTCCATCCCCTTCATGGCCTCGGGGATCCCGCCCGTGCGTCCCTCGGCGTTGGTCTTCTGCGCCAGCTCCCACTTCTCCCGGTGCGTCTCCTTCAGTTCCGTGCGGCCCTTGTGCAGAATCCCCCGCGAGTCGCACATCACGATGCGGCCGGGATCGGCACCCGCCCCGATGATCACCCGCGCACAGGCCACGTTCGCCGCACCCGCCCCGATCATGGCAATGCGCGCGTCCTCCAGCTTCTTGCCCACCACCTTCAAAGCACCCAGCAGACCCGCCAGCGTCACCGCCGCCGTCCCCTGCTGGTCGTCATGCCACACCGGGATCTCCATCTCCCGCCGCAGCGTCTCCAGGATGCGGAAACACTTGGGTTGCTCGATGTCCTCCAGGTTGATCCCACCAAAAGAGGGCTCAAGCAGCTTCACCGTGCGGATGAACTCGTCCGGGTCGGTGGTGCGCAGGCAGATGGGTACCGCATCCACCCCGCCCAGGTACTTGAACAAAAGCGCCTTGCCCTCCATCACCGGCATGGCCGCCTCCGGCCCGATGTTCCCCAGCCCCAGCACCCGTGTGCCGTCGGATACCACCGCGATCACGTTCCACTTCCAGGTGTGGTCGTACACCCGCTCGGGATTCTTCTGGATGTCCCGGCAGGGCTCCGCCACCCCGGGCGTGTACCAGATGGAGAAGTCGTCCATGTTGCGCACCGCACAACGCGGGTAGGTCTCGATCTTACCACGGTAAAACGGGTGCAGCCGCATGGCATCCTGTGCCGGCTTCTTCGTCTTGGCCAGCAGTTCCTCCGGAGTCGCCATCTTCATCCCTCCTCGTCCTTTGCCACGTCGTGCTCCTCAACCGGGCGCCATTCCGAACCCCGGGCCTGCCGCCAGCGACCCCGGTCCGCCGCGGCCGCCCGACCACCATCCCGCAGAGGCCACCGCATCGCCGCGCACGGTCAGCCGTCGGTCAGGCGGTAGCGCGCCCTGCCCTCCTCGTACAGGTCGCCGCCGTAGCGGTCATTGACCACCACCACGGGGAAGTTCTCCACCCGCAGCCGCCTGACGGCCTCCGTACCCAGGTCTTCGTACGCCACCACTTCCGACTCCACGATGCTCTTGGAGATGAGCGCACCGGCACCGCCCACGGCCGCAAAGTACACCGCCCCGTGCTCCTTCATGGCGTCCTTCACCGCCTGCGAGCGCAGGCCCTTGCCGATCATCCCCTTCAATCCCGCCCGGATCAGGGCCGGGGTGTAAGAGTCCATCCGCCCCGAAGTGGTGGGACCGGCCGAGCCGATCACCTGCCCCGGCTTGGGCGGCGTGGGCCCCACGTAGTACACCACCGCCCCCCGGATGTCGAAGGGCAGTTCCCCGCCCTTCTGCAAGAGCTCGTAGAGCCGCTTGTGCGCCGCATCCCGCGCCGCATAAATGTACCCGGAAATCAGCACCCTGTCCCCTGCCCGCAGGTCCGATACCACCTCGTCGGTAAGGGGCGTGGTCACCTGCTTCAGAGACATTGCTCTCCCTCCTCAAGCCCGCGCAAACGCCGCCTGCCTTCCGGGTCACGGGCGCGCGTCGGGGCACCGCCCCCATCACCCGCCCCGGGCATGACCGACTGGCTGCCACGGTCGCCCCGGGGCCACCGGGAGTAGCCTCCCCACCCCCGGGCCGGCCCGCTGCCCCGCCGCCCGTCCTGCTCCGGGATCAGAGCACGGCCTCCTTGTGCCGGGCTGCGTGACACTGCAGGTTGACCGCCACCGGCAGGCAGGCAATGTGGGTGGGATACACCTCCATGTGCACCGCCAGCGCGGTCACCCGGCCACCCAGGCCCTGCGGCCCGATCCCCAGCCGGTTGATCCGTTGCAGTAGCTTCTCTTCGATCCCCGCGATCTCGGGGCGGGGATGGGGCTGACCCACCGGCCGCGCCAGCGCCCGCTTGGCCAGCAGCGCCGCCTGCTCCATGGTCCCTCCCACCCCCACGCCTACTATGATCGGAGGACAGGGGTTAGATCCGGCCTCATCCACCACTTCCACCACGAAATCCATCACGCCCTCCAGCCCGTCGGCCGGAGTCAGCATCTTCAGCGCGCTCATGTTCTCGGACCCGGCACCCTTGGGCAACACCGTGATCTTGAGGCTGTCGCCGGGCACCACCCGGTAGTGGATCACGGCCGGGGTGTTGTCGCCCGTGTTCTTGCGCTCAAAGGGGTCGCCCACCACCGACTTGCGCAGGTACCCTTCCTGGTACCCCTTGCGTACCCCCGCGTTGATGGCCTCCTCCAGGGAACCACCCACCACGTGCACGTCCTGACCCAGGTCCACCAGCACCACGGCCACACCCGTGTCCTGGCACATGGGCACCCACTCTTTGCGGGCCAGGCGGGCATTCTCGATCAACTGCCCGATGACGTCCTTCCCCACCGGCGACTCTTCCTGTTCCAGGGCTCTCTCCAGCGCTGCGAAGGCATCCTCACCCAGGTCCATGCTGGCTTCCTGACACAACCTTGCCACCGCTTCCGTAACCCGTGCCGCGTCGATTTCCCTCATGCCCTTCCCCCCTTCATCGCCGGGTGCCATGGAGAAATTCGACATCTGCCTGCCCCCTCCTGCTTCCAGCGACCGGAAGGGCATCTCAGTGCGCCACCAGCCCACACCTGCGCGCCGTCTTCTCCATGTAGACGAAGCCAAGGTACCCCGCCGCCACATAAAACACGGAGAGCGCCACCAGCACCGTCAGTTCCCCGGCCGGGGCAAGGATGGTGGGGCTGCCGAAGACGATCCCGCGAAAAAGGTCCAGGCCCCAGGTGAAAGGGAACAGGAAAGATATCACCTGCAGGGGCAGGGGCAGTAATGTAACGCTGAAAGCCATCCCACCGATGAACGGTGCCGCGTTGCCCACCATGCTGATGATGGATTCCACGTCGCGATATACCAGCGACAGGCCCACCAGCAGGAAGGCCAGGCCATACGAGGCCACGATGGAAGCCAGAGCAGCCAACGTGGCCTGCGCCGCCTGCACGGGGGTGACGGGGGCCAGGGCCTGGCCGGGGGCACCCACCATTGCCAGCACCACCAGCACCAGCCCCGCGGCAGACTGCAGGGTGACCGAGAAGAGCTTGCTCAGCGACCACCCACCAAAGAGGGCCACCCGCGGTACCGTCGTCGCCCAAAGGGCTTCCAGCACCCCACCTTCCATAGCTTCCTGCAGGTAGAAGCAGAGGGACCATACCGCCTCGACGTAGTTCCAGTAAATCGCACCCGTCAGGAAGAAGGCGACGTAGTTCACCGGTGTTCCCGGGCCGGATTGCAGGCCTTCCCCCAGGCCGAAGTGCACCATGAGGATGGCAGGCAGGATCCACATCAGGGGGTTGAGCGTGCTCCACAGGAACTCGGAGCGGTACCTGAGGTCCCCCAGGAGGATGTACCGGAAGACGGTGAGGGCAGCCCGCATGTCAGAACTCCCCCAGGGTACCCTGCCGGCGGGCCCGCGCGTATGCCGCATTGAGGACATACCAGCCCAGAGGTGCCACCACCACGGTGAACCCCACCAGTGCGGCCAGGTCCGCCCTGGCAGCGGACAGCGATCCGGTGATGGTGACCGCCCGCATCGCCCGGATGGCATAGGTGAGGGGTATGAGGGCAGAAACCACCTGTACGGGACGGGGCAGGCGCGAAACCGAAAAGGTCATGCCGGAGAGAATGCCTATGGCCTCCTGCGTGGCGGACCCGAAGGCACCCGCCCGCTTGACCACCAGTACCATACCCGCATAGAGCACGGAAAGGGCACCCAGTGCCAGCCCGGTGCACAGGAGCACGACCGCCTGTGCGGGCAGCAGGCGTACGGGCACCCCAAATACGGGGAACCACACCAGCATGGTGGCCGTTGTGTACGAGGAGACCAGAAAGCTGTCTAAGAACTTGGCCAGCATCAAAGGGCACAACGGCCGGGGCACCACGAGCAGGCTCTCCAATACACCCTCCCACATTTCGTCCCGCAGCCCGAACCCCACGATCCAGAAGAACTGGCTTAACCAGTACCACAGAATCAGCCCCACGGCCACCTTGAGCTGGAACTCGGGGTCCGCCCCCCACATGCGGGCCGCCATGAGGTAGGGACCCACGATGAGGAAAGGCGAGATGCCGAGGTTAGCCAGCGTGGCCGGATAGCGTATCCGGTACAACATCTCCTTGCGCGCGAGGGCAAGCGCTCCCCTGACCGCGGTGCCCACCGAGCACCTCCTCCGGAGGCCCGTCCGCCCGTACCCTGCCCCCCTCCATTAACACCACGCGGGGGAAGGAGGCGGCTTCCTCCATGTCGTGGGAGGTCATGAGCATGGTGACTCCGAACCGGCGGCACAGATCACCGAGCAGCGAGCGTATCTCGACGGCCATCTCCGGGTCCAGGCCGCCGGTGGGTTCGTCCAGGAGCAGCACGCGCGGGCTGTGCACGAGGGCGCGGGCGATGGCCAGCCGCTGGCGCATGCCGGTGGAGTACTCCTCCACGAGCCGCCGGCGGGCCCCGCTGAGCCCCACCGCATCCAGCAGGCGAGGGACCTGCTGGCGCAGAACCCGGCCCGGCACGCCGTACAGGGTACCGAAGAGGTACAGGTTCTCTTCCCCGGTCAGCTTCCAGTACAGGGTGCGCTCGAACCCCAGCAACACCCCTGCGGCTGCGCGGACCCGGTCGGGCTCACGCACCACATCGAAGCCGGCCACCCGGGCTGTACCGCCACTGGGCAGGAGCAAAGTGGCCAGGATGCGGAGCACGGTGCTCTTTCCCGAACCGTTGGGGCCCATGAGGACGACCCTCTCACCTTGCTCTACCCGCAGGTCGAACTCCTCTACCGCCCGCACGTCTTTTCGGGAACGGCGCACGCCCGTGTGCTCCCACGTGGAAAACACTTTGCTGAGACCCTGGCAGAAGATGGCCTCTCTCATCACACCCTCACCGGGCCCAGCATACCGGCTCGCGCGCCGCTCGTCAATCGTGGTAAGCAACTGAGCCCGTGCAGCCTTCGCGGGCGGCGACTGGAGAGGAGGGTCCCACGATTCGATATTACTGAGGGTGGGGATGTACCTGTAAGGTCGGGCCTGTGCATCAATTCCCCGCGGGGAGGTTTGCGTGTGCGGGTTCCTGCTCTGGCCGAAGTCATCCCGCGTCTCGCCAAGATCGCCCGTCGCCACCGGACACTGGGGCTGGTGTTCGTGGATCTGGTCGATTTCTCGTCCGTGCAGGAAAGTTACGGAACCAGGACGGCTGACTCCGTGCTGGACGCCCTGGGCCGGGTGCTGACCCACACCGGCCTCCGGCTGGGGAGGGCTACGGGCATCGTCCCCTGTACCACCGGTGGAGACGATTTCCTGCTCTTTTTCCCCAATCCCGGCGAAAAGCGCCAGCTCGGCCCCCACCTGGAGCAACTGCACGAACTGCTGGAGGCGCGGCTGAACGCGGCCGCGTGTGACCTGCCCCTCGACCGCAAGCTCACCGTTCACCTGGGTTACGCCGAGATCCGGGCCGGGTCTGAAGGCCGCATGGAACGCCTCATCTACGAGGCCATGAAAGAGGCCGTCCTCATGGCCAAGTCCGATATGGGCCTGGAGGACTTCCTCTCCCGGCAGGAGATGCTGGCCATCCTGGAGCAGGGCCAGATCTACAGCGTGTACCAGCCCATCGTCTCCCTGGCGGACGGGCGTACGGTGGGGTACGAGGCGCTGTCCCGGGGGCCGGAAGGGAGCCGCTGGCGGGAACCCCTCACCCTCTTCCACCTGGCCCAGAAGTACGGGCTGCTCGTCCGCCTGGAGGAGTTGTGCCACCGGCAGGCCATAGCCGGGGTGCGCGGGCGCCTGGGTCAACTGGGGCTCTTTCTGAACGTGGACCCGCGCGTGCTGGGCGATCCCGCCTATGACCTGCAAAGGCTGGGGGACCTGCTGGCAGGGGCCGGCCTGGAACCCGAGCAGCTAACCCTCGAGCTCACCGAGCGGTCTACGGCACCCGACCTGGAACGCCTGCGCCGTGCCGTGGAGGTGGCACGTGCCCACGGCCTGGGGGTGGCCCTCGACGACGTGGGATCGGGATACTCCAGCCTGCGTACCCTGGTAGAGTTGCAACCGGACTATGTGAAGATCGACGGGCACCTGGTGGGCAACTGCCACCGGGACCCGGCCCGCCGGGTCATCGTGGAGACCCTGACCCAACTGGCCCGCCGCCTGGGATGCACCACGGTGGCCGAGGGGGTGGAACACCCTTCCGAACTGGACACCCTGCTGGGCGCGGGCGTGGACCTGGCCCAGGGATACCTCTTTGCTCACCCGACCCGGGAACTCCTCGCCCCCGACGCAGCGGTGATCTCCCGGCTACGGGCGGCCAGGGCGGGTACCACGTAGGGAGAGCCGCACACCGGGTTTCTGAGCACCAGTACCTCCCCTCCGTACACGCGCCGGATCACCTCCGGCGTGAGTACTTCTTCAGGGGACCCGGCCGCGAACACCCGGCCCTCATGCAGGAGCAGGAGACGGTCACACCAGGCGGCGGCCAGGTTGAGGTCGTGCATCACCGCCAGCACGGTCAGGCCCCCCCCGCCGACGCCGCCCCGGGTCAGCCCGTGCAGGAGCGACAGCACCTGCACCTGGTGGGAGATGTCCAGGTGGGAGGTGGGCTCATCGAGCAAGAGCAAAGAGGGTTCCTGGGCCAGGGCGCGGGCGATCATCACCCGCTGCCTTTCCCCCTCACTCAGGCTGCCCAGGAGCCGTCCGGCCAGGGCTCCGGTGCCCGTAAGCTCGAGGGCCCGCTCCACGGCCCGCCGGTCGGCGGGACTCTCCCCGGACCAGGGGCCCAGGTGGGGAATACGCCCCAGGGCCACCACCTCGGCCACGGTGAACTCGAACTGGGGTCGCCAATCCGGGCCTACCATGGCCACGCGCCGGGCCAGTTCCCGACGGGGGAACCGGGACAGGTCATGGCCGTCCAGGAGCACGTAGCCCCTCCGCGGTACCAGCACCCGGCACAGGACCCGCAGCAGGGTGGTCTTGCCCGAACCATTGGGTCCCAGTACCCCGGTGAACGAGCCCCGCTCTAGGGTGAAGCTCACCCCCCGCAGAACCAGCCCGTTGCCGTAGCCGCAGGCCAGCCCATCCACCCTCAGTTGGACGGTCCGCGGGGCGGCTTCCCTGGGGCCGAGGTGTGAGATCATGGCTTTGCCTCCCATCCCGCGCGCTGGTGGCGCCACAGTAGATACAGGAAGAACGGCCCCCCCGTGAGCGCGGTGATCACTCCCACCGGAATCTCCCAGGGAGGCAGCAGGCAGCGGGCCAGCGTGTCGGACAGTACCAGCAGGCAGGCGCCCCCGAGGGCGGAGGCCGGCAGCAGCCGCCCGTGGCCGGGTCCGGCCACCAACCTTACCAGGTGTGGCACCATCAGACCGACGAAACCGATCACCCCCGTCATGGCCACCGCGGCAGCCGCCGCCAGAGAAGCAGCCACGAGCAGGTTCCTCTTCACCACCGGTACCTCCACCCCCAGGCTGAGGGCCGCCTCCTCACCCAGCGCCAGGGCGTCCAGTTCCCGCCGGTACCGCCACATGACCAGCCCGCCCACCAGGCCGTAGGCCGCCACCCACCCCGCCTGGGACCAGGACCGCCCCCCCAGGTTCCCCATCAGCCACACCACGATGCGGTCCAGCATGTGTCCGCTCACGAGGAGAAGGAACGAAAGCAGGGCCGAGAGCACCGCGGAGACCGCCACCCCGGCCAGGAGGAGGGACACCGTGGAACCCCTGCCCCCCGCCCGGGAGAGTTGCCAGACCCCCCACACCGTGAGCAGCCCTCCCGCGAAGGCGAAGGCGGGGACAGCCGCCATCCCCGCCCAGCGCGCCGCCCCGCCGATCATGGCCAGAGCCGCCCCCACCGCCGCCCCCGCCGACACCCCCAGGAGGTAGGGATCGGCCAGGGGGTTCCGGAAGAGCCCCTGCAGGGTGGCGCCCCCGGTGGCCAGGGCCGCCCCCACCACGGTCCCCATGAGCACGCGGGGACCCCGCAGGCGCCAGACGATGTCCGCGTTCGGGCCGGTGGCTTCCGGACCCGCGGCCAGGATGCGGAGCACCTCCCCGGGGGGTATCCCCACGCTTCCCAACCCCATCCCCAGCACCCAGCACCCCACCAGGAGGATGCCGAGCGCGGGAATGAGCCACCGTCCGGCGCCCCCCGCTTTCAATACGCGGCCCATCCTCTCACCGCACCACATCCGGATAGAGAAAACGCGCCAACTGCTCGATCGCCTCCACGAGCCGCGGCCCCGGCCTGGTGATGAGGTCGGGGTCCAGGAGGAGAATGCGCCCTTCCCTGACCGCCGTCACCTTCTCCCAGCCGGGCCGCTTTTTCGACTTCAGCGCTTCGTAGCTCTCGGGCATCGTGGTAACGATGGCCTGGGGATCCTTCTGGATCAGGCTCTCGAGGCTGTACTCGCAAAACGGCTTGGGGGCATCCGCCGCCACGTTGACCCCGCCCGCCGCCACCAAGGCGTCGTGGATGAAGCTCCCGGGCCCCGCCGTCATGAGGGGATCGTGCCACACCTCGTAGAAGACGCGCACCCGCTTATCGGCCGGTACAGCAGCCAGGGCCTCCTGCAGCCGGCCCAGCCGCCCGCGCAGGTCTGCTACCAGGTCACGGGCCCGCTGCTCCTCACCCACCAGGCGCCCGATGACCTCAACGGAACGGAGCACGTCCTGCAAATCCGTGGGCTGCACCACGAACGCCGGGATGCCCAACTCGCCCAACTTGGCCAGGAACTGGTCCATCCCCCCGATGCACAGCACCAGGTCCGGCTGCAGGGCCGTCAGCTTCTCCAGGTTGGGGTTTAGGGCCCCACCCAGGCGCGTGCGGGTCTTCGCTTCCTCCGGGTAGTTGCAGAAGTCGGTCACCCCCACCACCCGGTCCCCCGCACCCAGGGCGAACAGGATCTCCGTGTTCGAGGGGGCAAACGAGACGATGCGCTCGGGGCGGTGGCCCAGCACCACCTCGCGCCCGGCCCAATCCTCCATCTTCAACCAGGGCTGCGGTGCCCCGGCGCCGCGGTCCTCCGCGGACCTGCCCACCCACGCGCAGCCACCAAGCACCAGCGCCACCGCCAGGACTGCCAGGACAGCGACCATCCCCACAGGCACCCGGCTCGCGCCCCCGGGCCGAGGCACCCCGCGAGCCCGGCACGCAACGGTGACGCCGCGCGCCCTGCGTGCCGCGTGTGCGCCGGTGAGCCGGCGCACCCCGACCGTACCGCTACCTCCGCCTCTCCACTTCTCCATGCCGTTCCCTCCCCCGGAAGAAGGTGGTACCGCGCCCTGCGTGCGTACCCACCTTCCGGGGGATGCGGGCTGGCGAACGGGGCGGGGGCCGCGCTCCCTGCCTGGAGCAGGACGGCTCAACCACCCTCCGCCTCCACCCACGAGAAAACCCCCGGCGGGCGGGCCGGGGGTCCTGAAACCCATCGACACGCACCCGCCTTTCTCGCGAAGGCTGGTACGCACATTCTCCCGGGCAGGTCTCCTGGCTTCCGGATCGTCACCCTTCCTCTCCTTCCCACCCTTGCGGGCAGTGGCTCTCGAGGAGGGCTCCCCGGTCACAGTGGCGGGACCGCGTCGGATTCACACCGAACTTCCCTATTCTCCCCTGGAAGGGGGCACCCGGGAGATATTCCGTTGTCTCCCCTAAACTACCACACCGGCTCTCTTCCCGCAACCCCCTGCCCTACCATCCCCCTGCCCTGCCATCCGCGCCCCAGCCCGGCCCTGCCCCGCCGCGACCCTGCCGCCAGCCCTACCGCCCCCGCCGATGGCTGGCACGTATCTCAGCACAGCGGACGGCGATCTCAAGGGTGACGGCCGCGACTTCGAGGTTGGGCTTGGTGGCAGCAAGCAAGATAGTCAACAATCTCAGCAGGTTCCCGGTAATAGTTGCAAGAGACCAGGCGACAGCCAGGTGAACAGGCGACGGCGCGCAGATGATCCTCTAGGTAGTACACCAGGCAGTTGGTATCGAGTGCCACAAGGGTGTGCTCCCTCAACCTTTCGGCTAGCCCTCCCACGATGCCCGCTCCTCGCGAACGTACTGGTCGGGATCCACACCCACCCACACCTCCCGGTGCAGGCCGCGCAACTGCCGAGCGTAACTTGCTGGCTTGGGCACTATTACGACCACGTCGCCGCTCTTCCTGACCAGAACTTCGTCCCCTTCCCGCAGGCCGAGGGCCTTCCTGATCCGAGCGGGAAGTACCATCTGGCAGCGAGACCCCAGGTGCACCGTTTCCACTACCATGTCGGACATCAGCGCAATCCCTCCAAGCCATTTACTTATCATCATACATCTTGCTGGTTTTATCTGCCCCTGGCAAGATGCCGGGCCACCGCCGGCGGCGTTTTGGTTTCAGCAGTTTACCGGGCGGCCACCAGGAGGTATAATACCCCTGGGGGTATAGCATGAGCGGGGAGGATGAGATCGCCCGCCTGCAGGCGGCGATCGAGGAATTGAAGCGCCGTCTGCCGCGCCACTCGGTGCGGCCGGCCATGTTGATCGAGTTGGAAGAACTGGAGGAACAGCTGGCGAGAGCCCGGGAGGCGCATAGGAATGCCCAAGCCGATGGCGGTAGTTGACCCGGCCAGGTGCAACGCAGCTTTCTGCCAGGGGGGCGTCTGCCTGGCGGCGCAGGCCTGCCCCAACCGCATCCTCAGGCAGGACAGCCCTTACGAAGTACCCTATCAGGTGGCCATGTGCCGGGGGTGCGCCAAGTGCGCCGTCACCTGCCCGCTCAAGGCCATCCGCATGGTATAATCCGCACCCCGACCGGAAGGCTCCCGGGGGTTGGTGAGGGGTTCCCGCGTCCGTGCGAGGCTGGAGCGGGGGTCGGGACGGGGCGGCGTTAGGCGGGGGTGGGGACCTCCAGGCGGGGACGGGGGAGCAGGCCGGCCTCCCTGACGATTTCGGGGACGATTTCCTCCCAGGCGATGGCCATGATGTGCACGCCGCGCACCCCCGGGATCTCCCGCAGGCGCGAGATCAGCTCCACGGCGATGGCCACGCCTTCCTTCTCCTGGTCGGCCGCTCCCTTCATGCGGTCGATCAGTTCCTGGGGCACCACCATGCCGGGCACGGTGGCGGTGCGCTCGAGGGCCCTGGCCGACCGGGTGGGGACGATGCCGGCCAGGATGAATACCTGCTCGTCCAGGCCCATGTCCCGCACCACCTGCATGAAGCGGGCGAAGCGGTCGATGTCGAACACGGCCTGGGTCTGGATGAAGTCGGCGCCCGCCTTGACCTTCTTACCCAGGCGCAGGGCGCGGAACTCCACCGGGTCGGCGAAGGGATTCTCCGCGGCGCCGATGAAGAAGCGTGGCGGGGCCACCTTGATCTCCTCGCCGTTCTGGAAGCGGCGGTTCTCCCGCATGTCGCGCACCAGCTTCACCAGCTGCACCGAATCCAGGTCGTAAACGGTGCGGGCCTGGGGGTGGTTGCCGAAGCTGATGTGGTCCCCCGTCAGGCAGAGCACGTTGCGCACGCCCAGGCTGTAGGCGCCCAGCAGGTCGGACTGGATGGCGATGCGGTTGCGGTCGCGGCAGGTGATCTGCATCACCGGTTCCCCGCCGGCCTGCATGACGTGCACGGCGGCGGCCAGGCTGCACAGGCGCACGATGGCAGTCTGGTTGTCGGTGAGGTTGATGGCGTCGGCCACCTCCTTGATGGCCGCCGCGTGGCGCGATATCCCCTTGGAAGAGGCGCTCTTGGGGGGACCCACTTCGGCGGTGACGGCGAAGTGGCCCTCCCGCAGTACGCGCTCCAGCCGGCTTTCCGTCTTGCACCCGTTCTGGCTCATAGCCGGGCCTCCTCCTTCACCACCCGGCGCAGACCGCCGTCATGGGTCCGCGACCAGTCCTTGGGTTCCCTGACCTCCAGCAGGAGGTCGAGCCGGTCGAGCTGCTTCAGGCGGTCGTAGATGAGCTGCCACCCGCAGGCCACGTCCGGGGAGATCTCGCACTTGCCCCCCTGGGAGCCGCCGCAGGGACCGTTGAGCAGGCTCTTGGAGCAGCGGACGATGGGGCAGATACCGCCCGTGAGGTGCAGGATGCAGTCCCCGCAGGCCAGGCACCTCTCCTCCCACACCCCCGCCTCCAGGGTGGCGCCCGCCCCCTTGGTGTTCAGCCCCGGTACCACCCAGGTACGCGGGAAGCGCTCGGCCAGGAAGTTGACCCCCACCCCGCACCCCAGGGAGAGGACGCAGTCGTACTCCGCCACCTTCCTCGCGATACCGTCCAGGTACTCCGGGTCGCACTGGCGGGTGATGGCCATGCTGTCGAAGGCGGTATCCCAGCCCTCCCGCACCCCCATCAGGCGCAGGGCCGAGGCCAGGATCTCCGCCTCCTTCTCGCCACCCGCCTGGCACACGGTGACGCAGCCGCCGCACCCCAGCACCAGCACCTTCCGGCACTGGCGCACCTGGGCCGCTATCTCGGGGATGGGCTTCTGCTCCGCTATGATCACGATCTCACCTTCTTCCCCCGGGCGGGGTTGGGTCCCATTTGCCTGATGCGTTCCGTGAACTCGCGGGCCACCTGGGCGAAGCGGGCGCCGTCGGAGGCGGGGACGTTGTACATCTCCACCCTCTCCGGTTCCCAGCCAATCTGGGAAAGAAGCTTCTTGATGGCGCCCACCCGGCGCTTGGCCCGGAAGTTGCCCTGCTGGAAGTGGCAGTCCCCCTCCATGCACCCGGCCACGTAGACGCCGTCGGCCCCTTCCTCCAGCGCCCGTAGGAGCAGGGCGGGATCCACCCGCCCGCTGCAGGGTACCTCGATGAGGCGCACGTTGGGCGGGTACTGCAGGCGCATGGAGCCGGCCAGGTCGGCGGCCGAATACGCGCAGTAGTAGCAGCAGAAGGCCACGATCCGGGGCTCAAAGGACGGCCCGCCGCCGGCCGTGGCCGCAGGACCGCCGCCGCCGGGGCGCTCCGCCGTCATCGCTTCGGTTCCGTCGTCCACCAAAGTTCCACCTCCTGCGGCCCGTTACCCCGGGGACCATCCGGTGTCGCTAGGGCAGGCCGGCCAGCTTGGCTTGCATCTGGTCGAAGCGGTAGTTGCCCAGCTGGATGGCCCGCGCCGGGCACTCGGCCGCGCACATGCCGCATCCCTGGCACTGCACGGCCTCGATCTGGGCCACCCCGCGCGCGTTGATGAAGGGCACGTGGTAGGGGCAGACGCGCACGCAGGTCAGGCAGCCCGCGCACTTCGACTCGTCCACCACCGAAACCACGCCGCCCACCCACAGGGACTCCTTCGACAGCACCACGGCCGCCCGCGAGGCCGCCCCCTGGGCCTGGGTGATGGCCTCCTCCAGCGACTTGGGCCAGTGGGCACCGCCGCACAGGTAGATGCCGGCGGAGGGGAAGTCCAGCGGCCCCATCTTGATGTGGGTCTCCAGGAAGAAGCCGCCCTCCCCCAGGGGCACCTTGAGCAGGGAAGCCAGTTCCTTCGCCCCCGCGGCGGGCACCACCGCCGTGGCCAGGGCCACCAGGTCGGGGTGCAGTTCGATGCCCCGTCCCGAGGCGGCATCCACGGTGCCCAGCCACAGTTGCCCCTCCGCCTGGCGGAGGACGGGCGGGGTCTGGTCGGGATAGGGGAGGAAGGAGATGCCCAGTGAACGGGCCTCCCGGTAGTACTTCTCCAGGAAGCCGTACGACCGCATGTCGCGGTACAGGACCACCACGTGGCAGTCGGGGGCCAGCCGCTTGAGCCAGAGGGCGTTCTTGAGGCTCTGGGCGCAGCACACCCGGCTGCAGTACGGGCGCTCGCCGTCACGGGACCCCACACACTGGATGAACACCACCTGTTTCCAGGGTGGTCGGGAGCCCTCCCGCTCCAGGGCTGCCAGCTGCCCCTCCAGTTCGGTGACCGTGCACACCCGCTCGTCCTGCCCGTACAGGTACTGGGTGGGCCGGTACTCCTCCACCCCGGTGGCCACCAGGATCACGCCGTGCTCCACCGTCACCTCGCCGTCGGGCAGGCGCAGCCGGGTGGTGAAGTGGCCCTGGTGCCCGGATACTTCGGCCACCTCCGCCCCCGTGAACACGGTGACGTTTGCGTCCTCCATGACCCGCCCCGCCAGGTCGGCGAGCAGGGCGGGCACGTCCCCCCCGGTGATGGTGCGGCGCAGGCGCAGCATCTGGCCGCCCAGCCGGTCCGAACGCTCCACCAGGTAGCAGGGGAACCCCTGGGCGGAGAGGGCCAGCGCGGCCGCCATGCCGGCGGGACCGCCGCCCACGATGAGGGCCTTCTGCACCACGGGCACCGCCTGCATGGGCAGGGGGGTCAGGGTGCGGGCCTTGGCCACCGCCATCGCCACCAGGTCTTTGGCCTTCTCGGTGGCGGCCTCGGGGACGTCACGGTGGACCCAGGAACACTGGTCGCGGATGTTCGCCATCTCGAAGAGGAACTGGTTCAGGCCGGCTTCCCGCAGGGTCTCACGGAAGAGGGACTGGTGGGTGCGCAGGGAGCAGGACGCCACCACCACCCGGTTGAGGCCCTTTTCGGCGATGGCCTCCCGGATGCGCTGCAGGCTGTCCTGGGAGCAGGTGTAGGTGAACTCCTGGGCGTGGGCGACCCCGGGCAGGGTGGAGGCGAACTCCACCACCGCGGGGACGTCCACCACGCCCCCGATGTTGATGCCGCAGCGGCACACGAACACGCCCACCCGGGGCTCCTCGCCGCGCACGTCCCGCTCGGGCGGGTAGGTCTTGGGCGTAACCTGGGTGCCCCGCCCCGGCGCCAGCAGGGCGTGAGCGCAAGCCGCCGCCGCCGAGGCCCCCACCAGACTCTCGGGGATGTCCCGGGGCCCGGCGAAGGCCCCCGCCAGGAACACGCCCGGGCGGGTGGAGAGGGCGGAGAAGACGGGATCGGTGCGGGCGAAGCCGTACTCGTCCAGCTCGATGCCCGCGGCCTTCGCCAGTTCGGCGGCACCCGCCGGGGGCCGCGCCCCCACGGCCAGCACCACCAGGTCGAACTCCTCCTGCTCGAGGCGCTCCCCCGACCAGTAGCGGATGATCAGGTTGCGGGTGACGGGGTCTTCCTTCACCGTCGAGATCATGCTGCGCACGTACCTGACGCCGTGAGCCTTCGCCTGGTCGATGTAGCGGTCGAAGCCCTTGCCGTAGGCGCGCAGGTCCAGGTAGAAGACGGTGGGCTCGATGTCGGGGTCGTGCTCGCGGGCGATGATGGCCTCCTTGGCCGTGTACATGCAGCACACCGCCGAGCAGTACTCGGCACAGGAGGTGTCCCGCGAGCCCACGCACTGGATGAAGGCCACGCGGCGGGGGCGTCTGCCGTCGGACGGCCTCACCACCTTGCCCCCGGTGGGCCCGGTGGCCGACAGGTAGCGTTCGAACTCCATGCTGGTGAGCACGTTGGGATATATCGACCAGCCGTACTCCAGGGCCTCCGCTGCATCAAAGAGCCCCATGCCGGGGGCCAGGATCACCGCCCCCACCGGGATCTCCACCGTACGCGTCTGGTCGTTGTGGTTGACGGCCTGCTTCTTGCAGGCGGCCACGCACTGCAGGCACTCCGAGCAGATGCCGCAGTTGAGGCAGCGGGAGGCTTCCTCCTGCGCCTCCTCGGGGGTGTACCCCAGATACACCTCGCGGAAGTCCCGCACCCTTTCGGCCGCAGGGGCCAGCCGCTGGCGCAGCCGGGGCTTGACCTCCACCAACACACCCTCGGGCGGGCCCAGCCTCTGGGCCGCCGTCCCGGGGGCACCGCCCGCAGCGGCGGCCGTAACCCTGGCAGGACGGCCCTCGGCCAGGTCCAGGCCCTGCAGGAAGCGCCGTACCGACTCGGCCGCCTCGTGGCCGTCCGCCACCGCGTCCACGATGGAGGGTTTTCCCCCCGCCCCGTCGCCGCAGGCAAACACCCCCGGCCGGGAAGTGGCCCGGGTGAGGGGGTCCGCGGCGATGAAGCCGCGCCCGTCCAGTTCCACCCCCTGGGCGGGCAGGAAGCCGGCGTCGGGGGCCTGGCCGATGGCGATGATGACCTGGTCGGCCTCCAGGTAAGTGGTGATGGAATCGTCAAACTCGGGGCGGAAACGGCCCTGATCGTCGAAGACCCGGGTGCAGCGGCGCAGGCGCACGCCGCGCACGCGGCCACCCTCCCGCACCACTTCCACGGGACCCCAGGAGGTGTGGATCTGGATGCCCTCTTCCTCCGCCTCCTCGATCTCCCACGGGTGGGCGGGCATCTCGGGCCGGGATTCCAGGCAGGCCATGGCCACCGAAGTGGCGCCCAGGCGCAGGGCGCAGCGGGCGGCGTCGATGGCCACGTTGCCGCCCCCGATCACCAGCACGCGCCCCTCCAGGTGCGGACGGGGGCCCAGCTTGGCCCGGTTGAGGAAGGGCAGGGCCAGTTCCACGCCCGGGCCCTCGGCCCCGGGTATGGCCAGCCCGCGGCCCCGCGGGGTGCCCAGGGCCAGGATCACGGCCCGGAACCCCTGGGAAGCCAGGTCATCCAGGGAGAAGTCGCTCCCCAGCCTCATGCCGCCCCGGAACTCCATGCCGTGGGAGAGGATCCAGCCCGTCTCCTTTTCCACCAGGCCGAGGGGCAGCCGGTACTCGGGGATGGCCGAGCGCAGCATGCCGCCCGGCGCGGGCGCGGCGTCGAACACCGTCACCCGGTATCCCTCGCGGGCCAGGTCGAGGGCAGCGGCCAGGCCGGCCGGGCCCGCCCCCACCACCGCCACCCGCTCCTCCCGCCAGGTGGCGGGTAGCTGGGGCTCGTCGGACCAGCCGTAGTCGGCCGCCGCCCGCTTGAGCACGGCTATGGAAAGGGGCTCGTCGTACTGGCCCCGGTTGCATTCGGACTCGCAGGGGTGGTGACAGGCGCGACCGCAAATGGAGGCGAAGGGCTGCCGGCGCCGCACCACCTCCAGGGCTTCGCGGAACTTGCCCTGGGAAATGAGGGCCACGTACCCCTGCACGTTGCACCCGGCCGGGCAGGTGGCCCGGCAGGGAGGCGTGCCCCTCTTCTCGATGGCGTAAGCGTTGGGGACGGCCTGAGGGAAGTGCTTGTAGATGGCCTTGCGCTCGGACAGGCCCAGGTTGAACCTGTCCTTCACCGTCACGGGGCAAACCCCGGCGCAGTCACCGCAGCCCGTGCACTGGCGCACGTCCACGTACCGGGCCCGCTCCTCCACCAGGGCGCGGAAGTCCCCCGCCTTGCCCTCCAGGCCCACCAGGGTGCTCATGGTGTGGAGCACGATGTTGGGGTGGTTCTGGCAGTCGGTCATCTTGGGCCCCAGCAGGCACATGGCGCAGTCGTTGGTGGGGAAGGTCTTGTCCAGCTGGGCCATGCGGCCTCCGATGGAGGGCTCCGAGGTGCAGAGGTGCACCAGGAAGCCCGAGGAGGCCAGGTCCAGGGCCGCCTGCATGCCGGCTATCCCCGCCCCCACCACCAGCACCGAGCCCAGGGGGGTGCCGCCCGACCCGTCGTCGGCCGGCGGCTCCGCCAGAGGTGTCACGTTGGCACGTACTTCGCTCATGGTACCATCTCCCCGGGGGGGCCTAACAGGCCCCGGGCATCCACCAGGTGGGCGCCCAGCCAGCGCCGCGCTTCGGGCAGGCCCAGGGCGATCCCCACCGCCTCGGTGACGTAGAGGACGGGCATGGGCGGGGTCACGCTCTGGCGGGAGTCCAGGTTGGCGTGACACATGGGGCAGGCGGTCACCAGGGCCACCGCCCCCGCCCGCCGGGCCTGCTTGATAAGTTCGTTCACCAGGACCTCCACCACCGGCGCGTGGGAAATGGTGAGGGAAGCCCCGCAGCAGTCGGTCTTGTACGACCAGGGCCGCACCTCCGCCCCGATGGCCTCCAGTACGCGGTCCATGAGCACGGGCTGCTCGGGCCGGTCACAGCCCAGCTGGGACGAGGGGCGGGAGAGCAGGCACCCGTAATACGGGACCACGGGGACCCGCCAGGGCGACTTCAGCCGCGCCCGCAGGGCCTCGAGTACCCCGGGCTGGCCCAGCACCTCCAGCACGTGGCGTACCGCCACCTCTCCCCGGTAGGGACGCCCCAGCCCCTCTTCCACCAGGCGAGCGGCCTCCTGAGCCTCCTCCTCGCCCGCCCGCCAGGCTGCATCCGCCCCCTTGAGCACGTTGTAACACGCGGCGCAGGGGACCAGGACCTCCTGCCCCGTCCCTTCCGCCAGCACCAGGTTGCGCAGTCCGAGCGCGCGCGCCAGGGGACCGGGACGGGTGTGGGCGGAAGAGGACCCGCAGCACGTCCACCCCGGCACCTCCCGCAACTCGATGCCCAGCGCGGCGCACACCGCCCGGGTGGAGGCGTCAAACTCCCACCCCGTCGAGTGCAGCGAGCACCCCGGGTAGTACGCCAGTCGCAGGGTCACGCCACCTCCCCCCGTCGCCCGCGCCGTGTCAGCGCAAACGGCCGCGCCCGCCGGTGCGGTGCTCATGCCAGGTCACCCCCCGCCTGCCGCTTCCGGTAGCGCACCCCTTCCCGGAACAGCCGCCCGAGGTCGCCCCGCCGCGGCGCCAGGGAGGGCAGCAGGCGGAGCTTGCGCCTTGCCATCATCTTCATGCCCAAAGGCACGTCCTGGGTCAAGGTGCCGGTGCGCAGTTTGTACTCGGCCATCATCCCCAACTCATAGGCGCGCCCGAAGCGCCTCACCATGCCCAGGAAGGCATCGTGGAAGGCCGCCACCTGGGGATCCTCCACCCGGTCGGCCTCTTTGGCCATGGCCTTGAGGGCGTCCAGCACCCGGGCGCCGTCGATGCCGTTGGGACACCGCTCGAAGCAGGCCCGGCAACCCGAACACAACCACACCAGCCGGGACGCCAGGGCCACGTCCCGCAGTCCCAACTGCAGGGCCCGCACCAGCCCGCTCAGGGGGAGGTCACACACGAAGGTCACCGGGCAACCCCCCGAGCACTTGTGGCATTGGTAGCAGGAGTTGATGTCCTGACCGCTCCGTTCCCTGATCTCCTCGGCCAGGGTCACCACTCCACCTCCTCCCGTTCCAGCGAGGGGAACAGCCGCAAATCGGTGTGGGGGAGGAACAGGGCGGACACGAACTCGTCCATGAAGGTGTTCCCCACGGAGAGTTCCAGGTAGGTGATGCCCTGCGCCACCTTCTCCGCCTCCTGCCAGGCCCTTCCGGAGAGCAGGGCCAGGCGCGCCCCCTTCACGGAGGCATTGCCCAGGAACACGAACTTCTCCGGGGGCAGGTCGGGAAGCAGGCCGATCCTGATGGCTGCCCTGATGTTGAGGTAATTCCCAAAACCGCCCGCGATCCAGACCTTTTCCACGGCATCCTGCTCCATGTCCACCGAGCGCAGGAGCGAGCGGATGCCGGCGTAAACCGCACCTTTCGAGCGCAAAAGGTTCTTCACGTCCGCCTCGGTGATCACCACGTCCCGGCCGCTGCCCGACTCCCGGCGCCAGGCCAGCACGTACTCGGGTCCCTCGTCGCCCCAGCGCACCCGGGGCGAGGACACCCGCTGGAAGTTGCCCGCCCGGTCGATGATGCCGGCCCGCCACATCCTGGCCAGCAGGTCCACCAGGCCCGAGCCGCAGATCCCCAGGGGCTTCTCTCCCCCTACCGTGTGCACCCGCGCCTCCAGTGTCTCCGGGTCGATGTCCACCCCGTCGATGGCGCCCGCCGTCGCCCGCATACCGCAGGTGATCCCCGACCCCTCAAAGGCGGGACCGGCCGAGCAGGCGCACCCCACCAGGAAGTCGCGCCCGCCCAGCACCATCTCGCCATTGGTCCCGATATCGATGTAGAGGCCGATGCCGGGGAGTTGATGCATGCCCGAAACCAGCAGGCCCGAAACGATGTCGCCGCCCAGGTACGACGCCACTGCCGGCATACACCGTACGGGCGCTTCCGGGTGCACCTTGAGACCCAGCTCCCCTGCCTTCACGCTGGGGAAGCGGGCCGCGGCGGGGATGTAGGGCTCCAGGCGGAGGTACTTGGGCGACACCCCCAGGAAGAGGTGGGTCATGGTGGTGTTGCCGGCCACCACCACCGCCTGGATGTCGCTCGGCCAGAGGTTCTGTCGGGCCAGCAGCCGGTCGATGAGTTCGTTGATGGTGCCCACGGCCGCCTGCTGCAGTTCTTCCAGTCCCCGCTCCTCCCGCACCGAGTGGATGATGCGGGTGATGACATCGTCACCGTAGCGGATCTGGTGGTTGTAAGTGCCCACCCGCTCCAGGGTCTCCCCCGAGGCCAGGTCCACCAAGTGGGCGGCCACGGTGGTGGTACCGATGTCCACGGCCAGGCCGTAAGCGGGATGCACGGCCTCCCCCGGCTCCAGGTGGACGATCTCCGCCCGCCCGTCGCCCAGGTCGGCCAGGGTGCACGTGACCCGGAAGTCATCCCGCCGCAGCACCTCGGGTAGCTCCCGCAGCACGCTCAGGTTGGTGGTCACTTCGGAGTAACCGCTGGCCGGGCCCAGCTTGGCCACCAGGCGGGCGAGGTCGGGCGCGTTCTCCACCAGGGTGGGGGCGGAGAGGGCCACGCTGAACTTGCGGCACAGGGGCTGCAGCCCGTACCGCACCAGGGCATCGGTTTCCTTCTCCTGCAGGAGCCGGGAGGGCTCATCCACCAGCACCTGCTGGGTGGTCTCCATGCGCGCCTCGGGCGGGATCTCCACCACCAGGTCCTGCTCTACCCGGGTACGGCAGGCCAGCACGTAGCCCAGCCGCCGGTACTTGGGGGCCATGTTGCCCTCCCCCACCCGGGCCCGGCCCTCGCGGATCCTGACCAGGCAGCGGCCGCACACGCCCTCACCGCCGCATCCCGACTTGATCTCCAGGCCGGCCAGGGCGGCCGCCTGCAGGAGGTCGGTGCCCGCGGGGACGCTCACGGTCACGTTGTCGGGGAGGAACTTCACCTGTACCCTGCTCACGGGGACGTCGCCTCACAATCCCAGCTTCTCCGCCAGATCCGCCACCGCGCGCCAGGCGGGCGAATCGGCGGGCAGGTCAAACAGGGGCTTTCCCCTCAGGTCGAACTCCACCACCGTATCGTCGTAGGGGATCACTGCCGCCGGCGTGACCCCCAGGGCCTCCATCTCTCCGCGCAGGGCCCCTTCGTCGCCGTCGCGGGCCATGGAGAGCACGAACTCCACCCGGCCCGACACCACCCCCAGAGACCGGGCCAGCCGGGCGATACGCTCCGCCGAGCGGATCCCCCGCACGGTGGGATCGCTGGTCACCAGCAGCACGTCCACGTCCCGGGCCACCCGGCGGCTGAGGTGCTCCAGGCCCGCCTCGTTGTCCATCACCAGATAGGGGTAGTTGCCGCTCAGTTCTTCCATGTAGTGACGCAGCATCTCGTTGGGGAAGCAGTAACACCCCGGGCCCTCCGGACCACCCAGCACCAGCAGATCGAACCCGTGCGCCTCGGTGAGCACCCGGTTGAGTTCGTACTCGATGAAAGTGCTGGTGGTCATCCCCGCCGCCGACCCCTGCTTGGCCTTGGCCTTCTCGAGGACCTCGGAGATGGTCCCCTCCCACTTCACCCCCAGGGCCTCCCCCAGGTTGGCGTTGGGATCGGCGTCCACCACCAGTACGGGGGTCCTGCCCGTTCCCAGCAACCACTTCACCAGCAAAGCCGACAGGGTGGTCTTTCCCGTCCCGCCCTTGCCGGCCACCGACACGTGCTTAGGCACCTTGCCTTCGTACCTCGCCTTCCCGCACCATTTTGATAAGTTCCGATGTCACCTGCTCGCAGAGCACCACGGCGTCCTCCGTGCACAGGTACGACCGCACGCTGGAGTCGAAGAGCACATTGGCCCCCGCCGGGAATTCGTCGTCGGCGGCCCAGAGCACCAGCCACAGGGGTACGCGGGGGAAGGTGACCAGCCGCACTCCCGCGTCCCCCATATCCACCGCTTCGCCTCCCAGGCGTGCGGCCACTTCCAGGAGCAGGGCCGGCTGGTGGGAGAACGCCCTCACCAGCCGGGCCCTGACGCGCTTCTCGAAGTTGGAGTCGTACACCCGCCCCCCGGGCAGGTCCCGGAAGGGGATGAGTTCGCCGGTGAGGGGTTCCCCCCCGGCCCCGTTCAGGTAGTGGAGCGTGAGGATGGCCAGCCACTGCGGCACTTCCGCCGCCTCGCCGCCCGCCGCCCGGCCCTGCTGTCCGGGTGCGGGTCCACCCGCAACCGCCGGCTCCTCCTGCGCGAGTGACGCCCCACCCGCAGGCACCACGACGGCATCGGGGAGGGAGACCAGGAGGGGACGGCCCAGGAAGGAGACCCGGATGGCCCCGGCAGGGCCGGCTCCCGGGGAGCCCGGAGGTAGCAATTCCGCCCCGGCGGCCGCCACCCGGCGGCCCAGTTCCTCCCCCGACGCCCGGCCCAGCTCTTGCCGGGCCAGGGCCAGGGCCTGGCGGTAGCTCTCCCCCAGGCCCATCACTGCCGCCTCACACCTCCAGCCAGGAGTGGGAGTACACGATCTGACCGGTGAGGACGCGCACCGTCTTGGCGTAGGCGACCTCCTCCGGCGTCAGCTTCGCGAAGTCCGGGTTCTCGCCGTCCATCATGCGGTGGACCAGGGAGACCAGGTCCGGCCGCTTCCCCCGGGCGATAGCCACCAGGTCCTCGTCGAAGGCGTCCACGATGGCGGCGTGCAACCCGTACTTCATGAACATCATGAGGTAAGTCCGGTTAAGGTAGGGCCGAAGCCGGGCTGGCGTGCCGTTGGACACGTTGGAGAGCCCCACCACGGACTTGCAGCCGGGGGCAATCTCCCCCAGCATGCTCATGAACTCCAGGCAGGACTTCACCTGGTTGATGTCCACCGAAACCGGGGTGACGATGGGGTCGATCCAGATGTCCTCCTCGGGGATGCCGGCCGCGGTGGCCCGGTAGACCAGGTCCACACACAGGGCCGCCCGCTCGTTGGCATCGCGGGGCATGCCCTCCGTCCCCCAGAGCAGCCCCACCATGGCGCAGCCGTATTGCGTCACCAGGGGCAATTCCTTCTCCAGGCGCTCCGGCTGCAGGGAAATGGAGTTGATGAGGGCCTTGCCCCGGTGGACCTTCAGCCCCGCCTCCACCGCCTCCGGATTGGTGGTGTCCAGGGACAGGGGCAGGTCCACGGCTTCCTGGACGGTCTGCACCAGCCAGGTCATGGTCTCGGCACCACCCTTGCGGGCGGGACCGATGTTGACGTCGATGTAGTCCATCCCCGCCGCCGCTTCCTGCCGGACCAGTTCCTGGATCGGGGCGGCGTCCCGCCCCTTGATGGCGGGGCCGTAGATCTTGGACATGATGTTCAGGTTCTCGCCGATGAGGATCACCGCCTGTGCCCCCCTTCCTCAAGCAGCCTGCCAGTTCTTGAGGTACGCGGGGATATGGGCACCCTCCCGCGGACCCACCAGTACCTGCCATCCCTTCAATTCGTCTTCCAGGGCACCGCTCTCCGCCGCCAGGTGGCCGGGGATGACGATCTTGCGGTGGGACACCCGGTCGGCGATACCCGACTTCTTCACCAGGGCGGCGATGGTGTCGGCCACGAACTTGCCCGCCGCCCAGGCGGTGAGCACGGAGAGGCCCTCGGTATCCTGCACCAGCAACCAGGCCGGCACCCGGCTGTTCTCGATCTCGCCCGAGACGATGAAGTAGGTCAGCGAGAAGTTGGAGGTCACCAGCACGGGCGACTTGTCGTCCGGGTTGCCGATGGGGTAGATGCCCTCGCTGGTGGCCATGGGCCGCTGCGGGTCGGTGAAGATGTTCAGCCGCGCCACCAGCAGCGGGAACAGGGAGTGACCCTCCAGGTCGGAAAGCACCACGATACCACCGTATTTGGCGATGAAGGTGGCGGCGATGAGCGCCTCCTTCATGGGATCATCGGTCATGCGGCACGGGAACACGATGGTGGGGAACCCCAGGGGGCGGAACTTCTGCAGGAGCGCGGCCCGACGGATGGCCACCTGCTCCTCGAAGGCGGCCTTCAGGCTCCGGGCACCCCCGTCCAGCACCACGTTCTTGCACCCCAGGTCCAGCAGCTTCTGGCTGGCGGCGATGGCCTCATCGATGCTGTTCCCTTTCACCCCCAGGGAGGCCTGGTGGGCCTTCGCCAGTTCCAGCATGGCCTCCAGGTTCTCCGTGGTGACCCCGTAGAGGAGGGGACGGCTGCCCGGCACCGCTTCCAGGGCCCGGGCCAGCAGCGGGGGCTGCTCGCTCATGAGTACCATGGCCGCCCCGCCCGTATCGGCGTGCACGCGGGCCGCCACCCGGGCGAAGCGCTCCGGGTCGCCCGAGGCAGCCTCCAGGGCCACCATGTCCGGCTTGAGCATGAGCCCCACCCGCTCGTAGCGCAGGGTGCGGAACTTCTCCAGGCGGGCGGCGATCTCGTCGTCCGACATGTCGTCGCGCACCAGCATGGCAATGGCGGTGGGGTTCTCGAACCGCTTCTCGTGGCGGAAGAGGACGGTCTCGCCGCCGATCTTCACCTGCCCCTCGCCGGCCCCGATGGTCACGGGGCGGATGGGCGGAGCCGAGGCCTCCTCCAGCTTGGCCTTGGCCTCTTCGGAGACGTGGGGACAGGAGGAGAGTTCGGCCTTGCCCGCGGCCAGGTTCATGGCGAAGGCCAGGCAGGTGGGCACCCCGCACTGGCCGCAGTTGGTGCGGGGCAGGAGCTTGAATATCTCGATCCCGGTGAGTGGCATCGACATCCGTCCTTTCTCTGGTGGCGGGCTCCCCGCCTCACGGGATGGGCTCCGGCTCAGAGGGTGCACCCCTCGCGGGCTTGGGGCCCGGACCCGCAGGCCGGGTACCCAACTTACAGGATGGGCTCCATGGTGAGGGCCGGGTGCTGCTTCTCCTCCAGGAAGGGGAGGATCTCTTCTTCCGTCACCCCCACGGTCTCGTCGGCGATGCGGTCGAGCAGGTCGGGGACCCCCAGTTCGGCCGCCCGCTTCTCGAACCGCTCCCGTATCTCTTCCTTCAGCATCTTGGGCATCCACACCAGGCGCAAGAGTCCGCCGTCACCGGCGATGAACTTACGCTGGGTGATGTAGTACTTGCTGTGTCCCACGAAACCGGGCGTGCTCACTCCGCCGCCCACCATGCCCGCCAGGGTGGTGAACTTCATCCCGCAGGGGGTCATGCCCGTGTACTCGCGGTTGACGGTCATGACGCCGTTGCAGATGGGCAGGACGGCGGCAATGCACTCGCAGCACCCGCAGGTGGTCATGGGGTTGTGCACGATGCTGTAGAAGTTGTAGGTCTGGATCTTACCGCGGGAAGCCTTGGCCACGAACTCGTCCACGCCCTTAAAGCGGCCCAGCTTGGGATCCAGGCACTCGCCTTTGGGCACGGGCTGGTTGGGGCCGGTGGGGTTGATCTCGTAAGAGGCCTTGCAGTCCATCCAGTTGTAGGCACCGCACAGGCCGGTGCGCTCGGGGCTGATCATGCACACGTGACCGGGGGCGAAGGACTGGCACAGGGTGCAGGAATAGTAGACGTCGGTGGTCTCGTCGGTCATGCCCTCGATGCGCTCGTCCCGCGCCCGGTAGACCTGACGTGCCTTCTCCAGGATGGGGAGGACGTCTTCTTCCCTGGTGTACAGCTTCACCTGCACCTTGTCGAAGATGGTGCCGAAGTCCTGGTGCAGTTTGGCGTGCAGGATATGGCCGATGTGGCGCAGTTTGAAGCCCTTCTCCTTCGCCTGCTTGCTGATGCGGAACCAGGCGATGTCGCGCTGGCCGATGTGCATCACGCCCTGGGCGTAGTTGACCAGGTGGTGGATCTGCCGCTCCAGGATGGGCTCGAAGTCCTCCTGCATCTTGCGGCCCGCCACCTCCACCACCACGGCCAGGGGAAGGTGGGAACCGGCGGGGACGTCGTCGATCTCGGGACCGATGACTTCAATCTTGCCGTCCTCCACCTCGTCCATGTTCTTCATGGTGCACCACTCGACGCAGGGACTGTGGCCGCCGCCGCACTCCAGGTACACGTCGTCCTTGCGTACGCGCTCACCCTCGAACGCGGGCCCGTAGGCCACCGGAACGGGTACCTTGGTCACGGTGACCTTCAGCCCGCGCACCTCGATGGCTTTGGCCACCATGTGGTCGTGGGGCACGTTGGAGACCACGTGCTCGTAGGTGCACACGCCGGTGGGCAGGATCTGGGGGATGGGGGTATCGGCGATGGTGGGGAAGCCCCAGTTGATGGCACCGGCGGCGGTGGCGTACCACTCGTCGGTCACCGTCCCCATGGCCAGCACGAAAGCGAAGATGCGGTCCTTGTTGTAGATCAGGATCTTGCGGAAGTCTCCCGGCTCGATACCGCCGAAGGACATGGCCGCCCGGGTGGCAAAGCCGATGGCGAACACGGCCGAGGTGATGTCGGGACCGAAGGTGACCAGCCGGGTGGGCCAGCCGATCTGCACCCCCGCCTCGACCAGTTGCTCGCCGAAGCGCACCCCGTTGTGCTCGGCGGCCATGAACACGTAGAGCATCTTCTCCTGAAGTTCCTGTGCTATCTTCGCCGCTACCTCCGGGGAGGGAGCCGCCCCCACCACGGCGGCGAACCCGGGAGCGGTGCCGTCCACGAACTCGATGCCGCGCCGGCGCAGGATGATGTCGTCCGCCGCCCCCAGCCAGATGCGGCCGTCCACGGGTTCTTCCTGCTTGGTGTAAAAGTCGGGCTCCTCCAGGTAGCGAATGGCCTCGATGATTTCTTCCGCGAACATGGTGGCCATGCCGGCGTCCAGCACCGGACCCAGGTAGGGCAGGTGGACTTTCTCGCGCACGGGCGGGGGAAGGAGCGACTTCGCCCTCTTGAGCACCGGCTCCATGTCGCCCAGGGTCTTCACCGGCACCCCCAGGATGCCGTAGATGACGGGCAGGTAGTAGCCGGTGTTGGGGAAGCCCACTTCCTGTTTGGCGCCCCAGCGGTCCATGGCCTGCTGCCACTTCTCCTCCGCCCTGGCGACCAGCTTGTGGGCCCCGCGGATGGCTGCCGAAGCGATGATCTTGGACATCTCTCTTCCCCCCGTCCTCAGAGCGCTTCCAGCTCGCGGCGCATGGCCATGTCGTAGAGCACCCGCTCGCGCGCCTTGTCGATGCCGAGGGCCTTCCGCTTGGCGTCGATGTGCTCGATCATGAGCTTCGCCGCCTTGATGGGGTCGGGCTCGTAAGCCCAGCGCGCCTTCACCTTTTCCTCCAGCCCTTCGAAGAGGAGGCGGCTGAACTTCTCGCTCCCCGTGGTGGGCCAGGTGACCCCGAATACGGTGAAGACGCCCGAGGCCACGAAGTACTGGCCAATGGAGATGGCCTTCTCGCTCATCCACTCGGGGGCGGCACCGGCCGCGGGCAGGTCGCTGATGTCATCGCCCAGGCCGCCCTCCTTCACCATGGCCGTGGCCGCCATCAGGATGCGGCTGTTGTCCACGCACGACCCCATGTGGATGACGGGCGGGATCCCCACCGTCTCGCACACTTCGGCCAACCCGCCACCCGCGTACTGGCTCGCCGCCTCCGGGGTCATCAGTCCCGCCTTGGCACAGGCGATGGCGCTGCAACCGGTCTGCAACACCAGCACGTCGTTCTTGATCAGTTCCTTGACCATGGCCACGTGCACGGCATCGTGTTCCACCCGGGGGTTGTTGCAACCCACCACCCCGGCCACGCCGCGGATGCGCCCGTTGATGATGTTGTCGTTGAGAGGCCGGTACGAGGAGCGGAACACGCCGCCCAGCAGGTACTCGATGGTCTCGTGGCTGAAGCCAGCCACGAAGTCCACCTGGTGCGGCGGCACCTCCACCCGGCCGGTGCGGTGCGGGAACGCCTCGATGGCCGCCCGCACGATGGCCTTGGCGGCGTTGACGGCGTCGTGCTCGTGGAACTCGATGTGGGTGGCACCCGGGATACGGGCCCGGTTGGAAGTGGTGATGATGCGGGTGTGGTAGCACTGGGCCACCTTGGGCAGGGACTGCATGATGCACTGCACGTCCACCACCATGGCGTCCACCACACCGGTGACGATGGCCAGTTCCTGCTGCAGGAAGTTGCCGGCGATGGGGATGCCGTGGCGCATGAGGATCTCGTTGGCCGTGCAGCAGATGCCGGCGACGTTGATCCCCTGCGCCCCCTTGGCCCGGGCCAGGGCCAGCATCTCCGGGTCTTCCGCCGCCAGCACGATCATCTCCGAGAGCAGGGGCTCGTGCCCGTGTACGATGACGTTGACGTGGTCGGGCTTGAGCACCCCCAGGTTGACCTGGCCCAGGATGGGCTGCGGGGTGCCGAAGAGCACGTCCTGCAGTTCGGTGCCGATCATGGAGCCGCCCCAGCCGTCGGCCAGGGCCGCCCGCATCCCGTGCATGAGGAGACTCTCGGGGTCTTGATCCACGCCCATGTGGGTACGGTGCATTATCTCTACGATTTCGCGGTCGATGCCGCGGGGGACGATGCCCAGGTTACGCCAGATCTCCTGCCGCTTGAGGGGGGCCTTCTTGATGAAGGCGAGTTCCCCTTCCTGCTGGGAGAACTGGGCCAGGGCGGCCCGGCCCACGTCCACGGCGATGTCCTCGATGGGCCGGTCTCCCACCTCGATGCCGAAGTCGAGGGCCAGCTTCATGAGCTTGTACTCGTCCTTGATGGAGTACCCCGGCGCCTCCCCCTTCGCAGCGGCGATCAGGGTCTCCGCCACCGCCCGCCCGTGGTCGGAGTGGGCGGCCGCGCCGGCGGCGATCATGCGCAGGAAGTTGCGGGCCGATATGGTGTCGGTCGTGGCCCCGCACACCCCGGTGACTTCCACTTCCAGGTCGGACTTGCCCCGGGGCAGCAGTACCCGGCAGGGACCCATGGCACAGTTGCGGCAGCAACTGCCGTCCGCCCCGATGGGGCAGGGCTTCACCTGATCCGCCCGGAAAAAGGCGGTGCTCACACCCTCCTGCTGGGCCTTACCGAGCAACTGTACCGTGGCCGGGCAGACACTCCGGTCCGTATTCTCAGCCATCTGCTACCTCTCCTTCCCGCCCGGGGCCGCCGCGGCACCCGCTCCGGCGGCACCCGCCCGCACGGAACCCGGTCCCGGCCCCGGGCACTTCCGCTTCAGGCCGCCACGCCCATCATCTCGGCCAGGTAGCCCCTCACCAGCCGGACCGCTTCCGGATGCCTCATGATGAGGACGTCGGCGCCGGCCAGCGCCAGGAGAACCGCGGTGATGGCTTCCATGAGGATGCCCCGCTTGCCGGGATCGCCCAGCTTGGGGTCATCCAGCCTGACCTCCTTGACCTTCCACACTTCCTTGGCCAGGTTGCACACCAGCGGGAACTGCAGGCGGTCGTCCTGCTGGGTGAGGGCAGCCATGCGCATACGCTCCATCACCGAGTAGGTGTATTCCAGCCCGTAACCCAGGCCCCCCACGGTGGGGTCCATCACCAGCAGTTCGTCCGGCACCCCCAGGTTGCCCAGGAGGATGTTGAGCTGTTTGGCCAGGTTGACGTCGATGGGAGTCGAGGCGATCACCGTGTGGCGGTAACCGATGGCGGGCGCGCCGATCTTCTTGTAGTTCTTGTCCTGGACGGGGCCCACCACCAGGTGCTTGCCCTCGCAGGCCTCACAGACCTGGCGCAAGACCTCGGCGTCCTTCTCCACATCTCCCGAACCCCAGACCAGGAGGGGCACGGTGAGGGCATCGGCCACCCGCCTGGCCGTGGCCGCCGCCTCCCCGGCCGGGCGGTTCAAACCGTTGGGATCGGTGCTCACGAGTTGCAGGCAGACCATCTCCGCCCCGTAGACGTCCACGCACTTCTTCGCCCACGCCACCGGGTCGGAGAGCACATCGGCGAAGGGTTCCCGGGCCGCGGGGGGCCAGTCCTCGGGCGTCACGTCGTACACTTCCATGGCGATGCGGGGCGGATTGCCCATCTCCCCCTCGAACAGGTGGAAGGGGTAGCAACCGGCGTTCCCCACCTTGACCGCCCGCTCCGGAGGCCCCAGGGAAATTTCCTTTACCTTACCCGTGTACGTGATGGTGGGAATGGTAAAAGCCAACCAACTCACCCCATTCTGTTTCTCGCGGCCCCGCAGTGTATCACCCGCCGGGCCGGGCTGTTCACCCCGCTAAGCCGGGCCGTTCGCCTGGCTCAGCCGGGCTGTTCGCCGCTAAGCCGGGTTCTTGCGCCGCTCGCTCCCGTACCAGTCGGCACTGTACCAGTAACGCTCGCTCGTCTTCAGGTACTTGAGCATCTCCTCCCGGTTACGCAGCTTGCGGCGCCAGTTGCCCTCCTCCTTGTCGGCCGGCTTCCCCGGCTCATAGGTGGGCCCCAGGACCTCCACCTTCACCCCGTCGAACCTGGTCTTTTCCTCTTTGATCTCCACTTGCACACCCCCTGCCCTCTGGCGAGTCAATCCCTTGCTCAGTTCCAGTTGCGAGCAGCCATCATCCTCCCCCTGTCCAAAAACTAAGTGAACTTTCTGTATACAAAAGCAACAGGGCCGGGATTGTGCACCCGACCCTGCCTCATCTGCTTGCTAACGCCGTCGCGCCACCTCCCGCATCGCCGATCCGACACGGGCGCGGCCGCCACTACAGCCATCAGGCCTCGGACCCCTTCCCCTGCGGGAATACACGCCGCTCCGCCTGGGTGGTCAAAACTAAGACGTCGGCCCTTCAGCAACCCATACTGCAATCACATTATACTCAATCCCCGCCCCCCTGTAAAGGAAAAGCAAAGGCCCGCTGCCTCAGGTTGCACCCAACGCCGCTACACCAAGACCGAAGTGATGAAAGCGGTGGGATCGAACTCGGGCGCAAACGGGTCCACAAACCACACCCCTTCTACGGAGGCTGACCGGCTGCCAAGGTCCTCGCTCAGTACCACCGGGATCTGATTCAAGCGGGCGGTGGCCCATATCTGAGCGTCCCAGTAAGAGAATCCGTGCTGTGCCACGCCCCGCACCGCCTCCATGACGATGGGCCCGGTCACCTCTAACACGCGCCACGCCGCCAGGTAGTTCTGCACCCGCTCGGTAATCTGCGCCCAGGTCAGGGGCGGCTTCAGTTTCCGGCTCGCGGCCACACAGAACTCGGCCAGCACCTGCGTGCTCAGGAACCCCACGCCCGCGCGCACCAGGAGGTCCATGACCTCCACGGCCCGTGCCCGCTTGGCGTCGTCGGAACCGTAGGCGTACACGACCACATTGGTGTCAACCAGTACGCCGCCCATCGTATAGTTCCTCTCTCTTCCAGCCGGCGGGCTCGTCCGTTCCCCCCAGTTCTTGGGCCCTCGCACTGATGAACGATTTCTCCCGCTCCCAGGCCGAGAGGTCGCGAGGAGGGTATATTCCGGGGACAAGGTAGAACTCGATCGCCTGGCGAACCAGTTCGGCTTCGCTCACCCCCCACTGGGCAGCCCGCTGCTTGAGCAGCATGTCCTGTTTCTTGGAGACGTACAGTTGCTTTCGGATCAGACCCGGCACCTCCTACATCATTGTATACATCACGGGGAGGCAGGGCAAGCCTGGGACCGGAGGCGGCGCCTGAAGGGCGGCGGGTAATCGTCCAGGACCTCGGTTACGGTTATCCCCGGCGCGGACGCCAGGTCGACTTCCCGCGGTGCCACGGGGCGCAGTTCGGGGTCGGACACCACCCGTACCCGGGGGGCGGAAGCTTGCCCGGCCTGACAGGCCACCACCGCCGCCAGTTCGCCAGTGCTCAGCCTGACCAGGCTACCCACGGGGTAAGGGGCGATGCGGTCGCAAAACCGCCTCACCAGAGACGCATCGTAAAGCCTCCCGGCCTGGTCCCTCAGATGGGCGAGGCAGAGGTGGGGCGGGACCCGTTCTCGGTACACGCGGTCGCTGGCCATGGCGTCGAACACGTCGGCGATGGCCACCATGCGCCCGATCAGCGTGATCTCCCGCCCTGCCAGACCCCGGGGATACCCGGACCCGTCCATGCGCTCGTGGTGGTCAAGGGCGGCGTGGGCGGCCAGGTAGCTCGCCCCCACCTTGCGGACCATGAGCAGGTAGCCTTCCATGGGGTGTGCGCGTACCTGCCCCCATTCCGCTTCCGCCAGGGGACCGGGCTTGGCCAGGGTCTCGGGGGACACGCAGATCTTGCCAAGGTCGTGGAGGATGGCCCCCAATCCCACGTCGGCCAACTCGTCTTCAGACAGGTCCAGGGCGATCCCCAATACTCCGGCCAGGATGCAAACGTTCACGGAATGGACACAGGTGTATTCATCGTGACTGCGCAGGGCGGAGAGGCTCAGCACAACCCGGGGGCTCTGCCTGAGCTCCCACATCACCGCCCTCACCACCTCGGCCACCCGGCCCCACTCCGGCTCCTCCCCCCGGGTCACCCGTTCGAGGACGGTGTGGACGGCGCGAGCCGCCATGGTCCGCGTCTCCTCGCACACGGCGTCGTCCACTGCCACGCCCTCGAACAGCGGGTCCCGTACTGCCACGCGCGTGAAACCCCGCTCCCTCAGGCGCCTTATGAGGGACCTGGTCAGCACCACCCCCTCCCCCACCAGCAACTGCCCCGTGGCGGTACAGATGGCGCGGGCGAGGGTTTCTCCTTCCAGGTCGTCGTTCAGAGGGGCCACCCGCATGGCTGGCTCCGTTCAGTGTTCCCTCGCGTGAACGAGGTTGGTCAGGAACTCGGTGAGGGCTTCGTTGACGGGGGTTGGCTTCTCCAGCATCACCATGTGCCCGCAGCCGGGGACAACGTACAGCTTCCCCTGCAGCCTTTCCGCCAGGTAGCGGGAGTACTTGGGCGGGGTGAGGGCGTCCTCGGCTCCCACCACCACCAGGGTGGGAAGCTGCAGTTCCCCCACCTCCTGCATGCGGTCGAAGCGGTCGCAGGCGCTGTAGTCCCGGTAGAGGACCTCCACCGGTACGGCCTGGTATTCCGCCCGTCCCCGCTTCAGCAACCCCGGAGGGGCCTCCGGGCCGTAGGCAAGGCGGAGCAGGGTCTCGTCCCGCTCCCCCCGGGACATCTTCTCCAGAGCGGCGGGGAGCACGCGCAGGCGGGCCCCCGTCCCCACCAGGATGAGACCGGCCAGGAAGCCAGGGTAGGTAAGGGCCATCTCGAGGGCAATGGCGCCACCCATGGAGTGGCCCGCCACCACCACGGGCCGCCCCCCTGAGGCCCCACCGCACGGGGCCGCTCCGCCCGAGGCGACCATGGCCCCCAGGGCGCGGAATATCACTCCCGCATACTCGGGGATGCTGGCGCGGGCTTCGCCCCCCGAACGCCCGTGACCGGGCAGGTCGAAGGCCACCACGCTCCACCCTGGTAGCGACCGCAGATGCGCGATCTGGGGCAGCCAGTGGGTGTGGTTGCCCCCGGCCCCGTGCACGAAGGCAACCACACCCCCCGCTTCCTTGAGATCGCCCGCCCAGTACAGTTGGAAATCATCCACATTCACCCATGGCACGCGATCGACACCTCTCCCCTTATATCGACCACTCCCGACACGCTGCAAAGCGGCCCCCGACTGCGTCAGTCGGAGCGGGAGGTGATGGTGGCCCGCTCCAGCAGCAGGTAGGGGAAGGAAACCGATCCCAGCCGCCGGGTTTCCCGGCTGATGCCCCCCAGGGCTTCTTTGAGGGCGGTGAAGGCGTTGACGGAGAACATACAGTCCTTCACCCGGCCCACCCTCTCCCCTCCCCGGACGCGGTAGCCGAGGGCCACGTTGCCCGTCACCACCCCCGCGTAGAGGTTCCCGGACCAGGCTCCCATGAAGTTCTCCACCAGGATCCCGTCCCGCATACCTGTCAGCAAGTCGGCCAGGGGCTGCTCACCCGCCGGAATGACCAGGTTGGTGGGCTGGGGCACGGGTGGTCCGTCGGCCATCTCGCCTCGCGCACCGTTTCCGGTGGGGGTCAACCCCAGCGCGGAGGCCGACTCCAGATCGAGGAGGAAGCTCCGCAGTACCCCGTCCTGGACGATGGGTGTGCGACCCGTGGGTACTCCCTCATCATCGCAGAGGCAGCTCGCCGCTGCACCGGGCAGCCGGCCGTCGTCCACCAGGGTGAAGGAACGGTGGAACATCTCCTCCCCCAGGCGATCCCGCCACGGCGAGACCCCGCGCTGCACGGCACGTCCGTCCGCACAGGCCAGGATGGGCCCGAGCAGGTCGCGCACGGCCCGGGGGGCCAGTACTACCGGATACTCACCGGGCGGCATCACCACGTTTTGCCGGGCCGCCCGCAGGTCTTCCACCACCCGCGCCGCCATACCGGTTATGTCCAGGTCACCTCTGGTGGAGGCATCCCAGTCGTACACGTGCAGGAAGTTCCCCTCCTCGGTGACCTCGGCGACGAATACGGCGGAAACCGCGGTCTTGCGGTAGACCGCATCCAGACCGGCGGTGTTGATGATGCGGGTGGCGCCGATCTGCCGTCCGAGGTTGGCGTGGGCCAGCGCCCCGTCCAGCCCGTGCACGCCGGTGACGAAGGTCCATCCCCAATCCACCAGCACGTCCTGGCCCAGCGCGGCCACCCGATCATCCCACCAGTCCCCGGGGTCCGCGCCGGGGTCCGAGGACGGGAAGGAAAACCCGGCCTCCGGTCCGTACCGGGCCGCTGCCATGGCCCGCTCCACCATCTCCGCGGGCTCGCCTGCCACCGTAGACGAGGTCAGCCCCACCCGGCCCTCATGTATGACCCGGAGGGCAAAAGCGTGGTGACGGGTGGTCTCGATACGCTTGAGACGGCCGGCCTCGAAGTTGACGGGCAACCGCTCGCTGCAAGACCAGTAAACCTCCGCCTGGGCCCCCGCACGCCGCGCCCGTTCCAGCACCTCTTCCATGAAGGCGAACTGGGTGGCGAACTCCGCCCGTACATCCCCCTCGCTCATCCCGGTCACCTCCCCCCGATGACGGCCCGGCGGATGCGGATGGGTGGGCTCCAGTGGCTCACCGGCAGGGGAGCCTGCGCCCCCTTGCCGCAACCGCCGGGGCCCTCCCCGGTCGAGACATCCCGGCCGATGGCATCGATGTTCTCCAGGGTATGGAACACGTTGCCAGTCAGCTTGACCTCGCGCACAAGTTCCGCCAGTTCGCCGTTCCTGATCATGCGCCCGTATCCCGCGGTGAACGTGAACATCTCCCCGTTCGTCTCACCGCCGTAAGAGTCCACCGCGTACACGCCCAGGTTTATTCCCTCGAGGAGATCCTCGAAGGAGGCAGTCCCGGCCTCGATGCCCGTGTTGCGCATCCGGCAGATGGGCGGGAAGCGGAAGTCGAGGGCACGGGCGTTGCCGGTGGGGCGCTCCCCCAGCCGGCCGGCCGATTCCCGGGAGTGCAGCCTGCCCACCAGCACCCCTTCCCTGATCAGGTAGGTCTTCTCCGTGGGCGTACCTTCGTCGTCGAAGGGGAGGTAGCCCCGAGCCCCCCGCTCCAGGCCGCTGTCATATATGTTGAGGATATCCCTCCCGAAGCGCCGCCCCAGTTTCATGACCTGTTGCAGCGAGGGGTTCTCGGCCAGATCGTCGGCTTCGCTAAGGTGCCCGAAGGCTTCATGCACGAAGACCCCGGCCAGTCTGGGGTCACACACCACCGGGTACTCCCCCGCCTGCACCACCGGGGCATCCAAGAGGTCCGCCGCCAGGCGGCATACCTCGTCCACCCGCCCCTCCAGGCCGCGCGCCACCCCGAAGTCCCGCGAAGATCCGAAACCGTGGCGTGCTATCTGCGTGAGTCCCCCACGGGTTGCCACCGCCCCCAGCAGACCGGCCAGGTCCAGCTTTTCCTGGTAGATGGCCGTCCCCTCTGAGGTACACAACCACAGCCGGGTGAACTTTTCCTGGTACAGAACCTGGGACGTGGTCACGGGAGGGCCCCAGGCCATAATGCGGCGGTTGTACTCGCCCATCAGATCCACTTTCTGGGCCAGGCTGATCCGGCGGGGGTCCTCGCCGGGATCGAGCCGCACCTCCGCCTCCACCGGATCCACGGGAGCCAGGGTCACCTTCTCCCCCCGTTCGCGACCCACCCGTTCGGCCGCGGCCAGGGCCGCACTCACCAGTTCCTCCGCGTCTTCCGGCCGGTTGAAGGACACAAAGCCCCAACCCCCGTTCACCAGGGCCCGCAGCGCGCCCCCGGTGAGCACCGACTCCGAGACGGTTTCCAGCCTGGGCCCCCGGTAGACGATGCGGACGGTGGTGCTCTCCTCGTAACGGGCCTCCACGTAGTCAGCCGGCCTGTCCTTGACCAGCGCCTGCAGGAACGCCTTCAACCCATCACCCCCGGATTTACTGGTTTCCCCATTTTGCCAGCAGTTCCTGCCGGGGTGCCCCGCGGTGGCCGGCGAGCCCCGGGGTGTGGAGAAGGAATCACCCCCCCTTCCCTGGAATAGCGGATATTGAGTTTCCCGAAGTAACTGGGGGATCCCCGTTTGACACTGCGCAGTCCCTTTGCCGCCCTTCGACACCGCAATTTCCGGTTGTACTGGATCGGTCAGTGCATATCCCTGATCGGCACCTGGATGCAGCGGGTGGCCCAGTCCTGGCTGGTCCTGGAACTCAGCGATTCCCCCTTCCTGCTCGGGGTGGTGGGGGCACTGCAGTTCACGCCCATCTTCTTCCTGGCCCTCCCGGCCGGCGCGGTGGCCGACCGCCTCCCCCGCCGCAAACTGGTCATGGCCACCCAGGCGGCCGCCATGACCCTGGCCTTCGTCCTGGGTACGCTCACCCTCACCGGCCGCGTGACCGTCACTCACATCATGGTGCTGGCCACCCTGCTGGGCGTGGTCACCTCCTTCGATGTCCCCGCCCGCCAGTCCATGATCATGGACCTGGTGGGCCGGGAGGACATTCTCAACGCCATCGCCCTCAACTCCACCAGCTTCAACGTGGCCCGCCTCATCGGCCCGTCCGTGGCCGGCCTGCTCATCGCCGCCACCGGCACGGGGTGGGCCTTCGTGGCGAACGGGTTCAGCTTCCTCGCCGTTCTGGTAAGCCTGGCCCTCATGGATCTGGACGAGCACCCCACCCCCGGCCGCATGGGGCTGCTCCGCGACATCGGAGCAGGCCTCTCGTTCATTTCCCGCACGCCCGCCGTCCTGGCGGTGTTCCTGGCCGCCGGCATCACCAGTACGCTGGCCATGAACTTTCAGACCCTCCTGCCGGTGCTGGCCCGGCAGGAGATGCACACAGGCTCGGAGGGGTTCGGGTTCCTCCTCTCCGCCCAGGGGGCCGGCGCCCTGGCGGGGGCGCTGGCCCTGGCTTCCCTGAGCACTGGGGGGCCCCGGCCACGCCTCCTCTGGGGAGCCCTCTTCGCCTTCACCGGCCTGGAAACTATCCTGGGCCTCACCACCGGCCCGCTCCCGTGGGGGCGCTCATTCGCCGTATTGATGCCGCTCCTCCTGGCGGTGGGCTGGACCATGATCACCTTCACCGCTTCCGCCAACAGCACCATCCAGGTGAGCGTCCCTCCCCAGATGCGCGGGAGGGCCATGAGCGTCTACAGCATGCTCATGCAGGGTACCGGCCCCCTGGGCAGCCTGTTCGCGGGAGCCGTGGCCGACCGCTGGGGCGCGGGCTGGGCATTTGCCACCGGAGGCGGCGGCTCGCTCGTCGCTGCCCTGGTCATCGTGCAGTGGCTCTCGCACGCGTCCCCGGCCCGCGAGCAGGGTTGCCCCACGAGCCCACCTGCTGCTCGGGAGGAGGGCCGCGCCGTCTGAGCCGAGCGGTCTGTCGTCAACCACACCGTCTATTCCTTGAGCTACTGGAGCCGGTACCGTCAGTTGACGGATTCCTTCGGCCAACGCGCACCCATCCGGCTTCCTTTGCCCGCCCAGCGGGTGGCTGAGCTGCCGGACACTGCCATCGCCCAACTGGACGCGGAAGAAGATGGTCTCTGCTTCTTCTCCCTCCCACCACTTACCCGCCTCCACCCAGCGGTCGAGGATCTCTGCTATGGGCATGAGTCGCCCGTGGCGCACGACTGCCGCGGGAACGGGCAACCCACCCTGCCACTCCCATCGCACGGCGTCGACCATGCCCTTCACCTTCCCCTTGACCGGTTTCCGGGACACCCGCCCACCGGGCGGGAGGCCGGACGATGATGGACGGAGCGGGCCATCAGGTGTAGAAGGAGAGCATCAACTGGCGGCGGGTGGGCGCCATCCCCACGCGCACCACCTCGCGGGCATAGCGCTCCCGCAAGCCCTGCAGCACCGCCTGGAGCCTCTCCCCTGCGGGGTCCGAGGGAACGGGCTCCTCACCCGGGAACAACTGCAACTGTCCGAAGCAGGCCTCCCCCAGCCCGCCCGCCACCAGCCGCACCGCCTGTACTCCCCCTGCCCGCACCCCTCCTGCCCGCGCCTCTCCTGGCTGCACCTCTCCTGCCCGCGCCCCTCCCCCGTTCCCGCGGGAGCGATCCCGTCCACCGAGCAGGAGCCTTTCCCAGAGCAGGCCGGTGAGCACGGCCAGCCGCACCGGATCCCCTTCCCCCCGGGGGAGACGCCGCTCAACCCGGGTGCGGGTGCCCCCTTCCCACTCAACCTCCAGCGCCAGCTCCCGCGCGCTGTACCCCTTCCGTTGCAGGGCGGCCGCTGCCTCCCGTGCCAGCCACCGCAGCCCCCTGGCCACCGCCCCGTAGTCGTACACGGGGTGGACGAAGTCGAGTTGCCGCTCGACCCTTTCGGGGGGATGTCTGGGGCGCACCTCGTCCGGTCCCTCCCCGCGGGCGAGGCGGGCAATGGTATCCCCCAGGGGACCGAATCTGAGGGCCAGGGCCTCCGCCCCCAACCGGGCGACGTCCCCGATCCGGTGCAGGCCCAGGCGCAGGAAACGCTCTACCACTTCCCCGGGTAACGGCCACAGGTAACGCACCGGGAGGGAAGCCCAGAACTCCCCTTCGCCCTGGCCCGGTTCCAGCCACCAGCCCCGCACCCCCTCTCCTCCTGACAGGGGCACCAGCCGGCACCCGGTCACCGTTCCCGGAGGGCGGGGCCGGCGCCCGCTGGCAAGGGAGTCGTACAGCCATTCCGCTGCGCCCCTGGCCACCACCTTGCTGGAGGCAAGCACCGCCAGCAACCGGTGACCCAGGGCGGGTACCGCCTTTTGCGCCAGGGCCCCCACCACCCGCTCGACCCGCTCCGGCCAGGCACTGTTCCAACCCAGGTAGACCCGGTTTTCCGCTTCCGGGTCGACCGCCGGCGAAACACCGGTGCCCAGATCCCAGAACCGGCGGGCCTGCACGCCGCACACCCCGGGGTCGTACGACACTACCGTGGCCTCCGGACAGAGCTGACTCAGGCGGGAACGCTTTTCCCCCACCCGGAGGCCGGGCACCGCGCAGGAGGCATCGAGCAACCGGCCCCGGTCACAGACGAGCACAGGCTTCCCGGCTCCTTCCTGGCCCACTACCCCCGAAACCTCTGGCGCCCCCCGGGCCCCGGGGGATGCATATGCCCGGGCTATGCCCCCTTCCAGCCACAGGTAGATTACGCGATCCATCCCCGCTCCCCCCGTGAAAGCGAACCTCGGTTTGCCAGGGCCAGTATAACAGGTGTTCGCCACCCTGTCAAGGGTTTTGCGCACGCACGTTTGCGTACTGCTTTTCTCTAATCAGCGCCGCGCGGTCCCCGGCGCCACCTGCCGTAAGGCGAGGCAGCCGCAACGCGGCACCGGGTCGCGCGGTCCGGTGTGCCGTTTCTGCGTTAGGCAGCAGCGTGGGCAGCGCGCGGCAATCCGTTGCGCCCCGGAGGTCGATTGTGGCAGAATCTCCCCGCATGGGGGAAAACCGGTGACGCCCGAGGTCGAGGGACACCTGGAAACCATATTCACCCCGGGGGGCCTGCTGGCCCGGGTGCTGCCCGCTTACGAAGACCGGCCCCAGCAACTGGAGATGGCCCGCCTGGTGTGGACCTGTCTCCAGGAAGGTTGCCACGGCCTGGTGGAAGCGGGCACCGGGGTGGGGAAGTCACTGGCCTACCTCATCCCCACCGCCCTCTGGGCGCTGACCCGGGGCGAGCGGGTGGTGATCAGCACCCACACCATCAACCTGCAGGAGCAACTCCTGCAGAAGGACATCCCCACCGCGGAGCGCGTCCTGGCGGAGCTGGACCTTGGGCCCCTGCGGGCGGTGCTGGTGAAGGGGCGGAACAACTACCTCTGTCGGCGCCGCCTCGAGCAGGAAGCGGGCATGCGCGAGCAGCAACTCAGCCTGGGCCTCGTTGCCGACGAAGCCGACCTGGGCATCCGGCGACTGGTGGAGTGGGCCCGCACGCCCGGCGCCACGGGGGACCGGGCCGACCTCACCTTCTCCGTTCCGCCCCCGGTGTGGGGCAAAGTACAGAGCGACAGTGACGAGTGCGCAGGGGAAAAGTGCCCCTTCCGTGAGGACTGCTTCTACCGGCGCGCCCGGCGGCGCCAGGAACAGGCCCACCTGCTGGTGACGAACCACGCTCTCCTTTGTGCGGACCTGCGCATCCGCGGTGAGACGGGCGGGCTCGGGGTGCTGGCCCCCCATGAGGCCGTCATATGTGACGAGGCCCACCACCTGGAACGGGTGGCGGCCGATCACCTGGGCACCCGCCTCACCGGCTACCGTTTCGCCTGGCTGGCGGACGCAGTGGAGGACCTGGTGAAGCAGGAACGCGTGCGGTCGTCACTGTCGGAACGCACCCGCAGGCGATACGAGGACGCGCTGGCACGTCTACGGCAGTCCTCCTCGGGGTTCTTCGAAGACCTGGGACGCCAGCTGGCTTCTGCCTTCCCCTCGGGCCCCCCCCGTCCCCTGCGCCTGCGCACCTCCCTCACCGGATTTGGGGACCTGCTCGAGCAACTCGCCCGCCTGGCCGAGGCGCTGGAGCAGATCGCGGTCATGGGCATCTCGGAGGAGCACGCGCAGCTGGCCGCCAACCATGCCACCCGCTGCCGGGCCCTCGGGGAGGAACTGGAGCAGGTAGCCACCCTCGCCCGGCCCCTCCACGCCTGCTGGCTCGAACCCGCCCCCGGCACCCGCTTCGGCGGGGTGGCCCTCTGCTCGGCGCCCGTATCCGTGGCCGAAGCCCTTTCCGACCTCCTGTTCTCCCGCACCCGCAGCGTGGTCCTGACCTCGGCCACCCTGGCCGTGGGAGGCGATTTCACCTACACCGCCTCGTCCCTCGGCCTCCCCCAGTACCGGGGCCTGGTGCTGGGCTCCCCCTTCGATTACCGCCGGCAGGCCCTGCTATGCGTCCCCGAAGACGCCCCGGCCACGGACCCCAACCGCCCCGACTATCTGGCGTACGTCGCCGAAAAGGTCCGGGAAACCGTAACCATCACCCGGGGCAGGGCCTTCGTACTTTTCACCTCCTACCAGGCCATGAACCGGGTGTACGCAGAAGTGGCACCCCACCTGGAGGAAATGGGGTATACCCCCCTGAAGCAGGGTGATGGTCCCCGCGACCTCCTGCTGGAGCAATTCCGGCGCGATACGGGATCGGTGCTGTTCGGGGTGGACTCCTTCTGGGAAGGCGTGGACGTGCCGGGCGAGGCACTCTCCTGCGTGATCATCGCCCGGCTGCCCTTCGAGGTGCCCGACGAACCCCTGGTGGAAGCCCGGTGTGAACACCTGCGCTCGCTGGGAAAGGACCCCTTCCGGGAGTACACTCTCCCGCGCACGGCCATCAAGCTGAAGCAGGGGTTCGGCCGCCTCATCCGCACCCGCACCGACCGGGGGGCGGTGGTGGTGCTGGACCACCGGCTTGCCACCCGCCGTTACGGCCGTTACCTGATGGCAGCCCTACCCCCGGTGCGCACCACTACCGACCTGGGGGAGGTCGCCCTCCTCCTCGACTATCGTCCCGGGGGAGGAGGCTCTCCCCCTCGGCTGCCGACCTGAGCCAGCAGGTAAGCCGCCGCCCCTTCCAGGTCCGGCACCACCACCGGGGTAACCCGCGCCGGGACCCACCCGGCCGGCGCACCCCCGCCCTCCCCGCCCGGGGGGGCGCCGGCGTGCAGACCTCCACGGGCCGGACCTGCGTCTGTAGCTATCCAGAGGGGCCGGATCCCCGCCCGCATGGCGCCCACCACATCCTGCCCAAAATGGTCGCCCACGTGCACGGCGTCCCCGGGGGCTACCCTCAGGTCGGCCAGGGCCCGGAGGAAAGGAACGGGGTGGGGCTTACGCCACCCCGTGTCCGCCGACACCACCACGCTCGCGAACAGGTGGCGCACCCCGGCACCTGCCAGCGCCTCACTCACGAAGGCAGGGTAAGCGGCGTTGGAGACCAGGGCCAGGGCGATACCCTCCTGGTTCAGGCTGTGCAGGAGTTCCCGGCTACCGGCCAGCCACCTTACCCCGGGCAGGAGCCCTCCGTATATCTCGTGCAGGACCTCGTCCAGGAGCGGCCCCGGGGGGCACTGCACCCCGAGCCGGGGCAGGATCACCTCCAGGCAGCGCCGCGCCGGGCACTCCCGCCAGGTTTCCCGGGCTACCGCCCTCAACTGGCGTAGAAGGTCCCGGCCAAGATCATGATCAACCCGGGGGGGCAGCACCCATCCCCGCCTGGACAGGCCGGCCAGTGCCACCGGCACCAGATCGTGCAACTCCAGATCCATCCAGGCCGGGCATTCGACCAGGGTACCCCCGAAATCAAACAGCACGGCTCGCGTCGCCTTCGCCCCCCTGTGCGACTCCTACCGTGCTGTTTCGCCTTCGACCGGCGGTAAGCCTCCCGGGGCCGCCACCGCCCGTGCTACAGCCGGCCCCCGGGGCGGCGCCCGGCCGACCGGCCGTCGCCCCGGGTCGGTCGGCGGCTTGGAGGGTCCTTCCCCTACGAACCGGCCGCCTGGGCCATGTGCTGCTGGTACTCCTCGAGCAAGCCCTTAAGCCCGGCGAACACCGCCTTGTCCCCATACAGCCACCGCATCATGCTGGGGGTGCGCGACCGGATCAAACCGACGGTGATGCGTTCGCCACTCCGCTGCAACCCCTCCAGCACCCGGAATGTGGTGCTCTTGATCTCCTCCGGGGTGTTGCCCCAGCGGATGCGCTTGCGCGCCGGCCGCGGCCCGGCGGCCTCGGCGGTCTCCCCCAACGCCTGCCCAGAAGCAGCCAATGCCGGTTCGCGGGCGGGCTTCCCCTCCCCCAGGCTCCCCTCCAGGGCGGCCACCCGCCTTTCCAATTGGTCGAGGCGGTGCCCGGTGGATGCCAGAGCCGCCCCCAGGAGCTGATTCACCGCCTCCACAGTGCGTTCGATGGCCAGCCGGTAAGTGCGGTACTCCTCGTCCAGCCGGGCCAGCAAGGCGTCCTTGAGGGCCGGGCTCTGGCTAAGTACTCCCACCAGGTCCGTTATGTTGTAGCTGAGGGTCTGGCCTCCCTGGCGATACTCCGGCCCGGCCAGGTCGGAGGGGGTCACCACGCGGCCCACCCTCCCCCGCTTACCCTTCTTGTGACGGGCCCCGGAAGCAGACACCCGCTTCTCGTGCATGTCCTGGTAGAACAGCTTCTCCAGGTCTTCCATTACCTTCTCACACCCTTCCTATAATATGGTAGCCGCGTTCCTTATTGTACCCATTGTTGAGGGACATATTCCCAATTGGGTGCCCGGCAACCGGTACGGAGGGGTTGCGCAGATCACGGCCGCCGGGGATGCCCTGTACCGCGTGCTGCCCAACGATGGTAGCCACGCTGACATGCCGGGCAGGAGCCCCTGCACCGATGTGCAAAATAGTGATCGATCCCGGAAAGGTAAGGAGGCTACGCGCCATGGATATCGCGAGACTGGCCGAGCACCTGGTCCTGTGGATACGCGAGCAGGTGGAAGGGGCGGGAGCCAGGGGCACGGTGGTGGGTCTGAGCGGCGGGGTGGACTCGGCCGCGGTGGCAGCGCTCTGCCAGCGGGCCGTCCCTGGCGACGCCCACACCCTCATCATGCCCTGCGAAAGCGATCCCGCCGACCTGGAGGACGCCCGCCTGGTGGCCGCTACCCTGGGCCTGGAACCCGTCACCATACCCCTGGACGGGCCCTACCGGGCGCTCCTCGCCACCCTGCCCGCCGGCGGTCCTCCCGAGCGGCAGCGCCTGGCCCTGGCCAACCTGAAGCCCCGCCTGCGCATGATAGCCGCCTATTACTATGCCAACAGCCACGGCCTGCTGGTGGTGGGCACCGGCAACCGCAGCGAACTCCACGTGGGTTACTTCACCAAGTACGGGGACGGGGGAGTGGATCTCCTCCCCCTGGCCGGCCTGGTGAAGAGCCAGGTACGGGAACTGGCGCGACACCTGGGTATACCCGAACGCATCATCACCAAGCCCCCCACGGCAGGGCTGTGGCCGGGCCAGACCGACGAAGGGGAAATGGGCCTGACCTACGCCGACCTCGACCGCTACCTGCTCACCGGCGAGGCCGCACCGGCCGTAGGTGAGCGCATTGAGCGCATGCACGTGGCCTCCGAGCACAAACGCCGCCTTCCCGCCCAGCCCCCGCCACCACCTCCGGAGAACGGACGCCGGGCGCCCGCATAGCGTGATGGTGAGGTGGTCACCGTGTCCGGGCAGGCACCCCGCGTACTGGCACGGGAGGAAGTACCGCCGGAACTCGCGCGCAGGACGGAGGGACTGGCGCCGGGGGTGTACGTCACCTCACACCGGCGCCGGATCTACGTCCTCGTGAGCGCCGGCGAACAGAGAACGGCAGGGTACGAGCTACGCCTGACCGGGTCACCGGCCGAGCAGTTCGCCCAGGGCAGGCTGGAGGTACAACTGCTCGGCCCGCCCCCGGGCGCCATGGTGGCCCAGGTGCTCACCCACCCCTTCCTGGCCGTGGATGCCGGCGAGGGGCCCGTCCTGCTGCGCGAAGCCTCGCTCCTGCGGGGGAAGGCGCGCCAGCCCCTCCCCATCAACTTTTGGGGAGAAATGCCCCCATAGGCAGGAATTGTCCCCCCCGCGGCGAAAACAAGTTGCGCACCAAATCGTCCGGAGGGGGGAGTATCGTGAGGAAGGCAGTAGCCCTGTTGCTGGCCGTGGGTCTGCTACTCGCCCTGGCGGGGTGCGCACAGAAGGCAGAACAGCCCGCGCCCGCGCCCGCACCGGCAGCCCAGCAACCGCCGCCCGAACCGGAGAGGCCGGTCGTCAAGGTGGGTACGGAGGCCGCCTATCCGCCTTTTGAGTGGGTGGACGAGAAGACGGGCGAACTGAAGGGCTTCGACATGGACCTGATACGGGCCATCGCCGAGGAAGCCGGCTTCAAGGCCGACATCCGCAACATGGCCTGGGACGGCCTCATCCCCGCCCTGCTGGCCAAGGAGATCGACATCATCATCTCGGGCATGACCATCACCGATGAACGCGCCCTGGCAGTTACGTTCTCCGACCCGTACTTCAAGTCCGGGCAGGTGATCATGTCCCACAAGGACGCGGGCATCAAGGGACCGGATGATCTGGCCGGAAAGAACGTCTCCGTCCAGGTCAACACCACCGGCCAGTATGCCATGGAAAAGCTGAACGAGAAGTTCAAGGGTGAGGGCAAGAAACTCGTCAACATTAAGAAGTTCAAGAGTACCCCCGATGCCATCAACGAGGTGAAGGTGGGCGGTGCCGTGGCCTGCGTCATCGACCTGCCCGTGGCGGCGGAGCACATGAAGGCCAACCCGGGCGACCCCTTCGTCATCGGTGAGCCCATCAACGTGGAGTACCTGGGCATGGCCATGCGCAAGGAGGACACCGAACTGCACGCTAAGGTGAACCGCGCCCTGGCCGCCCTGAAGGCCAGCGGCAAGTACGACGAACTCTACGCCCAGTACTTCGGCAAGTGAGGTTCGAACGGCGGGCAAGGGGAGGGGCGTTACCTCAACACCCCTCCCCTTTCTCTAACTGGAGGTGAAACCCCGTGAGCCTCGACTGGCAGGTGGTCGAGCGTTACTTTCCTTTTCTCGTAGGCGGGGCCTGGCTCACCCTGCGCCTCACCGTGGTCACTACCGCCCTGGGCACCATCATCGGCCTCTTTGCGGCCATCGCCCGTCTGTCCCGGTTCAAGATCTTTTCCTGGCCCGCAGCCGCCTACGTGGACTTCTTCCGCGGCACCCCGTTGCTGGCCCAGATCATGCTCATCCACTTCGGCCTTCCCCAGCTCTTCGGTTACAAACCCAACATGGTGGTGGACGCCATCGCCGCCCTCAGCATCAACTGCGGCGCCTACGTCACCGAGATATTCCGGGCGGGCATCCAGTCCATCGAGCGGGGCCAAACGGAAGCCGCCCTCTCCCTGGGGATGACGCCGGCGCAGGCCATGCGTTACGTCATCCTCCCCCAGGCCTTCCGGCGGGTCCTGCCCCCCCTGGGCAACGAGTTCATCGCCATGCTCAAGGACTCTTCCATGGTCTCTATCATCTCCATGGAAGAGTTGCTCTTCCGGGGCATGATTTCCGCGGGCCGGAGCTTCCGCCCGTTCCCCATCTGGATTACGGTGTCCCTCCTCTACCTGGCCATGACCCTGCCCTTCACCCGGCTGGTGTCCTGGATGGAGATCAAACTGAAGCGTGAGCACCGTCCCGAAGGTAGGTGAGCGGCCGTGAACGGACCCATGCTGGTGGTCAAGGACCTGCACAAGTACTTCGGCCGCCTTGAGGTGCTGAAAGGCGTCAGCTTCGAAGTCGCCCGGCAGGAAGTGGTGGTAATCATCGGACCAAGCGGAGGGGGAAAGAGTACCCTCTTGCGCTGCATCAACCGCCTCGAGGAGCCCACCTCCGGCCAGGTGTACATCGACGGCCAGTGCATCACCGAGCGTCACGCCCCCGTGTGCCAGATCAGGCGCCAGGTGGGCATGGTGTTCCAGCTCTTCAACCTGTTCCCCCATCTCACCGCGCTGGAGAACGTCACCCTGGCCCCCATGAAGGTACTGGGGATGCCGCGGGGCGAGGCAGAAGAGTTGGGCCGCCAGCTGCTGGCCAAGGTGGGGCTGGCGGCCAAGGTGAACAACCTGCCCGCCCAGCTTTCCGGCGGCCAGCAGCAGCGGGTGGCCATAGCCCGGGCCCTGGCCATGCGGCCCAAGCTCATGCTCTTCGACGAGCCCACCTCCGCCCTGGATCCAGAGATGATCGGCGAGGTGCTGGCGGTGATGAAAGACCTGGCCCGGGAAGGCATGACCATGCTGGTGGTGAGCCACGAGATGGGCTTCGCCCGCGAGGTGGCCGACCGCATCATGTTCCTGGAGCACGGCGTCATCCTGGAAGAGGGCCCACCGGAACAGGTATTCGGTTCGCCGCGGCATGAGCGCACCCGCTCCTTCCTGAGTAAGGTCCTCTGACGCCGCCGGGACGCTCTCGCAGGGGTGGCAGGAAACTACCCTCCGTCAGCGAATTCCCCCGAAGAAGAATACTCAGAAAGGGGGCTCCCGCGGTGAAGGTCGTGGTGCTGGGCGGGGCAGGCGACATGGGCAGCCGGGCGGCGAGGGAGTTGGGGCGCGCGTCTGAGGTGGAAGTCCTCACCATTGCAGACCGCAACCTGGAGAAGGCAAAGCAGGTGGCAGCCTCCATCGGTCCCCGGGCGCAGGCCCGTGCCGTGGACGCCCGGGACCACGACGCCCTGGTGCAGCTCATGGCGGAGCACGACGTGGCGGCCGGGGCCATCGGACCCTTCTACCTCTTCGAGGTCCCGGTGGCGCGAGCGGCCATCGATGCCGGCAGGCCCTACGTCAGCATATGTGACGACCACGATGCCATGGAGGCCGTGCTGGAACTCGATGCGGAAGCCCGCCAACGGGGCGTCACCGTCCTCACCGGGCTGGGCTGGACCCCCGGGCTGTCCAACGTGCTGGCCCGCAAGGGCGTGGACATGCTGGACTCCGCCCGCGAGGTCCACATCGCCTGGTGCGGTGCCTCGGCCGACTCGGAAGGGTACGCCGTGGTCCTGCACACCATGCACATCTTTACAGGCAGCGTCCCCACCTTCACGGGAGGCACCATGGTCCGCGTCCCCGCCGGCACGGGCCGCAAGGTGGTCACCTTCCCCGACCCCATCGGACCGGTGGCAGTGTACCATGTCGGTCACCCCGAGCCGGTGACCATCCCACGCTTCATGCCCGGGCTGCAGGAGGTCAGCCTGCGGGGCGGCCTCACGGAGGGATTCCTCAACTGGCTGGCGGTCGTGGTGGCCAGGCTGGGCCTCACCGCCACGCCCGCCCGCAAGGATCGCCTGGGACGCCTCCTCAAGCCCCTGCTCCCCGTGCTGGAGAAGTTGGGCAGGCCCGCCCGCCCCCTCTCGGGCATCCACGTGGAGGTGCGGGGCGAGAAGGACGGCCGTCCGGCCCGGGTGGTGCTGGCGGCCGTGGACCGCATGATGAACCTCACCGGGGTGCCCCTGGCCATCGGAGCCCTCCTCATCGGGCGGGGCCAGATCAACCGCCCCGGCGTGGTCGCCCCCGAAGCCGAGGGCGTGGTACCTCCAGATCTGTTCCTGGAGGAACTGGCCTCGCGCGGCATCAAGGTCCATATCGGGCCGGTCGAGGCCCTCGCCTGACCTGACCCGCGCCCCCAGCCGGGCGAAACCCGCCGGGCCAACGCAAGGAGACGCACCACCGCGACCCACCGGCCAAACGCCCCGGCGAGACCCAGGGCAGCGCGACGCAGCGGGCGACGGGCCGGGGGAGGAAAAAGGGCCGGGGCGGCTAATACGATATTCCGTGGCGCGAAGTAACGCGGTCCCCTCCTTCGTAACCGTATCGGAAACCGCGCCCGGCGGCGTGCTCGCCCGCCACGTGCTGAGGCTGGCCTGGCCCTCGGTGGCGGAACAGCTTTTCTTTGGCCTGGCCCAGGTCTTCATCCTCACCATCGTGGGGGGCCTGGGGGCGGATGCCATCGCCGCCGTGGGTGTGTCCAACCAGTTGCAGTGGTTCTTCGTATCCGGCTTTTTCGCCCTGGGGGCGGGAGCCACCACCATCGTGGCCCGCTCGGTGGGGGCTGGCGACGCAGACACGGCCCGCGCCGCCCTGCGCCAGGCGGCCGTGGCCACGGCTGCGCTCGCCGCCCTGGTCGCGGCGGTGGGGGCCACCCTGGCCCGGCCCGCGGTGCGCGTGATGGGCCTGGAGGGCGCGGCGGCGGACATGGCCGTCCCCTACCTGCGTTTCCTCTTTGCCGGTATCCCCCTCAGTGCCACGGCCATGTGCCTGGGAGCCAGCCTGCGAGGCGCCGGGGACACGCATACCCCCATGCTGGTCAATGCGGTGGGCACGGCGCTCAACGTGCTGGTCGCCTACCTGCTGGTGGGGGGCAGGATGGGGCTGCCCGCCCTGGGCCTGCCCGGGGCAGGCCTCTCTTTCCTGCTCAGCGGGCTATGGGGGTGCATGGCTTTCCTGGTGGCCACTGCCACTGGCCGGTGCGGCCTAAACGTGAGTTCCTGGTCCCGCTACCGGCCCGACCTGGGGCTCCTGCGGCGGATCCTCAACGTGGGCATCCCCAGTGCGGCCGAGCAACTGGCCATGTCCTTCGGCATCCTCATGTTCGTGCGGGTGGTCACCTCCCTCGGCATGACCACCTACGCCGCCCACCAGATCGCCGTGAACCTGACCAACCTCACCTTTCCCATCACCATGGGCTTCGCCATCTCCGCCACCGCCCTGGTCGGCCAGTCGCTGGGGGCCCGCAAGCCCCGGCTGGCAGAACGCTACGCCTACATGGCCCGCATGCTGGCCTTCGGCCTGGTGACCGCCATGTCGCTGGTTTTCGCCCTCTGGTCGCTTCCCCTGGCCCGCATGTACACTACGGACACCCGGGTGACAGCCCTGGCCAGCACCGCCCTGCGGATGGCCGCCATTTCCCAGCCCGGCCTGGCCCTGTACGCAGTCCTGGCCGGGGCCCTGCGCGGGGCGGGCGACACCAGGTGGCCCCTGTACCTCACCCTGGTGGGGATATGGGGGGTGCGGCTCAGCCTGGGTTACCTGGGGGCCCTCGCCCTCTCCCTCGGCCTGTATGGCGTATGGGGCGCCATCGCCTGTGACCAGTGGGCCCGCGCCATCCTGGTCATCTTCCGCTTCCGGAGCCGTCGCTGGCAGACCATCCGCGTCTGATCGCCTGCGGTCGCCACCCTAGTCTTCGGGCGGGCGCGGGCGCAGGAGCGGGAAGAGGATCACGTCCCGTATGGACGGTGAATCGGTGAGGAGCATCACCAGGCGGTCCACGCCCACCCCCAGCCCGCCGGTGGGGGGCATGCCGTACTCCAGGGCGAGCAGGAAATCCTCGTCGAAGGGGTGCGCCTCCTCGTCGCCCCGGGCCCGCATGGCCGCCTGCTGCATGAAGCGCTCCCTCTGGTCGATGGGGTCGTTCAACTCGGAGAAGGCATTGGCTATCTCCCGCCCTGCCACAAAGGCCTCGAACCGGTAGACCAGGGAGGGGTCATCGGCCCGGCGCCTGGCCAGGGGGGACATCTCCACCGGATAGTCCACCAGGAAGGCGGGCTGCACCAGGTGAGGCTCGACTTCTTCTTCCAGGATCTTCTCGATCACACCCGCCTTGGTGGGGGGCTTGTCCATGCGCAACCCGCGTTTCGCCGCCACGCGGGCGGCCGCATCGTCATCCCGGATGTCATCCGGCCCGAGCCCGGCGAACCGGCCCACGGCATCCCATAGCCTGATGCGCGGCCAGGGAGGGGCCAGCTCGATGCGTTCGCCCTGATAGGTTATGATGGTGCTCCCCAGCACCTCCTGCGCCACCTGCGACACCATCTGCTCGGTGAGTTCCATCATATCCCCGTAGTCGGCGTAGGCCTGGTAGAGTTCGAGCATGGTGAACTCCGGGTTGTGGCGGGTGGATATGCCTTCATTGCGAAACACCCGGCCGATCTCGTACACCTTCTCCAGCCCCGCCACTATGAGACGCTTCAGGTGCAGTTCCAGGGCGATGCGCAGGTAGAGGTCAAGGTCCAGGGCATTGTGATGGGTGATGAAAGGACGGGCGGTGGCTCCCCCCGCCACCGGGCTCATGACCGGGGTCTCCACCTCGTGGAAGCCACGCTCATCCAGGAACTTGCGGATGGCCCGCAGGATGGCGGCCCGGGTAAGGAACACGTCGCGCACCCCGGGATTGACCATGAGATCGAGGTAGCGGTAACGGTAACGGAGTTCCACATCCCGCAGGCCGTGCCACTTCTCCGGCAGGGGCCGCAAGGACTTGGCCAAAAGCTGCCACCCCTCGGCCTGTACCGAAATCTCGCCCCGCCGGGTGCGCATGACACTGCCCCATGCCCCTATGATGTCCCCCACATCGAGGAGGGTGAAATCCTCGTATTGTCCCGCAGGCAGCACGTCCGCGCGGGCGTAGATCTGGACGCGGCCGGAGACGTCCTGCAGGTCGACGAAACTGGCCCTGCCGTGAACCCGGAAGCCCATCACCCGGCCCGCCACCCTTACCCGGGCGCCCTCCAGTTCGGCGAACCCCTCCTTGATTTCCCGGGCGAGGTGGGTGCGGTCGAACCTTCCCCCGAAGGGGTCGACCCCTTTGTCCCTCCACTGGTCGAGCCGCGCGCGGCGGGCTTCCAAGATGTCGGTCAACCCGGTGTCTTACCTCCCCAGGGCCACGATCTCGTAACGGAACCGTCCCAGCGGCGCCGCCACCTCCACCTGTGCCCCCGGCCTCTGCCCCAGGACGGCACGGCCCACGGGCGACTGATCGGAGATGCGGCCGGCCGCGGGATCGGCTTCCGCCGAGGAGACGATGGTGTAGGTGAACTCGTCCCCCGTGTCCAGGTCGCGCAGGGTTACCTTTGACCCCAGGCTGACCCGCTCGGGGTCGATGGCCTCGCGGTTGAGGACACGCGCATAGCGCAGCACGTTTTCCAGTTCGGCTATGCGCGCTTCCACGAAGGCCTGCTCATTCTTGGCGTCCTCGTACTCGGAGTTCTCGTCGAGGTCGCCGAACTGGCGGGCCTGCTTGATCCTCTCCGCCACTTCCCGCCGGCGGACCGACTTGAGGTACTCCAGCTCTTTCTCGAGCTTCTCCAGGCCCTCCGGCGAAAGGACAATCTCTTTCTGGGCCACCTCACCTTCTCCTCTCCGGGGTCTCGACTCCTATAGTAATCGGATTCCACCGGCAATATATGAAGGCCCCGGGACGCAAGCCCGGTGCTCATCCAACGGCATTCCAGATTATATGCGGACCCCCCATACCTGTCAACCACGCCACCCGTGACGCCCGTGACGCCCGGAAGGGACCCGGCCTCGCCGCGTCACCCTCCGGGGCCAGCACAGCGTCACCCTCCGGGACCGGCACGGCCCCACTCTCCGGGGCCAGCACGGCGCCGGCCAGCGCCCATCCCCGCTCCACGGCCAGCCGCCACACTTCGTCCAGTACCCGGGCCGGTCCCCGCCAGCCCTCGCGCGCCCGTCCCGCCGAAGCCGGGGGGCGCCGCAACAGTGCCGCCTCCAACCCGCCCGCGGGCAGGAACCCCGGTGGCCAGCCCCACTCCCTCCACCACCAGGGGGGTAATCCCTCGAGGCCCACCCCCGCAATGAGGGCATCCAGGATCAGTGCAGCCCCTGCCGGCCGTTCTGCCCACCCCGCCCCGCAGTCGGGAGCCACCTGCCCCGCGGGCGGGCGGTACCGGTTGGTGCGCTGCGGGTGCGCCTGCCCGGGCCCACAACCCAGCCAAATGGGCGCACGTATCTCCCGCGCCGGGGATCGCTTACCGTCCGCCCAGACCACCAGGTCCCCTTCCCAGGGCGGCCCCGGGACCTCCACGGGCTCCCACTGCACCGCCACCCCCAGGTCGGCGAGCAACCGGTCGGCCAGGAGAGCCCGCCCGGTGCCGGGCGTGTCGCCCACGGAGATGTACCTGACCCGTACCGCCAGCCAGGCCAGGGCCAGGCGCCCCGCCGGAGTATCGGCCCCCACCACCAGGGCGTGTCGCGGCCTTCCCGCAGCCGCCCTCGCCAGCAGGAGGGCAGCCCTCAGGCAGGCAGCCATCCACAGGTGCAGCCCGGGGCCGGAAACCCCCAATCGGGGGGAGACACTGATCGTCCCCGCGCCGCGGCGGGCAAGCTGTCGCAAGGTCCGGTTCACCCTCTGGGCCGGCGCGTCCGCGGGGAGGATGGCCACCCACCCTCCCTCTCCCTCCGCGTCGATCACCCGCACCAGTCGCCGGCGCCAGGGAAGGTCCAGCCCCGCTACCGCCCTGGCCGCGCGGGGCAGCAGCCGGTGCGCACCGCGGTCGCGCGAAGCGTCCCCTTCCGCAGCAGAGCCGACGGCGGGCGAAGCGAACACACAGGCAAAAGTCACTGGCAGCGGTCCCTTCCCTTGGAAGTGACCCGGGCCCGTACCCGGCACCGGCTCACCACCGCAACCCCGCCCGGCACCGGACCGCAAGCACAACCCCACCCGGGCACGAGATATCTTATGACGGCCTCTCCGCGTCAATTCTGCTCCCGCCACGTGCCGACCGTGGGATCGCCGGCTCGGCCTAGGGGGATTTGACGGAGCGTATGAGGGAGCGGAACCTCTCCGGGTCCACCGTCGCGCCCTGCGTCATGGGCGAGGTGCCCAGCGGGACGAGGATAGCCTCCTTGTCCACCAGCCCCTTCATCAGGCTCACCCGGCGGTCGGACCCCATCAGGATGACCACATCGTGTTCCCGCACCGCGTATATGATGGACATTATCTGGTTGAAAAGCTCAATGCCGCTCTTTCCCTCCAGGAACTCCCAGCGCTCCCGATCCGTCAGCAGGAAGGTGTAGTCCACCCCCTCCTCCCGCGCCACCTGTTCCAGTTCGGCCCGGTTTTCCACCGGGAACCCCACCACCGCAATGGTGCGTCCCTTGCGGACCTCGCCCAGCGTTTCCAGGCGGGACACGAAGGTGCGGTCCACCCCCACCCGATCCGCCACCTCCTGCTGAGAGAGCCCGCGCGCACGCATCTCCAGTATGCGGTCGATGGCCTCGGCCAGCTTCTGGCGGCTGAGCACCTTCTCGCCGATGCGCACCAGGTCCACGGGTCCACCTCCTTCCGGCCCTCCGGCGTTCTGGGCGGCCCTTGGGGCACCGCACCCCCGACCCGGAGGTGCGCGCCGGCCTACGACCAGGGCGAAGCGGGGAAACGGGCCAGCACCCGCTTCAGGGTGGTGAGGTCCGGGAGGGTGTCGTCGTGGAACATGCCGTGTTTCAGCGCACGTGGCACCCGGAAAGGGGCCCGGTCGGTCAGGTCGAGGTCCTCCACCAGCCGGGACAGGGTGACGTTGCGGGCCGCCTCCAGGGAGCGGGGATAGGGTTCCCCTTCCGCCAGCCTCTCCACCAGTTCCCGGGCCAGGTAAAAGTGGGCCAGGTCGGAGAGCGGGTTGCCGCACGCCCCCGTGCGCGTCACCCCAAACACCTCCGGCAGGCGCAAGCGGAAACCCACCTCGAGGGACTGCGCCAGTTCACGCCCCTCCTGGGCGAAGGTCTCCCGCAGGAGGCGGGGCGTGCACAGGGCGTACTGGGCCAGCGCGCGGATAATACCGTGCTCAACGGTGTGGGCCTGATCGGGCGGGATGATCCCGCCCACGTTCCCCGTCAACTGCACCCGCCGCCCCGACTCGTATTCCACGCCGTCCAGGGTCACCAGCACGTCGTCCGCCCCCTGGAAGCTGGTGTGGCCGCCCAGTGCCTGCCAGCCGGCCCCGTCCAGGACGGGATAACCCTGTGCCCGCAGGGCGGCCACGTCGACCGCATCCAGCCGCGACGCCAGGACGGTGCGGCCGCGCCGGGAGAAGGAACCGGCGCGGTAGCGCCCCCGCCCGCTGACCCGTGCGAACAGCGCCGTGACCTTGCGGTAGGGACCGGCCGGGCCGCCCAGGTAGACGGGCTGCATCCAGGCCTCCTGGACGGAAACCATCACCCCCACCGGGTACAGCTTTCCCCTGGCCACCGAATAAGGGCAGAGCAGGATGTCGGCCTCCGGTCCTGCCTCCTGCAGCACGCTGGCTGCGTAGGGATTGACGAAGATCCCCGTCACCACCCCGCCCTCCGGCCGGGGCAGCACCCCGTTGGCTACCGGTATGACGAAGCTATCCACTTTCTTCCCCCTCGCCAGGGCGCACGCCGGCCTGATCCAACACCTGCTCGGCCACGAAGATGGGCGCCTCCGTGCGCAGGGCCAGGGCCAGGGCATCGCTGGGCCGGGAGTCCAGTTCGAAGACGCGCCCGTCCACTTCCACTTCGATGAGGGCGTAGAAAGTCTCGTTACGAAGGTCGTTGATGGCGACCCGTCTGACCCGGGCACCCAGGGCCTCCAGCACACTCTTCAGAAGATCGTGCGTGATGGGACGGGGGGGCTGCACCCCCTCCAGCGCCAGGGCGATGGACCCGGCCTCCAGGTGACCGATCCATATGGGCAGCGACCGGCTGCCGTCCACCTCCTTGAGAAACACCACCACCTGGTCGGACACCATGTCCATGCCCAACCGCTCCACCTTGACCGCCTTCATGCCCATCCCCCCGTGCGCCCCCAGCATACACGATGCTCGGCCCCCCCGCAAGAGAATGCTTTTCCGGGCGGGCGATCTCCCTCAGGGCCTTCGCACCACCACTCCCAGCGGCTGGTGGCCGTCCAGGTAGGCGGAGAACCTGCCGCGGTAGATCCTCACCGCCGGGTGACCGGTACCCTCGGCGGGATAACGGTCGAACCACTCCCGATTGTACACGTTGGTGCCCAGGTGGGTGAACACGGGCAGGTAGAGGATACGGTCGTTCTCCAGGTCAGCGAAAAAGTGCGTGCCATAAGATAGCTCGGGGATGAAGGCCTCTTCCCGCGAACCCAGCTCCACCAGCAGGCCGGCGTGGGCGACCTCCCGATACTGGACGGGTACCCCCTGCGCGGGATGGGACGATCCCCAGCGTCCCGGCCCCACCAGGATGTACCTATCCCCCGCCAGTTGGTCGTTAATCCGCCCCACCTCTCTCGCCACGCGGGCCTTGTCGGCCGTCTCCCGGTAGAGGTCCGGGTCCACGTAAACCAGGTGGTTCACGTCCTCGAGTTGCCCGTTGGTCATCATGCGGTCGCCTTGCAGGATGACCTCCCCCGGTAGCGGCGAAGGTACACGGACGGGGCGGAACTCCTCGTAACTGGAGAGAGGACGCGCCTGCACGAGGGCAAATTCGCCGGAAGCGGTGGCGTAAGTGAACTCGACGTCCACCGGGGTGTCCATGGCCCCGGGGCTTTCCAGCAGCGTGAAGAGTTCGCGTGCGGTGTCGATTACGGGGCCGAAATGCCGGGCCAGGTCGGGGAAGCTGAAGACGTACCGGGTACCGGGGGGGCCCCCCGGCAGCACGGGAGGCGGAGGCACCAGCTCGTTGCTGCCCGGCAGGTAGAGCTGGGCGTAGCGGGAGAAGTGGGGGTGGCAGGCCACCACGTCCGGCCGGGCGTTGATGTTCCACGACTGCAGCCGGCCCGAGGGAAGGTGCAGGGCATCGAAAATCTCCTGGGAGTAGCGCGCCACATCGCGGGGGTCGTTGCCCTCCGGCCGGAGGTCGGGATTGGTGAGGGAAGCCAGGCGGGCGTAGCCGCGACCCGTGCAGCGTGTGCCCAGCCCGAAGGCGAGGCGCAACACACCGTCCCCGGGGCGCACCCGCTCGCTCCAGCAACGGTAGTTGCGGGAAAACCCCACGCCGGAGATCTCGGGGTAGAACAGGTCGCGGTGTTCCTCACCCACCAGCTTCTGCAGGATCACCGCCATACTGTCGTCCCCCAGCCCCCGGCGCTGCCGGTAGGCCACCGCGTCGGGGCAGTACACGGAGGCGTACACTTCCTTGATGGCTGCCTCCAGCGCCTCCAGGCGAGCCACCAGGTGCCCCCGGTTGGGGATGAACACGGTGTGGTACTTGCCCGCGAAGGAATAGCGCAGGCTGTCCTCCAGAAACGCCGAGGAACGCACCGCCAGCGGGTAATCCACTTCCCGCAGCCAGGAAGCCAGCCGCTCGCGCACCTGCCCGGGGAGGGGGGCGCGGCGGAAATGGGAGACGATCTCCTCGTACTCCTCCCCCGACCGGGCACCCGGGCTGAAGCGGCCCAGACCGTTGTCGTCCAGGAACCGCTCAAAAACGCCCGTGGGCAACACCCAGGTGGGGGGGATTGTAACCCGCGTGCCCAGGAGGCCGTGACGTGCCAGCACCTGCTCGGCCAGGAACAGGCCCTTGGCCTTACCGCCCACAAAGCCCGTCCCCAGCACCCTGGCCCGGCAGGCGGGGATCTCCAGGGGGTTGAAGGCCTTGTATCCGGTGCCCCCGCCGGTCCCGCCCGCCGCTTCGCCGGACCGGCTCGGACTCCCGCTCAGCCCGCCTGCAACCCCACTCAACCGGCAATCGCCCCCGCGGTCAGGCACCCAGAGCCCGGCGCCGGGCGATTTCCGCCTTGACCTCCGCCAGCCGCTTCCCGTACAGGGGATACAGTACCATGCAAGCGAAGGCGATGGCCAGGGCCACCAGGGGAACGCCGCCCATCAGGAACCGCAGGCCCCAGATGGCAGAGGCGGGCTGTACCGCCAGGTGGGGATCGTACCCCGTCGCGGTGAGGACGGTACCCATCACCAGGCCGTTGAAGGAGATACCCAGGCGGATGACCAGGGCGTGGACGCCGAAGTACATGCCCTCCCGCCGGGTGCCCGAGCGCAATTCGTCCTCGTCGATGACGTCGGAGATGAGCACGTCCAGGAGCAGCATCAGGGCGGGCAACCCCACACCGAGCAGGGCGGCGAACACCACACCCCCCATGAAGTCACTCACGAACCAGGCCGGCAGGAGGGCAATTCCGAAGATGGCGATGCCCAGCATCATGGTTTTGCGGGCGCCCAGCCGTACGGTGATACGGCCCCAGGGATGGAGCAGAATGAACACCATCACGAAACAGGCCACCAGCATGATGGTGTGCTGCTCGTCGCCGAGATGCAGCACGTACTTGGTGTAGAAACGCAGGGCGGCCAGCAGCACGGTGAAGGCAAACTGTACCGTAAGGCTGGTGAACACAAAGGTCAGGAAAGACCGGTTGGCCAGGGTGTAACGGAGGGCGGGCCCCAGGGAGAGGGGCTCGGTGGGCAGGGAGGGATCCTCCCGGCTGCCGAGCAGGGAAATGCCCAGGGCCGCGCCGGTGAGCAGTCCCAGGACGATGCCCGTCTTCGCCCAGCCGATGCTGCTGTACAGCATGGGGGCCAGGGCCACCCCCACGACGAGGCCCAGGTTCCCGAAGATCTGCCGCCAGGCCGACACCACGGCCCGTTCCCTGAGGCTGGGGAACATCTCCGGGAACAGGGAGGTCCAGTTGAGCACCACCAGGGTGAAGAAGAAATCGTACAGGAAAATGATCACCAGGAAGTAGGCGAAGAGGCCGCCCGGGGCCAGGGCGGGCGGCGTCCACACCAGGATGAAGAACACCACCAGGGGCAACAGGCCACCCGCAATCCAGGGAATGCGGCGGCCCCAGCGCGTCCTGGTGCGATCGGACAGGTAGCCCAGCATGGGGTCGTTGAAGGCATTCCAGATCCCGTACAGGGTCATACCTATGGTGGCCACCCACAGCGCCGGCAGCTTGAGGACGTCCACATAAAAGAAGACCGCATACGCAGAAAAAGCCTGGCCCGGGACGGATGCGCCCAGGGAACCCAGGCTGTAGGCCAGCATGCGCGCCGTACCCAGCGGCTTGCGGCCTCCCTCCGAACCCCCCTCCATGCCCCGCTCCCCCTCTCCTATTGAGCGCCGCGGCGGGCGGTCACCCTGCGGGCGCCCACGCCCGGTGGCGACGCTCGGCAGCCACGCGCGGGCGGTCACGCGCGGGTGGTGACGCAAGCCAGGTGGCGATGTCGGGCCGACTCAGGGGCGAAAGTGGCACGCCACCTGCCTTCCGCCTTCGAGTCTCCGCAGCGCTGGTTCTTCCTCACGACACCGGTCCTGCACGTAGCGGCACCTGGTGTGGAACCGGCAACCGGGCGGGGGATTGATGGGGCTGGGTACGTCCCCTTCCAGCACGATGCGCTCCCGTCGGACCTCCGGGTTGGGGATGGGGATGGCGGAGAGCAGGGCTTCGGTGTAGGGATGGTACGGGTCCGCAAAAAGATCGTCGGCGGCCGCCACCTCCACCAGCTTGCCCAGATACATGACGCCCACCCGGTCGGACACGTGCTTGATCACGTGCAACCCGTGGGCAATGAATATATACGTGAGACCGAACTGCTCCTGCAACTCATCCAGCAGGTTGAGGATCTGAGACTGGATGGAGACGTCCAGGGCGGAAACGGGTTCGTCACAGATAATCAGCTTGGGATTGAGGGCCAGGGCACGGGCGATCCCGATGCGCTGGCGCTGACCGCCCGAGAATTCGTGCGGGTAACGACGCGCGTCGGAAGCCTGCAGGCCCACGACCCGTAACAACTCCTTGACCCGTTCCTGCTTCCTGGCCCCCCGTGCCACCCCGTGGATCTCCAGGGGTTCGCCGATGATCTCCCCCACCGTCATGCGCGGGTTAAGCGAGGCATAGGGGTCCTGGAAGATGATCTGCATCTCCCGGCGCAGCCGGCGCATCTGGGCCGGCGTCAGGGCGAAAACGTCCTGCCCGTCGAAGTACACCTTGCCCGAGGTAGCGGGCGTCAACCGGAGGATGGCCCGGCCCGCCGTGGTCTTGCCGCAACCGGACTCGCCCACCAGGCCGAAGGTCTCCCCCCGCTTCACCTCGAAGGAGACGCCGTCCACGGCGTAGTTGTAGCCCACCACCCGGGAGAACACGCCCCCGTAGATGGGGAAGTACTTCTTGAGGTCCACCACCTCCAGCAGGTTGTCGCCCTGCGCGGCCGGGGCGGGACCCGTCTCTTCCTTCAATACCACGCTCACTCAGGCCACCTCCCTGGCCGGGCGCCGCTCGGACGGCGCGAAGTGGCAGGCGATGCGGCGCGAACCCTGGTCCACCAGGAGCGGCTCCTGGCTCCGGCAGATGTCCTGGACGTAGGGGCACCGCGGGTGGAAACGACACCCGGGCGGGAACTCCAGGGGGTTCGGTACCACTCCCTCGATGACGTGCAACCTCCCCCGGGGACGGTCGATGCGGGGGATGCAGGTGAGCAGGCCCTCCGTGTAGGGGTGCAGGGGCTGCCGGAACAGGTCGTAAACCGCCGCCTCCTCCACTACCTTCCCCGAGTACATCACCACCACGCGCTCGGCCATCTCAGCGATCACGCCCAGGTCGTGGGTGATGAGCATGATGGCCATCCCCAGCTCCCGCTTCAGGCTCTTCATGAGCTCCAGGATCTGGGCCTGGATGGTGACATCCAGGGCCGTGGTGGGCTCGTCCGCAATGAGTAGCTTGGGATTGCAGGAGAGGGCCATGGCGATCATGGCCCGCTGCCGCATACCCCCGGACAGCTGGTGGGGATACTCCCGGATGCGGCGGTGAGGATCGGGCACGCCCACCAGCCGCAGCATGTGCTCGGCCTTGGCGAGCGCCTCACGGCGCTTCAGACCCTGGTGGAGCTGGATGGCCTCCGCGATCTGGTCCCCGATGGTGTACACCGGGTTGAGCGAGGTCATGGGCTCCTGGAAGATCATGGCGATATCGTTGCCGCGGATCTTGCGCATTTCTGGCTCCGACTTCTTGAGCAGGTCCTGGCCTTCGAAGAGGATCTCCCCGCCCACATACCGGCCGGGAGGGATGGGTACCAGTCGCATGATGGAGAGCGACGTCACGCTTTTTCCGCAACCGGACTCGCCCACCACCCCCAGGGTCTCGCCCCGGTTGATGTGGAAGCTCACCCCGTCCACGGCGGGGAGGACCCCGTCGGAGGTGAAGAAGTAGGTCTTCAGGTCCTTGACCTCGATGAGCTTCTCCAAAATCAGCCCTCCTCCGTTCCTCGTTCCCTTAACTTTTCGCCCCCGGGCGCAATTCTCCTTCTCAAGGCACCTCAAGGCGCCGGGGAGGAGATGGGTGGGCGTAAAGCAAAATATAGAAGGTGTTGGGGGTGAGGGGTCGGGTTGGCCGAAGACGACAAAGGACCCAGACGCAACCACGCGGGCGCGGGCCGGTTGCGCCGGCGGAATGAGGGCCGGTCGGCGGCGCGCCAGGGGTTGCGCTACGGGTTGATCATGGCCGCCCTGGCCTTCGGTATTTCGCTCGGCCTGGCGGTCCCCACCCAGGCGCTTACCTCTCGCCTCGGTATCATCCCCGCCGTGTTCGCCATCCTGGTGGTGGTGGCGGTGGGGGTGGTGTTTGACATAGTGGGCGTGGCCACCGCCGCCGCCTCGGAGGCACCCTTCCACGCCCGCGCCGCCAAGAAGAAGCCCGGCGCCCGCCAGGCCCTCTGGATGGTGCGCAACGCCGAAAAGGTGAACAACTTCTGCGCCGACGTGGTGGGTGACGTTTGCGGAACCCTAAGCGGCGCCGCCGCCTCCACCCTGGTGGTGAGGCTGGTCACCCTTTTCCCACACGCCGGCCATCTCATGCCTCAGGTCCTGGTGGTGAGCAGCGTGGCCGCCCTCACCATCGGGGGCAAGGCGGCCTGCAAGGGGCTGGCCATCCGGCGCTCGGAAGAAATCGTCACCTGGGCGGGCAACCTCCTCTACCGCCTGCACCTCCTTCCCCAGGGCAACAACGGACGCCCCCGCCCGGCCCGCTTGAGGCCGAACCGGGGGCGCCCGCGTCGGCGCCAGGGCACTTCCCGGCGCCCGGTCACAGGTGACGGCTCAGCAGTTCAGCCACGTCGAGCACGGTGAAGGCCCGGTCCCTCTCTTTGGCCCCGTCTTCCAGCATGGTGAGGCAGAAGGGACAGGCGGTCACCGCCGTTTTCGCACCTTGCCCCACGATCTCGTCGGTGCGCATCAGGTTGATGCGTTTGCCCAGCGATTCCTCCAGGAAAGTGCGGCCGCCCCCGCCCCCGCAGCAGAAGCTGCGGGCACGCGCCCGCGGTAACTCCACCCGCCTGGCGCCCAGGGCGTCCACGATGTGCCGGGGTGCGTCGTAGATTCCCGCGTAGCGGCCCAGGTAGCACGAATCGTGGTACACGACCCCCTCGCCGGCAGCCTGCCGGGCGGGCTTCAGCCTGCCCTCTCTCAGCAGGTCGGCCAGGAAGGCGGTGTGGTGCACCACCTGGAACTGCCCGCCCAGGGCGGGGTACTCCCGGCTCAGCACATGGTAGCAGTGGGGGCAGGCGGTGATGATGCGGCGTACACCCGCACCGGTGAGGGCAGCCACATTGTGCTCGGCCAGGGTCTGGAAGAGATACTCGTTCCCCAGCCGGCGGGCGGGGTCACCGCAGCACCTCTCGCGGGTGCCCAGGATGCCGAAGGGCACTCCCGCCTTCTGCAGGAGGCCCGCCACCGCGGCCGCCACCTGTCGGTTGCGCGCGTCAAAGGCCCCCGCACAGCCCACCCAGTAGAGCCAGGCATCGGGATGCTCGGTCACCACGGCGGAGAAGTCAGGCACTCCGAGCCCTTCCGCCCAGGCCGCGCGGTCCGCCCAGCCCACCCCCCAGGGGTTGTAGTTGACCTCCACGTTGCGCAGCGCAAGCTGGGCCTCGGACGGGAATTCTCCTTCCACCATGACCAGGTACCGCCGCATCTCCACAAGGAGCGGTGGGTGGTCGATGTACACGGGGCACTGCTCCTGGCAGGCCCCGCAGGTGGTGCACGACCAGATTACCTCCGTCTCCACCACCTGCCCCGGTATGGTCCGGGCCGCCGGCCCGGTGGCAGGAGCCCCGCCGGCCCGCCCGCTGCTCGTGCCGGCGCTGGCTCCGCCCGCCCCGCCACCCGCGGCTGCATGGCCCGCTGCGGCGGGGGTGGCGGCGCGCTGCCGCCAGGGCAGGGCGACCTCCAGTTCAGCACGCAGGTCCAGCACCACCTGCTTGGGGGTGAGGGGCTTCCCGGAGAGATAGGCCGGACACACCTCCTGGCAGCGCCCGCAGCGGGTACACGCCTCCAGCGCCAGCCTCCCGCGGGGGCCCACTTCGTCGAGGTTGGCGAGTCCGTACACCTCGCGGGCCTCGTCGCTGAAGTCCACCGGGGCCAGTACCCCCCGCGGGGCCAGGTCCCGCAGGAGCTGGTGGGCCGGTCCGGTAAGGATGTGGAGCAACTTGGAGAAGGGCAGCCAGGCCACCAGGGCCATGGCCGTGAGCAGGTGCAACCACCACAACACCCGGTGCCAGGCCATCAGGGTGGTCGGGGCCGCCCCCGCCAGGGGTGCGGCCAGCAGCGCACCCACGGGGCTCCAGGCCGCCCAGGGGTCGGGCGAGGCGGCCAGCCGCAGCGCCTCAAGGGCAAACCCGTTGAGCACCACGAACAGCAACCCGCCCAGGATGAGGGCATCCTCGCCCCGGTTGTCGAGCCGGGCCGGCCGGAGCAGGTAGCGGCGCGCCAGGGCCATCACCAGCCCTACGGCCGCCAGGACCCCGAAAACGTCCAGGGCCAGGGAGAGCCACAGGTAGAAGGTGCCCCGAAAGACGGGGAGGTGGAAGTCGGCCTCCAGCAGCACGATGGCGGTGCCGAAGAGGAGCACCAGCATGCCCCACATGATGAAGAGGTGCATCACCGCCGCGGAGGGGTCGGTCCAGAAGCGCCTCTGGAACAGGCCGTCCACCACCAGGGACCACAGGCGGCGCCCGGCCTGATCCCAGAGGGGCTGGCGCGGACCCCGGCGGATCACCCGGTAATGCCCCCACAGACCCCAGGCCAGCACGCCCACCGTGATGGCAAAGAACAGGTACAGCCACAGGTACCCGGGCACGTTCCAGTAAATGGGCCGGGTCGGCATGGGTACCAGCTCCTAAGCGCGCACCAGCATCTCGCGCAGTTCCGCAGTGAGGGCCGGCACCACCTGGAAGAGGTCCCCCACGATCCCGTAGTCGGCCACCTTGAAGATGTAGGCGTCGGGGTCCTTGTTGATGGCCACGATGCAGCGCGCCGACGACATCCCCGCCAGGTGCTGGATGGCACCGGAAATGCCGCAGGCGATGTAGAGGTTGGGGGACACCGCCTTCCCGGTCTGGCCCACCTGGTGGTCGTAGCTGATCCAGCCGGCGTCCACGGCTGCCCGGGACGCCCCCACCGCCGCCCCCAGCACGTCCGCCAGTTCCTCGATGACCCGGAAGCCCTCGGGCCCTCCTACGCCCCGCCCACCGGAGACGATGATCTCCGCCTCCTGCAGGCTCACCCGGCCCGCCACCTGCCGTATGGTCTCCTTCACCACGGAAGCGACGCTACCGGCGGGGACTTCCACCTGCACGCGCTCGTAGGCGGGCGAGGTGGCTGCCACCTCCGCCACCCCCAGCGAGTTGGGACGGAAGGTTGCCAGCACGGGATGACCCGGCCGGGAGACCGCACGGGCAAGGAGCTTCCCGCCGTAAAGGGGCCGCGTGAAGACGAAGCGCCCGTCCTCCCAGGCCAGCCCGGTGCAGTCGGCGTGCAGGGCCGCGTCCATGCGCTCCGCCACCCGCGGTGCCAGGTCGCGGGCCAGCGGGGTGTTGCCGAAAAAGAGGGCCGCCGGCTGCCGCCCCGCCAGGCAGGAGGTCACCGCCCAGGCATAGCCCTGGCTGGTGTAAACCTCCAGGCCGGGGCCTTCCACATGGAGCACGAGGTCGGCACCAAAGGGGGCCAGGCGCCGAGGAGCATCCTCGGGAGCGGGCCCCACCACCACGGCCACCAGGGGCTCACCGGTGGCGTCCGCCACCCCGCGGCACCTGGAGAGGATCTCCCCCGTGGCCTTGCGGAACTCGCCTTCCTTGGTTTCGGCATAGACGAATATGCCCGCCATCTTCCCCACCCCCTAGAGCACCTTGGCTTCTTCCCGCAGGAGGTGGGCCAGGGTACGGGCAGCCTCCTGGGGCTCACCCGCCACCAGGCGTCCACCTTTACGCGCCGGAGCCGGAGCCAGGGAGAGCACCTCGCTCCGGCAGGCATCCGCGACCTTCCCGGCGTCCAGGCCCAGGCCGGCCAGGCCGGGGCGCCCGATCTCCCGGCGCCGCGCCTTCATGATGGCGGGGATGGTGGGATAGCGGGGCTCGTTGAGGCCCTTTTGGGCGGTGACCACAGCGGGCAGAGGCAACTCCACCACCTCCACCCCGCCTTCCACTTCCCGGTGGGCCACCAGCTTGGAGCCCTGCACCTCCAGTTTGGTCACCGCGTTGGCGTGCGGCAGCCCCAGCCGCTCGGCCAGGCGCAGCCCCACCTGGGCGGAGGCGTCGTCGATGGCCACCCGCCCGCACAGGATGAGGTCGAACCCGAGTTGGGTGACGGCGGCCTGCAGCACCAGGGCCAGGGCGGCGGCGTCGGCCCCGGCCAGGCTGTCGTCCCAGACGTGGACGGCCGCATCGGCACCCATGGCCAGGCCGGTGCGCAGGGCTTCCTCGGCCCGGGGCGGCCCCACGCACACCATGGTGACGGTGGCCTGCCCCCCCAGCCTTTCTTTGATGCGCAACCCCTCTTCCAGGGCAAATTCGTCGTAAGGGTTGATGATGAACGTAATCCCGGTCTCGTCTATGGACCTGCCGTCTTTGCCCACCGTCACCCTCGCCTCGGTGTCGGGCACCTGCTTGGCACACACCACGATGCGCAAGGCTCATCCCTCCGTGCTTGCTAGGACTCCTGGGCTGTCGGCTGCTGGCAAAGGGCAGGTCCCACCTCCCGGGTTTACTAGATTCACCACCGGACCGCTCCATTCCTACCTGCCTGCGGCAGGAGGCGCCGGGCCACGCGGCACTAGCGCGCCCAGAGCCAGAGCAGGAAGTATATGAAGAGCGCCACCCCGCAAAAGAGGAGGAAGGGCACGGCCAGGATCTGATACATGGCGATGGTGAAGGCCACGATGTCGCGCCAGTCGGGTTTGAGGGGCGGCAGGCCCCCCTCGCCGGCCCGCCCCTGATCGGCTTCGCCGGATCGCTCGTCGGCGTCGTCCTCCTCGCGCTTCCCCTCCGCCTGCGGCGGGGGGGAAGGGGCGCCTGCCGTACGCTCCTCCGGTCCGGGCCAGCCCGACCAGCCGCGCCCCAAAAACACGCGCGCCAGCATGTCCTTCAGGCTGCGCAACTCTAGACTCCTTCCCCTATAACCCGGCAGAGCAGGGCGGGGTCCACGTTGCCTCCGCTCAACACTGCCACGGCCACCCGCCCCCGCAGGTCTAGCTTTCCCGCCCAAAGGGCGGCAGCCGCCACCGCCCCCGAGGGTTCCACCACCAGGTGACACTCGCGGGCAAGGTACCTCATGGTGGCCAGGATTTCCTCCTCGGTAACCAGCAACACCCCTTTCAGGTAGCGGCGGGCAAGGGCGAAGGGGATACTCCCCGGGCGGCGCGCCCGCAGGCCGTCGGCCACCGTGCTCACCGAGTCCAGGGTAACCGGTTCGCCCGCCTGCAGCGAACGGTACATGCAGGCGGACCCCTCCGGTTCCACACCCCACACCTCCACGCCCGGGTGCAGTTCTCCCGCCGCCAGCGAGATCCCGGCTGCCAGGCCACCCCCGCCCACCGGTGCCAGGATGACCCGGCAGGAAGGTAACCGCTCCATTATTTCCAGTGCCACCGTACCCTGCCCGGCCACCACGTGGGCGTCATCGTGGGAGTGAACGAAGGCGAGCCCCTGCTCCCGGGACAGGCGCTCGGCCAGTTCCGCCCGGGCCGTCGAGGTGGTACCGTGCAGGATCACCCGCGCCCCCAGCCGCCGGCAGGCTTCTACCTTAACTGCAGGCGCGTCTTCCGGCATCACCACCACCGCCGGCCATCCCAGCTCACGGGCGGCCCGCGACACCGACCGCCCGTGGTTCCCCGAGGAAGCCGTGACCACACCACCCCGCCAGCCTTCCTCTTGCAGTACCAGCATGTGATTGGTGGCACCCCGGAACTTGAAGGACCCCTCCGCCTGCAGGTTCTCGGCCTTCAGCCACACCTCCCCTCCCGCCCGCTCCCCCAGTTCTGGAGCAGGTACAAGGGGGGTCTCGCGCACCCTCCCCGCCAGCCTGTCCCGGGCCCGCCTCACATCCTCACCCGTGGGCAGCATCACATCAACTCCCTCCATCCAATTGCATAAGTCGGCACCCCTGAAAGCAAAACAGGCAGGTATGATCACCGCATCCGCCGAAGGTAATCCTGCGGGGTTTCCCGTAGCAATTCCCCGGCAAAGGCGGTTTGTCCTGCCCGTGCTGTGTGATCCTGAGCCTCAAAGGGCATGCTTACGGATACCCCGGTCCGTGTGGGACCGGGTGAACGAACACTGCCGTCAGGAGAAACCTCGAGAGGCGTGCGGCCTCCTCGCCGGCAGGGGCGGTGTGGTTTCCCGCGCCATACCACTGCCCAACGTCTCCCCGTCACCGGAGCGCGCCTACCTGGCCGACCCCGAATACCTGTATCGCGCCCTGCGGGACCTGGAAGAGCTGGGAGAAGAAATGCTGGCCATTTATCACTCCCACCCCGGGGGACCCCCGGCCCTTTCCGCCCGGGATCTGGAACAGGCCTTCTGGCCGGGCGTGGTCCAGTTGGTGGTGTCCCTGGCGGGGCCGGAACCGGAGGCCAGGGGGTACCTGTTGCCTGACGGTGCAGTGGCGCGGGAGCCCGACCCGGTGGACGTCTCGGTTATGAACGATACGGCTAGACAAACCTCCGAAATGTGATACCATGAGTCCCGGGAGGGGGTCCCAATGGCAGTACAGGCGACCGGCACCCGTGCCAGCATCCTGGGATTGCTCAAACGTTCCGGAGGCATGACCGCCTCGGACCTGGGGCGTGAACTCGGCATCTCTCCCATGGCTGCCCGCCAGCACCTGGCGGTCCTGGAAGCCGAAGGCCTGGTTGAATCCAGCCTGCGGCGCAGCGGCGTGGGCCGGCCCAGCAGCGTGTACCGCCTTAGCGAAAAGGGTCAGGAGACCTTCCCCCGGCTGTACGACGCCTTTCTAATCCTGGTCCTCAAGGCGGTGAAGGACCTTTACGGCCGTACCGGCCTGCAGGCAATCTGGGATTGGCGCACGGAATACACCGACCGCCTGCATGGCCCCGACCTCCGTCAGTTGCCCCCGCGCGAGCGGGTGAAGGCCCTGGCGGGCCTGCAGGAGCAGACCGGGCACATGGTGGAGATCCAGGAAGGCGAGGACGAGATGGTAATCGTCGAACACAACTGCCCCATAGCCCGCGTCTCCCGCGAGTTCCCCGAGATCTGCCAGGGCGAGCTCACCCTGCTGCGCCGCCTGCTGGATCTGCCCATCACCAGAGACGCCTGCATGGCCGAGGGTGCCGACGTGTGCCGCTACCGCGTCACGCTTCCGCGCTCCTGAGAGGCGCTGTTTCGTGATGCATCCCGTGGACGTGCGGGTTCTCCACGTGATCAGCGGGGGCGATGTGGGAGGAGCGAAGACCCACGTCCTGTTGCTGCTGGGGGGCCTGAGGCAGCGCATCGGGGTCAAGCTCGTCTGCTTGACGGCAGGTCCCTTTTTCCGGGAGGCCAGGGAAGCGGGGCTCGACGTGGTCCTCCTCGAGCAGAGGACTCGCTACGACCTCCTGGTCTTGAGGGACCTGCTCGGGCTGGTGCGCTCGGGGGGTTTTCAAATCGTGCACAGTCACGGGCCGCGGGCCAACTTCCTGGTAAGCCTGCTCAAGCCCCTCTGGAAACGGCCGCTGGTAACCACGGTGCACAGCGATTACCTGCTGGATTTCGCCGGAAACGCTTACAAGAGCCTGCTGTACGGAAACCTCAACCGGCTGGCCCTGCGGTGCTTCGATTATTACGTGGCGGTTTCCGACAGCTTCCGGCGCATGCTGCTCGACCGCGGGTTCCCACCCGACCGCGTCTTCACGATTTATAACGGCATCGACTTCTCCGACGCCCCGCCCCCAGCTCCCCGCCAGGAGGTTTTGCGCGAACTGGGCCTCCCCATCCCACCCTCGGGCGTCCTGGTGGGGATCGTGGGGCGGCTGGCCCCCGTGAAGGGACACGCCGTGCTGCTACGTGCTGCCAGCATGGTGACCCGGGAGCACCCGGACGTGCACTTCCTCATCCTGGGGGACGGCGATGAGAGACCCAGGTTGCAGGCCCTCGCCCGCGAACTGGGCATCTCCGACCGCGTCCATTTCCTCGGCCACCATCCCCATCCCGAGCGCATCGTGGCCGCCTTTGACATAAACGTGCTGGCATCCTTCAGCGAGAGCTTCCCTTACGCCTTGCTGGAAGGTGCCCGCCTGGCCCTGGCGACGGTCAGTTCGGACGTGGGCAGCGTGTCGGAACTGGTGATAGACGGGCAAACCGGGCTGCTGTTTCCGCCGGGCGACACCGGGGCTCTGGCCCGCTGCCTGGGGGACCTGGTGTCGCACCCCGCGCGCCGGCACGAACTGGGGCAACGCCTGTACGAGCACGCCCGGGCCCGCTTCTCCGTCGAGAACATGACGGAGCAGCAGGTTGCCATTTACCACACCATACTCCGGAGGGAAGCGAAGGATGAGCAGTAACACCGGGAATCGTCGCAGGCGACCCACGCTCGTCGACCTGGCGGGCGTGCTGCTCGTGGTGGCCGTAGTCGGCCTGGCCGCTTACAAGCTCCTCGCCGTCAACCCCCGCTACGCCGCCGTAACCAAAACCTACCTGATGACGGTTCTCATCGAGGAAGTGCGCCAACCCACGGTGGATGAAATCCGCGAGGGGATCCAGGTCAAAGAGGGGGACAGCAACCAGGTGCTGGGCCGCATCGTGAGCCGGGAGGTGCGCCCGGCGCGCCGCTACGTGGAGACGGCGGACGGCCGGGTGGTGCTGGCCCCGGTGCCGGAGAAGTACGACGTGCTGGTGGTCCTGGAAGGACAGGCCCAGGTCACACCGGGGGCCATCATCATGGGCGGCCAGGAAATCAGGATCGGCTTCACACCCGCCCTCAAGGGGCAGCGTTTCCTCGTGAGGGGGACCGTGGTGGGGCTGGAGGAGCGGAAGTAGACAGTGCTCGAACAGGCGGCGTCCCCGCAAGGCGGCCCGGGAGTGCTGGTGGCCCGGTGGAGGGAGAAAACGCGGGAGGCCCTGGAGGGGAGCCTGCTCTGGGGCTGGGTTTTGCGCCCGGAGGCCCTTGAGGCCAGCCTCCATCTTTCCCTGGTGAGCCTGCCCTTCCTCCCTCCGGAGATCCTGCTGCCCATCAGCCTCCTCCCCCTCCTCTTCCTGGCTGCCCGCTGGGTGGCAGGACACCGGGTGCGGGCGACACGCACGCCCCTTGACATTCCGGTGGCCGCCTATTTCGCCCTGGCGATCCTGGCCACGGTCACCTCCGTGGATCCCCGCGGAAGCTTGCGCGACCTGGCCATTTACACGTGCGCCTTCGCACTCTTCCTCGTCATCACCGAACTGCGTGACCCCCGCGTGACCCGGCGCCTCATCTTCACCCTTCTCCTCGCGGCAACGGTGGTGGCCCTTTATGGAATCTATCAGTACTTCGTGGTGCCGCCCACCCGCAACTGGTACGACCCCAAGACGAACCCGGAACTGCGGGTCCGCGTGTACTCCACGTTCGGAAACCCCAACATCCTGGCGGAGTACCTGGGCCTGGTGGCTCCCTTCGGCCTGGCCCGCGTCATGTCGGCCCGGCGGGGTACGGCGGTCGCCTGGGCGGGCGTGACGGCGGCCATTTTCGCCTGCCTGCTGCTCACCTACTCCCGCGGCGGATGGATCGGGGCGGCGGTGGCCCTGACGGTATTCATGGTCCTGGAGGAACCCCGCGCGGCGTGGCTCCTCGCCGCGGGGGCCCTGGCGGGATACCTGGTGGCGCCGCCCGCGGTGGTGGACAGGCTCCTCAGTATGGTCAGCCTGAAGGACACCTCCAATGCCCATCGACTGGGCGTCTGGCTGGCCAGTTTGGCCATGTTGAAGGAACTCTGGCCGACGGGGGTCGGCCTCGGACACCGCGCTTTCATGCGGGTCTACGCCGAGTTCCGGCTGCGGGGCCGCGTGGCCTGGCACAGCCACAACCTGTTCCTGGAACAGGCCCTCGAGCTGGGGGTGCTGGGTCTGGCCGCCTTCCTGTGGATTGTCTTCACCTTTTACACCACCGCCAGCCGATTCCTCCGCGGGCAGGGAGGGCGCGGGTCCCCGGCCGCCCCTTCGCGTCACGTGGTGATGGCGGGGGTGGCCAGTCTGACGGGTGCCCTCTTTCAGGGGCTGGTGGAAAACGTCCTGTACATGGCCCCCATCACCCTGACTTTCTGGATCGTAGTGGCGCTAACCGTGTCCCAAACGATGGCGGCCACGGACGGGGGTCAACCCGGCGATCGGCCCGGGGGAAAGGCCCTCCGGCCGGGGGAGGCGCACGGTTGTACCGGATAGTGGTTGCGGGGTACTACGGCCACGATAACGCCGGGGACGAGGCCATCGCCGAGGCGGTGGTACATGCCCTGCGCAGCCTTGCCCCCGACGCCCACATCACCGTCATGTCGGGCAACCCGGAACGCACCCGGGCCCGGCTGGGTGTGGAAGCCGCACACAGGTTTTCTCCCCGCCAGGTTCTGGCAGCCCTGGCCCGCTGCCACCTCCTCGTTTTTGGCGGAGGCAGCCTCTTGCAGGACGTGACCAGCTTTCGCTCCCTGCTGTACTACCAGGCCCTGCTGGCCCTGGCGCTCCTCCTGGGGAGGCCGGTGGCCATCTACGCCAACGGCCTGGGTCCCATCCGTTCCCGGCTGGGACGCCTCTTCACCGGGTTCCTGCTCCGCCGCGCCCGGCTGGTAAGCCTGCGCGACCGCGACTCCTGGGAAGAGGCCCGCCGGCTGGGGGTGAGGGATGCCGTGCTCACGGCCGACCCCGCCTTCCTCCTTTCCCCGGCTCCAGCCGAAGAACTGGCCGCCATCAGGCGGGCGGAAGGGTGGGACACCCTGCCCCGCCCGCGTGTGGGAGTTGCCCCCCGGCCATGGCCCGCATCCCCCCGGTTCGTCGGCGAACTGGCCGCCGCCCTGGACACCCTGGCCCGGCAAGGGATTACCGTGGTATTCCTCCCCATGCAGTACCCCCAGGACATGACAGCCATCGCCCAGGTACGGGCGGCCATGCGCGAACCTTCCTGCGTCCTGACGGGGCGGTACACCCCCGGGCAACTGCTGGCCCTGGCCGGCGAACTGGACCTGGTGATAGGAATGAGGCTGCACGCCCTCATTTTCGCCGTGGCCGCCGGAGTACCGGTGGTGGGCGTCAGCTACGATCCCAAGGTGGAAAGCTTCCTGGCCGAGGTGGGCTGCCCCCAGGCGGGGACGCCCTCCCACCTCGACGCCGGCAGGCTGGTGGAACTGGCGAGAAAAGTGCTGAGCGACGGGGACCTGCACAGGAGTATCGGGCAGAAGGCCACCTTGCTGCGCGATCTCGCCTGGGAGAATGCGCGCGCCACCGTGCAGTTGCTCCCTGCGCGGCAGGACCCCCCGCACCAGGGGGCGCTCAGGAACTACCGGGCAAGCCGGTTAGGGGAGGGCCGGGGGGCGCGAAGAGCTAGAGGGCCGGGCCGCCGGCGGTAAGCGGTACCCGCTTGAACTTCTCCTTCACCACGCCCACCGGCAGGCTTTCGGGCTGCCCGAACATACTCTGCAACCGGTCAAGGGACACGCCCAGGGCGCTTTCGGCCTGCCCCAGCAGGTAAAACTGGCTGCGGTGGCACATGAGCGCCCTGACCTTTAGGCTTACGTAGTCGCTGATGTCTTCGGTGTGATCGGGCTCGGGGGAATGGAACAGCAGCGCCTCCGGGATCTGGTGGGGCGCCAGCCCCTGCTCCCGGTGCTCCCGGTGAAAGAGCGGCATCCCGGCCGCCAGGGCGGCGTACAGGGCCATCTCCCCGGTGTTGCGGTGGTCCGGGTGAAGGAGGTAGCTCTTCCAGGTAGGGTCGTGGGTGACCAGCAGATCGGGACGGTAACGCCGGTAGATGGCCACCAGCTTTTCCCGCAAGGCCAGGTCGGGCACCAGGTCACCGTCCGGGTAACCCAGGAACAGGCACTCCGATACCCCCAGGATGCCCGCTGCCTCCTGCTGCTCTTCCCGCCGCACCGCGGCCAGGGCGACGGGGTCCTGGTCGGGATCCATGGTCCCCTTGCTACCGTCGGTCACCACCACGTAAATCACCCGGTCACCCTGGCGGCACCATTTGGCCACGCTGCCGCCGCAGTAGAAGTCGCCATCGTCCTGGTGAGCCTGCACCACCACTATGGTACGACCCGCCACCTGCCCCACTCTCCCACGGTCGGGTTTGCCCCCGTGGAAGCCGTGAGCTTTCCCGGGGGTCACTCACGGTTTCGCGAATGGGAGCGAAATTCCTGCCCGTCCAGGAATTTCGTTTGCCCGCGGCGCCTTCTTATGTTAACGTACCTCTGGAGTATGCGCGAGAGGAGAATGCCGATGTCCCGTATGCTCAACATGCGGTGGCTGCGCCCGGTGGCCCCGGCACCGATCAACTGGTGCTGGTGGTCACCAACCCCGCCCGTAGCCGCGTGGTGCTCACCTTCCCCACCTCCCAGAGGGTGGACTTCTCCCTCTGGCGGGACGGCGCCGAGTGGTGGCGGACCTCCTGGGACCAGCAATACGCCCAGGTGGTGACCAAGGACACGCTGGGACCTTACCAGTCCCGCCTGTACACGGCCTCCCTGCCCGACTGGCTGCCGGCCGGACCCTACCAGGTGGCCGCGTATCTGCTCGCCAACGGCAACCGGTATCCGGTGGCCTGGGCCCAGGTGTGGCTGGATGACGGGACACAGGATGCCAGCGTGCTCAGGTTCGGCCTCTCCTGCCGGCAGTACGGCTGGGAGCAGACCGGCCGGCTGGGCCTGTCCATTTCCAACCCCACGGGGCAACCCGTCCTGCTGACCTACCCCCAAGGGTGGTCCGTGCGGGTAGAGGTCCGCGACGCCTCGGATAAGGTGGTCTGGCAGCAGACCATCCCCTCTCCCGCCTGGCAGGAGACCTTCCGGGCGGGAGGGGCGAGGTATCACTTCTTCCCCCTGCCCTCCCTGGCGGCCGGAAGCTACACCGCCCGGGCCTGGTTCGCCCCGGCCGGGGACCAGCCCGTCGCCTCGGTGAGCTTCACCGTGCCATAAGCCCGCAGTGATCGACCGGGCTCCCATACGGCCGAATCCCCGGAGCGGGGGCCCGGCCTTTGCTCTCAGAGGGGGACTCCCCCCGCCCGGCGGACCCCGTGCCGACGCGCAGGGCCCGCAAGGCCGTGGGGCCGACAGGGGAAGGCCGCTCGCGTGACGAATGCCTGCCATGAGGACCCGGCCGACGCCGGCCCCGGGAGCCCGGCATGAGGAGCGTGCGAAAATGGCCGTATCCCAGCCCCAACCCCAGCCCGAACCAGTCCCGTCCTCCATGCGGGAGGTGGTAGAACACCTGCTCGCCCAGCGTGGGGTGAACATCTCCGCCCTGGCCCAGGTGGTCCTGGACCTTCAGAGGCCGTACTCTCCCGACCTCACCCTGGACGAATGCGAGGACTCCCTCTGGCATGTGCTCGACAAGCGAGAGGTCCAGAACGCGGTCCTCACCGGCCTCGCCCTCGACATGCTCGCGGAGAGGGACCTCCTCCCCGAGCCCCTGGGCGGCATGATCCGCCGGGACGATCCCCTCTACGGGATCGACGAGATCCTCCCTCTCTCCATCGTAAACGTTTACGGCAGCATCGGGTTGACCAACTTCGGCTACCTGGACAAGGTGAAGCCCGGCCCCATCGGCGGCGTCGACCGCCGCATGGGCCAGGTCAACACCTTCCTGGACGACCTCATATCCGCACTGGTGGCCGCGGCCGCCGCCCGCATCGCCCACCGGCGCGGCCCCTCCTAGGCAGCGCACGGCACGCCGCTAGGTCGGCGTGGTCACGCGGCGCCGGGCGGTCAGTTCCACCAGATAACCGGTGAGGCCCCCGTAGACCATGTATGCCACCAGGGAAATGGCCACCACAGCGGGGCCCAGCCGCCAGAACGCGTTCATGACCCCGAAGGCGGGCAGCACCAGCCCGGCGATGAGCCACCAGAGGGCACCGTAGAGGATGCCCACCGAGGTGGCCGCCCGGGAGGGGAAGACCGCCCCGAAGATGAGCCCGAGCACCGTACCGATGACCAGGGCCAGGCCCACTCCCGCCCAGAACCTGGCCATGGTCGCGGCGCGGGGTATGATCCAGCCCCCCAGTGCTGCGGGATAGTTGAGGGCCATGGCTCCCAGGTAGAAGGCCACCGAGAACACTATGAGCATGACCAATGTCCCCACCATCCCCCCGAGGACGCCGGCCCCGATCTTACTACCCACTCCATCACCCCCGTGGGGAGAACCTCTCTGGTGAGGATGCTCCCAGCGGGGGCAATTTATTCCTTTTCGGCGCCAGGCGCGCACACCGGGCCGCGTCGCCGGCCCCCCGGTCTCACGGCCGTCGACTCCGGCCTCGCACACCTTCCGGGTGCCTGCCCCGGCGCCCCGCGCCGGGGTGTAAATGCGGGCGGGCCCGCCCCCGG
>JACIYH010000029.1 GCA_014360055.1 Bacillota bacterium | reverse complement strand
CACGAACGTGCCATTCGGATAAGAGGCCATTCTCAAGGCAAGCCGCCGGACCAAGCGCTGGTCAAACCTACCGGCGGAAGCCCCCAAGTACCGGATGGCCTCGTGGGGATGAACCCTCTCATGATGTTCAAGAGCAGCATGGGCCGCAAGATAACCGAACTCCTTGTTCTCAGTCATTATCCGGTAGCCCAACGTGGTGTGGAGCTTGACACGCTCGAACTCCTGACTCGTCAACGAACGCGGCGCTCTCAAGATCTCCACGGGCACCTTAACCATCCCGATGTCGTGCAACAAGGCGCCCATGCCTCTCCCGCATCTTTGCCCTGTCGTACCCGGAAGCCATCGCCACCAGCAGAGATACGGTTGCCGTCTACTGAGTGCCAAAACAGGTAACCCTCATGGCACCGTATGGCCGAAATCGAAAACACCACCTCCGATTGCCACCACAGCTCATCCAGCATGCGTTCAACGGCGGCGATTATCCTCTCAGCCCGACCTTTTCCCGGGGACAGTCCTTTCGAACATGGCCGCCACGGCAGACGCCGCCATCGCACGAGTCTCCTCGCACAAAGCGTCGTCTATTATCACGTCGTCAAGGAGACCATACTGGACCACTACTCACCCGTAGCCCCCCTCTCGTAATGCCTCGACCACGTTGGGGGTCAGGACCACGCCAGCGTTCAAAGGTCGGGGCGGACCTGGCCGATGCGCCCAAACGCCCAGGCCGCTCCCGCCTGCAGGTATGGTTCTTCCAGGGCGGGCACCAGGGCGTCTGCGAAATCACCGAGGATCTCGGGCGCGCAGGCGATGGCCTCCCCCACTGCGGGTGCCACCAGGCGCCCGGCTGTACCGGATTCCTCGTTCAGAGCCCAGAGGAGCCGGCGTACCACCTCACGGCACACGTCTGGCTGGGAGGTAGCAAGCGCACCCATCAGGCGGCCACAGGCCTCCACGGCCTGCCAGCCCAGGGCTTCGTCCTCGACATACAGAAGCCGTATGAGGTAGCCCCACGCCTTCCTGTGCGCCCGCACCACCTCAACGAGACGGTTCCAGCCGCGGGCTCTCACCAGCGCGTCTACCAGCTCCTTCACAGGAGAGCATTTCCACGACGGTGGGCCAATCCCTGCGCCGGGGCCGGGCACCTAAACCTGGACGACCGCGTCACCGGCTGCTTGCCCGGCCGATTCACCGGTGTAGACAGGTGAAATCGCCGGTCTTGCCGGGAGGGTGCCGGCCAGGCGCTCGATGAGACCCTGGAGCGCCTCCCTGGCCGGGGTGGAAGGCAATTCCTCCAGGTGCAACCGCGCCTCGCCCAGCAGCCCCATAGCGGCTCCGGTGGCTCGCTCCCAACCCGTCGACATCACCACCAGGCGATAGGCGTCCTCCCACCGTTCATCCCCTTGGCCGTCCACGCTGCGGAGGACTTCGCGCAACTGGAGCCCGAAGCGAGGGTCGGCCAGCGCCCAGATCACGGGCAGGGTGATCACACCCCGACCCAGGTCCTGGCGTACGGGCTTCCCCAGGCTGGCGGCGTCGCCCGTGATGTCCAGGAGGTCATCGATGATCTGGAAGGCGGAGCCGAGGCACAATCCATACTGGTACAGGCACTCCCGCCATCGCCCCGGCAGTCGGGCCACCTGCCCTCCCGCCAGAGCGGATGCGGCCATGAGGGCTCCACTCTTCTTCCTGCACTGCTCCAGGTATTCGGCAGCGGTGATGCCCAGGTCACCGCGGCGGGCCCTCTGATCGAGTTCTGCCTCGCACATGCAGGTGATGGCCCTCGCCATGGTGGTTACCACTCCCAGACGGGCGTGGCGGGCCAGCAGGTCAAAAGCGCGGGAGAAGAGGAAGTCGCCCACCAGGGTAGCGACTCCCGGACCCCGCAGCACATGAAGAGCGGGCTGCCCCCGCCGGTGCGAGGCCCCATCCAGGATGTCGTCGTGGACCAGGGAAGCGAGGTGGATCAGTTCTGCCGCCACGGCTACGTCCCTCACCGCCCCAGGCGGAGGATCGCCCAGCGAAGCGGCCAGGTGGACCAGGAGGGGGCGGAGTTGCTTTCCCGGCGCATCCAGGAGATGCTCTATCGCCGCCTCTACCACCGGGCTGGAACTCCGTAACGCTTCCCGCAAAGCCGTTCCGAAATCGGGCGTGATGGGCGTTCCCTCCCCGCCTAGGGTGACGATAGTCTGGGGAGACTATCCCGCGCCAGGGGGATGGCGTTTGCGGGAATGGCTCCTGGTGGCGGAGCTGGTGGTGCGGGGCTTCGCGGCGGCGGACCGCCGGCTCACCCGCTACCTGCAACTGGCAGAGGACTCGGGGGCGGAGTGCGAAGACGCAGCCCAGGCCCGCCTGAGCATCCAGACCAAGCGCTTTCACTGTCAGGGTGCGGCGGCTTTCGCCTGCCTCACCCCCTTGCGGGAACCGCTGTGGGACGCCATCACAGCCCTGCAGACTATGTCCGACTACCTGGACAACCTCTGCGACCGCGCCGGTCCGTCCTGCGCTTCCCCCGGCGGTCTTGCTGCTGGTGACGCGGCTGCCCGGACCCGTTTCCGCAGGCTGCACGATGCCATGAGGGCGGCCGTCGAGCCGCCCCTTCTGCCCCCGGGGGGAATCGCCACGGCGGTCGAGGACCTGCTGCTCCGCACCCTGGTGGAAGACTGCCACCGCAACCTTGCCGTCCTCCCCTCCTACCGGGTGGTGCAGGCGCAAACGCGGCGGATGGTCGACCTGTACTGCGACCTGCAATCGTACAAGCACCTCCCGCCCGGCAGGCGCGAGGCGACCCTGAAGGCATGGCACGCACGGTGGAGCCGGCGGCCGGGTTTCGTGGGCGAAGCCGCCCGGCAACTGACCTGGTACGAGTTTGCCGCCGCCAGCGGTTCCACCCTGGGCATGTTTGCCCTCTTCCGCCTGGCGGCCCTGCCCGGCGTCGGGGCCCATCAGGCCGACGCGGTTGTGCGCGCCTACTTCCCGTATATCTGCGGCCTGCACATCCTGCTCGACTACCTGATCGATATGGAAGAGGACCTGGCCAGCGACGACCTCAACTTCGTGTCCCCCTACCGGACCTGGGAAAGGGCCCGCAGCGTGCTCACCCGTTTCACCCGCCGCGCTCTGGAGGCAGCCGCCACCCTCCCCGACGCCTGGTTCCACCGCACGGTGGTGAAAGGGCTTCTGGCCCTGTACCTTTCCGACCCCAAGGTGCGAGGAGAATCCCTCGAGAGGGTGGCCCGCGCCCTCATCCGCGCAGCAGGGCCGCCCACCGCGACCCTTTGGCGCCTGTGCCGTCACCTGCGCAACCGCGGGGTAGTGCCCGCGTCCTGGCAACCCGCAGGGGTCTCGCCAGCAACCGGCACGGGATGCAGCCGCACCGCGCTGCCAGATGGGTTGGCGGGGGAGGCGTCGGGAGGAGAGCCACGGTGGAGAAGTGGGACGTGATCGTCATCGGGGGTGGTCCCGCGGGCTCCCAGGCCGCGTGGCAGTGTGCAGCCCGCGGCCTGCGCACGCTGGTCCTGGAGAAGGAGCGCCTGCCCCGGGAAAAGCCGTGCGGAGGAGGTGTCAGCCTGGCGGCAGAGAACCTGCTGCCGGCGCCATTACCGGCGCAGGTGGCAGAGGTCCGCTGCCACCTCCTCCGTACCGTACACCAGGGCTGGAGGCGGGAGTTGAGTTACCCTCAGCCCTTCCTTGCCTCAGTACGGCGGGCGGCTCTCGATGCCCACCTGCTGGATATGGCACAAAGGGCCGGGGCCGAAGTCCGCGCTGCCCGGGCGGCGGAATGCCTGGAGCCACGACCAGGCCGCGTACGGGTGCGGAGCACTCCCCACGGTGAAGCCGGCATCAGCTTCCCCCTGCGGAACGAGCCCCAGGACCTGGTGGCAACGGCAATCGTGGTGGCCGATGGGGTCACGGGCAAGGTCTCCCGGGCCCTGCGGGGCAGGTGGCGGCGCCAGGACCTGGCCCTCTGCTACACCGCGGAAGCCGACTGGGACGGCCACCACGACGATCCCTACCGGCGGAACGGAATAGAGGTCCATTACGCCTTCGTGCCCATGGGATATGGCTGGTCGTTCCCCAAGCGGGACTCCATATATGTCGGCCTGGGGGCCCACCTGCCGGCCGCCCGGGGGTTGGATGCCGCCTTCGCCCGGTTCGTGCAGTTGAACGGCCTGTGCCTGTCCTCCCCCATCCGTGCCGCGCTCGTCCCGGTGGGCGGGCCGGCCCGGAACCTGGTGGGTGACGGATGGCTGCTGGTGGGGGATGCCGCCGGCCTTGCAGACCCCTTCAGCGGCGAAGGCATCCGTTATGCGATCGGGTCGGGCCAGATGGCGGGGCGGGTCCTCGCTGACTGCCTGGAGCGCGGCTCCCTCCCCACCCGGACCGCCCTTGCCCCCTACGCCCGCCTCGTGCGGGCGACCTGGGGCCCCCAACTTGCCATGGGCCGCGTCATGCTCACGGTCCTGCACCGCTTCCCGGCCGCCCTCATGGAGATCTACTTCCGGCACGACGAGCCCTTCCGCCGCACCCTTGACATGCTGGCGGGCCGGGGCGCCTACGGCAGCCTGCTGCGCTGGGTCCTGCCCCGGCTCCCCTTCCTCATCCTCGCGCGCTCGGTCCCAACAGTGCGCGAGCCAAGTATTTAGGGTTTGCGCAGCTACGCAATTGACATTACCTCTTAAGCCAACTATACTGGGGGCAGCAACGAAGGAGGATGAGGATGCAAATCGACGTCACCCCGGAAGCCCTTAGTTTCTTGAAGGCACGGACCAGCGCCATCACCGTGCAGATGCAGTTGTGCGGCGGCTGAGCGGGCGTTTCCTATCAGCCTGCCGTGTTTGCAGGCGCCCCCCAGGATATCCAGGCGTATCATGAGTTCCAGGTGGATGGCCTCAAGGTTTATGTGGCCAAGGATGCCCGCGTGGCCCGGGACGGGCTGAAGATCTCGCTGTGGGGCATCGGCCCCTGGAAGCGCATACTGGTCGACGGTCTTCTCAGGTAGATCCCATCACAACCCGATACCGTCAGGACCGATACTGTCCCGCCCCGGCCGCCCCGGGCTTGCGCTCGGCCGAAGACACGGTATAATGATAGAGGCGAGGTGGGCCCGTAGCTCAATTGGCAGAGCATCCGCCTCATAAGCGGCTGGTTGGGGGATCGTGCCCCTCCGGGCCCACCAGTTGAAAAACGATACCGACCGGCTTATAATGAGGGCTGTGTCGTCGGCCCCATGGTCTAACGGCTAAGACACCGGCCTTTCAAGCCGGCAGTAGGGGTTCGACTCCCCTTGGGGCCACCAGGTTTGGGTGGGCGGCTAGCTCAGCGGTAGAGCGCTTGACTCACATTCAAGAGGCCAGAGGTTCGAGTCCTGCGCCGCCCACCATGAGAATTCAACAGCAGCTTCGCGAGTGTTGTTGCCATGTGGGCCTCCCAGCGCGGAAGCCCCTAACGAACGAGGGAACCGAGCGCACCGTGGCGCTCTTCGGTGAGGGACGAAGCCTGCCCCCTCCCCGCATGGTGGAGCTCACCGCGGTTCACACCGCACAGAGCGCCTCTCCCAGTTCGCGGGTCACGTCGAGCACGAGCGCCACTACGTCGCCGTCCAGGGCGCGGCCCCGCACCTGTTCGGAGAGGAATGCCTCAATCTCGCTCCTCGACAGCCCGGGCCGGTACGGGCGATCTTCGCACATGGCCACGAATACGTCGCAGACGGCCACCGTACGGGCCCCCAGGTCCAGTTTCTCGCCTGTCAATCTGAACGGATATCCCGTCCCGTCCAGCCTCTCATGGTGGTACGCCGCCCACTGGGGGAGGCGTTCGGGCTCTCCCGCTTCCCTCAGGATGTGGTAGGTGTAGTAAGGATGTTGCCGGAACAGGAGGGCCTCGCCAGGGGTCAGCCGTGCCGGTTTGTCGAGCAGGACGTCCGGGATCGACAGTTTCCCCAGGTCGTGCAACAAACCTGCCACCCTGAGCAGCGCCACCTCCTCGGGCGGGAACCCCAGCCGACTGCCGACTTCGGCAGCAAGGGCGGCCACCCGCTGGGAGTGACGATAGGTGAACCGGCTTTTCTCGTCGATGAGGCGTGCGAACAGGGCGGCCAGTTCCTCCAGGCTCGCCAGGTCAAGCCGGATATGTATGCCCGACCCCATTTCGTCCAGCCTGCGGGACAGGAAGCCCGACACCAGATCCAGCCAGAAGCTCTCCCTCTCGCCGACCCTGGAGAAGACGTCCACGAGTTCGGGAGCGAGGATCCGACCGGCCAGGGACACTACCTGCTTGACGATGGCGGCTCGGTGCTCCAGCACGCATCCGCCATCCGGTAGCAGCACGTCCACCCGATCGGCCAGGTGGATGATGCGGGCGGGAAGGGGAATCGCTTCTCCCGTCAGGCCCGAGGGGTTCGGACCCGCCCAGCGGTCGTGGTGGGAGAAAACCGTGTCCGCGACGGGCTTGAGAAACCCCACCTCCCTGAGCAGGTCGCACCCGCGGCGGCAGTGCTCCCACGGATCCGCCACTTCCAGGCGCTGGAGTATCTCCCTTTCCCCCCATTCCCGCACCCCGATGTCGTGGACCGTGGCCGCCATGAAGAGCAAGGTGCGTATGTCATCCCCCAGACCCATCTCGTCGGCGATGCTCAGGCTGATGAAGGCAACCCGCTGATGGTGCCGGCCCACTCCCCGCGCGGAGAAATCGAGGCAAAGGGAAAGGGCCCACAGCAACCTGCCTGCGTCAACGCTCAACGACGTCACCCCCGGGCCAGCCGCCGCCCGTCCCTCTGGGCCCGTTCGACAGGCGTCCGCGATTCCCTGCACGACAGGCAGCAGTGGAGCGGCTGGCTTAGCGGAGACAACGGAGTACGGCAGGATTTGGCGGCCGGCAAGCGAAAACAGACGTGGAATGGCCTCGACTTCTCTGCCATCGAAATGGCGCTGGCCGATCTTCCTGGCAGCAGCCGGGGCGACGGTGCTGGCGAGCCTCAACGTGCCTGGGGTCAGTACGGCGCTCGATAGCCCCGCCTTCTGCGGGTCCTGCCATGTCATGGCAACCCAGGTGGATTCCCACCTGCGTTCTTCGCACCGCTCAATTGCCTGTGGCCACTGTCACCTGCCCCGGGGAATACTGCGCTACCCGGTGGCCAAAGCCTACGCGGGGACGAAAGACGTGGTCACCTTCCTGGCGGGCGTCGCCCCCGAAACTATCCGGCTGGCCACGGGCGGAGCACGCGTGGTGCAGGAAAACTGCCTGCACTGCCACGGCCAGATGGTCCCCAATACGGCAGCGCGCGGGGGTCACTGGTGTCTTGATTGCCACCGCCGCGTGGCTCACGGCCCCTGAGTGAGGACGCGGACCGAGGTCCCTGAGTGATGGCGTGGCTCACGACCCCTGACTGATGACGTGGCACATGGCCGTTGAGTGATGGCGTGGCTCTCAGCCCGCAAATGGCACGGTGGGAGGGATGGGACGTGGAGTTGCCAAGGGAGGCTATTTTGCAGAGGGACGGCAAGACGTACGCCTTCATTGCCAGGCTGCCGGCCGCAGGCCTGCTCACACCCCAGATCCTGCGGCGTCTGGCCGATGTGGCCGAGAAGTACGCCATCCCCGCCATAAAACTCAGTTCCGCCCAGCGGGTGGTGCTGGCGGGGGTCAAGCCCGAGGACATCCCCGCCATCCAGCAGGACCTGGGGGCGGGACTGGCACCGGCGCTGGGACCCTGCGTGCACTACGTCAAGGCCTGCCCCGGCACCACTCTCTGCCGCCTCGGACAGCAGGATTCCCTGGCCCTGGCCGCCCGGCTGGACGAGATGTTCATCGGTAAGCTCGACCTTCCCCACAAGTTCAAGTTCGGTATCTCCGGTTGCCCCATGAACTGCTCGGAGTCGTACACCCTGGACTTCGGCGCCTTCGGCAAGGCCAGGGGATGGACGGTGGTGGTGGGCGGCAAGGGCGGAGCGCGTCCCCGCCTGGGCCAGGTGCTGGCCGATAACGTAAGTAGCGACGAGGTGGTCGACCTGGCCGGGCGGGTAATCGCCGCCTACCGGGCCCTGGGATCCGGCCGCGAGCGCCTGGCGCGTACCATCGAGAGGGTGGGCTGGGAACAGTTCCGTGCCGCGGTGCTCGAACCCGGGCAGGTGAGCAGCTCGTGACTACCGCCAGAGGTGGGCAGCCCCCGACCCCCGTCCCAGGTGGGCAGGCCATGAGCCCCGCCCGGGTGAGGTCCACCACCATCCTGCTGCTGGCCGGGCTGGTGCTGGTGGCGGTCGCCCTGGCGGGCTGGTCCCTGTGGACCATGCGCAACCTGGAATCGCGCGCCGTGCCCATCAGTACCCAGATCGCCACCGACGAGACGGACCCGGCTGTCTTCGGCAGGTACTACCCGCTCGAGTACGACAGTTACCGCGAGAACTCCCAGATCTCGCGTGGCCCCAGTAAGTACGGGGGATCGGAGCCGTACGACCGGCTGGCGGAGTACCCCTACATGAAGACTCTCTGGAAGGGTTACTCCTTCGAAAAGGGATACAACGAGGACCGGGGCCACGTCTACTCACTGGAAGACGTGAAGTCCACCCCCCGCAGCCCCACCCAGGCGGTGTGCCTGACCTGTAAGAGTGCGGACGTCCCCGGCCTGATAAGGAAGTACGGCGAGAAGTATTACAGCATGCCCTTCGCCCAGCTGTCCGCCGAGGCCACCCACCCCATCGGCTGCAGTGACTGTCATGACCCCCGCACCATGGAATTGCGCATCACCCGCCCCGCCTTCCGGGAAGCCATGGCGCGCCGGGGGGTGGACGTGGACCGGGCCACCCGCCGGGAAATGCGCACCTACGTGTGCGCCCAGTGCCACGTGGAGTACTATTTCCAGCCCGGCACCAGCAAACTGACCTTCCCGTGGGACAAGGGCTTCGACCCCGAAGAGGAATACGCCTACTACCAGGACCTGGGATTTCACGACTGGGTCCACCCCGGTGCGGGCACGCCGCTTCTCAAGGCCCAGCACCCTGACTTCGAAGTCTTCCAGGGCAGCGTCCACCAGGCGGCAGGCCTGGCCTGTGCCGACTGCCACATGCCCTACCGGCGCGAAGGGAACGTCAAGGTCACGTCCCACTGGTGGACCAGTCCCCTGCGCCACCTGGACGGGACCTGCACCGTATGCCACACGGAGGACGCAGAACTCCTCAAGCAGCGGGTGTTTTACACCCAGGACCGCGTCAAGGACCTCCTGGACCGCGCCGGCCGGGCCCTGGCGGCCGCCATCGAGGCCATCCAGCGGGCCACCGCGCTGCCTGACGCCGACGCAGAGCCCATCCGTAAGGCGAGAGACCTCCACCGCCAGGCCCAATGGTACTGGGACTGGTGCTCGGCGGAGAACTCTACCGGCTTCCACAATCCGCAGAAGATCATGGCCACCCTGGGCAAAGCCATCGACCTGGCCCACCAGGCCCGGGCGGCCGCGCTTGCCGCCGTCCACGCCGAGGCCTCCCCGGGTCGCTGAGGGAGTCCTGGGGCCCGGGGGGGACCTGGGGGGCGTTACATGACGGGGCGTAGGGAGACAAGGAGGAAGAGGGCGGCCAGATAGGGGCTGCTCAGCTTGAAGAGGAGCCAGGCCCGCTCAGCGGTGGGCCTGAGCATCACCAGCACGCTCACCACCAGCACGGGAGCCTGCAAGAGGGCCAGCGCCGCGGTGGCCCCCGGGCCGAGGTGCACCACGCGGGGCAGCGCTGCGGCCAGGGCACACAGGGCCAGGGCGGACCACCCCACGCACCGCGCCGCCTGCTCCACCCCGATGACCACGGGGAGCATGGGGACCCCCGCGCGGCGGTAGTCGTCCACGTAGCGGATAGTCAGGCTCCACACGTGGATGGGGGTCCAGGCCACCACCAGCGCGGCCAGCAAGAGCGACGCTGTGCTGACCGCCAGGCCGCTTACCGCCGACGCCACCACCATCACCGGGGCGCCGCCTCCCGGCGATCCCAGGATCACATTCCAGGGGGTCCTGGGCTTGGACCACCCGTTGTAGATGAGGGCCACGTCCACCACCCCGAAGAGCAGCCAGAAGGTGCTCCAGGGATGCCCGGTGAGCAGGGTCAGCCCGACCGCGACCGCCACCAGAGTCACGCCCAGCCCCAGACTCTCCTCCGGTGCCAGGCGGCCCGACGGCACCGGGCGGTGCCTGGTGCGGCTCATGATGGCGTCCATGCGCCGGTCCACGTAGCCGGTGATAGCGTTGGTTCCCATGCTACCGGCCAGGACCGCCAGGGTTCCCAGCAAGAGACGCCAGGAAGCGCCGGCCCGCGCGGCGGCGGGGACTTCACCGAAGAGGACGTAGATCCCTGCTGCCAACCCTACGAAGGTGAGCAGCACCACCGAGCGCAGCTTGGTGGCCTCCACCATGGCCACCGCCCGGTGCGTCCACCTCACCCGCCCGGCGAGCACTCCAGTGTCACCGTTCATCTGCTTCCCCTCCCGCCCGTACGGTTCCGTCTGCTGGCGCGGGGCCGCTCCCCGCTTGTGCGAGGGCACCTGCTACGGGCGCGGGGGCACTCCCCGCTTGTGCGGGGGCACCTGCTCCCGGTGCCAGGGCAGCGGACGCCTGGGGGGTACCACCAGCCTGACTCAAGTGTTGATACCACTCGCCCCTGGCTCGGAACAGGTCCGCCAGCCGCCATCCCAGGAAGATGGCCAGCACGATGAGGAAAGTGCCCAGGCCCACGTCGATGAACCACCAGGTCCAGGTCATATCCACGCCCGGAGGTCCGAACATGTAAACCACGGCGAAGGCGAAGGCTAAGTCGGCACCCAGCAGCACACCCCAGCCCAGGGCCCGCCGGACCCACCCCCGCTGCCCCAGATAGTCGGCCACCAGAAAAAGCACGATGGTGGCGCAGAGGGTGGCGAGTACGTGCCAGTGACCGCTCAGGAACCGCCGCTCGTACTCGGCAGGTATGACCCGGAAGTACTCATCGAGGTTGAAGGCCACGTACATGCCCGGGAAGGTCACCACGAAGTTCACATAGATCTGCTGGAACAGCATCCCGAAGCGGAGGGGGTCTCCCACCACCGCGACCAACCGCCGCCCCGGCGGCGCTCCCCGCGCCACCTCCATCCAGGCGTATATGACCAGCAGCAACGCCGCCGGCAATACCAGGGACGCGCCCACGTAGATGGCAGTGTGGGCCCCCTCCCACACCGTCACCGACCAGCAGGCCAGGGCCATGATGCTGCTGCCCACGATGGCGATGGGCATGGCCACCGCGTGCAGTACGCCCTTGAAGTCCACGTAGCGCCCCACCACCAGCATGATGGCCACGGCGATCAGGGCCAGCATGATGTGCAGGTGCCCGATGATGGCAAGCTGTGCCACGGTGTGGTGGGGTGCGCGGATGGCGTCCTCCGCCAGGAAGGCCTCGAATCCGTTACCGAAGTACGCTGCGGCCCCGGCGCCCAGCGCGGCCGAACCCAGGGTGAGTACAGCGACGGTGAAGAAGGCCACCCGTTCCAGGGAAATGCGGCCCCAGTGGGCGTAAGCGGGATCGGTGTTGGGATGGCGGGCCGGCCACAGGCCGTGGGCCAGCACCACGCCGGCATAGAACACCAGGGTGAGGCCGGCCACGAAGAGGCCGTGCAGGACCCAGTTCCTGTACAGGTAGGCGAAGGCCAGCCCGGAGAGGCTGCTCACCATGTACCCGGCCGTGATGGTGGCCCGTACGGTGCGCACGTGCCAGGGGCTGGTGGGCACCAGTTCGAGTATGAAATACGTGATGGCCGCCACAAAGGGCATGGCCAGGGCGTGATACAGCATGATCTTACGCCCCACCGCCTCCGCCTCCACCAGGCGGAAGGGCAGGGCGGCGGCGATGCCCAGGTCACGGAGCGGCCCGGAGAGAGTTGACAGCACGGCCACCAGCAGAGCATCCCAGGCGGTGGCCATCAGCACCAGTCCCTGCGTGGTCCCGAAGAGGTAGCGAAGCCGCTTGCTCAGTCCCGCCAAGAAGATCGCCTCCGCTACATACAACATCTGATGTTACCATAAACGACGGGACCGTGCCGACTCATTGACCATGGTCAATTTGCACGCCGGCCAGGTCGGCCAGCCCGGCCGGGTCGACTATACTGAGTTCCGTGCGGCTGATCCTGATTAAACCTTCCTCGGCCAGGCGGTAGAGCAGGCGGCAGACCACCTCCCGGGTGCTGCCGATGAGGGCGGCCATCTCATCCAGCGTGAGCAGGCGGGCACCCGGGGCTCCGAGCGCATGGCCGAAGCGGTCCAGGAGCAAGCGGGCCAGCCGGCCGGACAGGGGCTGGAAGGCGAGTTGCTCCACGACCTCCCCCGCGCGGCGCATCTGGCTCACCACCAGAACGGCCAGGTCCCACATGGCCTCCGGGTTGCCCCGCAACGCGGCCATGAGCGCGCTCCGGTGCCACCGGTAGGCCACCGCCTCGTCGCGGGCCTGCAGGGACGCCGGCAGGGGCCCGTCGTCGAAAAAGGACGGCGCTGCGAAAACGTCACCCGCGCGTAGCTCCAGGCCGGTGAGGGCCCGTCCCTCGGGAGAAACCTTGGCGGCGGTGAGGGTCCCCCGCACGACCAGCACCAGATAAGGCCACACCTCCCCCGCCACCGCCTCCACCTCGCCCCGCGCGAGGTGCCGCCGCAGGCCCCGTCCGAGGACCTCCCGTCTCTCTTCCGGGCTGAGTGTCCTGAACACGGGCGCGCCGGCGAGAAGTTCGAGAAGTTCGGGAAGTTCCGTCCTCACCACCCCCATTTGACCACAGGCAAAGCCGCCGCGGCCTTCCCGCGCTGTAATTGAGACGAACGCACACGCCGCTCGGGAAAGGAGAGATCGTCAGTGCTCAACACCAGGAGAAACGCGCGCGCGGTTGCGGTGGCCATGTGTCTCGTGGCAGGCGTGATCGGTACACTCGGTGGTTTCCTCCTGTTCGTGGACGGGTACCACCCGCTCATCGAGGCCGAACTCACCGCCGGCAGGCCCGACGAAGCCTTCATCGTCACCTACCTCATCCCCCTCCTCACCGACCTGGCCATCGCGGGGGGCGTACTCTGGCTGCTCGCTGCCTACGGCTTCGCCAGCGCCGCCGGGTGGGCGGTGTCTCTGGCAGTGGTGGCCAACGTGCTCAGCCTGCTGGCGGGGTTCTTCCCCATGATACCGGCCATGAGCCGGGGCGTGATTCCCTCGTACGCGCTGCTCTTTGTGCCCAACCTTATCTTCTACTTCGTCCTGCTCGGCTACGTCCGTCCCACCCAGCGGGGTGTCCTCGTACTCAGCTTCCTGTCCGGTATCGCGTACGTCCTGTGCTTCATGAACGGGGTGGCCAGCATTGACAAGATCATCGTCACCCACCGGCCGCTTTTCATCCCCGTGCAGCAGACGAGCTGGCTGAGTTCCGCAGCCTGGGGCCTGTTCACCGTCGCCCTGCTGCTGCGGCGACCCTGGGTGCGCGAACTGGGGCTGGGGGCCGGGGCGGCAGCCGTCATCTCCGGCTTCCCGCTGGCAGTGAGCACCACCCTGGAACTGGGCCGCTTCTCCATGTTCTCCCCCGCCCCCCTCTTGAGCCTGGCCCTCCTTGTGTACCTGCTCACAAGGAGTGGCCGCCAGATGATCGCCGCCTGGGCGGGCTGATCCGTGCGGGCTGACCGGTCGGCACCTCCCCACGCTGCGCCTCAGTTGAGGCCGGCGAGACGCCGCAACGCGGGCAGGTCTCTGATCGCAATCGCCTGCCCGCGTGTCTCCACCACCCCGGTGGCCTTGAGGGAACTGAGGGCGCGCACCGCCGTCTCCTTGGTAACGCCCAGGATATCCGCCATGCGCTGACGGTGCAGCCGTATGACCATCCCTCCCCCGCCCCCGTCGCCACCGTCACCGCCCCGTTGCCCTTCGGCCAGGCGTACCAGGAGGCGCGCCAGTCGCTGCCGGCAGTTGGTGGTGGCCAGTTCCCGCAGGCGCACGTAAGACTCGTCCAGCAGGTCGGCCATCACGTGCAGCAGGGCCCGCGCCAGGTCCGGACAGCGGGCCAGCAAATCGTCGTGAATCCCCGCGGGAAAGTGACACACTTCACAATCGCTGGCGGCGAGCACGCTGTAACAACTCGACCGCCGTACCCCGTTGAACTGGCAGCCCCCTACCACCTCACCGGGATGGGCGTAGCGCACGGTGTGCTCCCGCCCCTCCTCGTCCGACAGGAAAATGCGCGCCGTGCCCTCGCGGAGGACGTACAGGCCGTCCACAGGCTCCCCTTCCCGCAGGATGAACTCACCCGCACGGAACTGGCGCAGCAGCGAGCAACTGGCCAGCGGTTCCACCTGGCCATCCCTGAGTACGAAGTGAAACGGGCGGCCCGGCAGGGCAGCCGGGCAATTGCTGCAGCGGGCCGATCCCCTGCTGCGCACCAGCGCATCCCCCCTGTGTTCCCTTCGACACAAAGGGGAATGTGTCCTGGCACGACGCCCCCGCGACGGGTCCCTGACGCACGCCGCCGTCAGTGGACCCGCAACCGCCCCTGCCCCATTGGGGTCCCGGCCCAGGTTCCGCAGCCGACCCGTGCCCTATCCCCAGTGGCCGCCCCTTGTGTTTCAGGCTTGCCCTGCCGACTTGCTCCTGGTGAATCCCAGGGCGAAGCTGAGGGTCATGAGGAATAGGACGGGAGCGAGTATGGCGAAGATGAAGCTAGCCGGGAGAATCGGTCTACCCGCCTTGAGGAAGGCCAGGGCAATCCCCCCGATCCCGATCAGCGTGCCGCCCACGGTGACCAGGGCGAACGGCGGCTTCGCCCGACCCCGCCGGATGGCTGCCAGGGGCAGGAAGAAGATGGTGAGGCCGGCCACGGAATGCACGAGGGCGAGCACGGCGGTCCCCAGGCCAGCAGGTCCCACGAAGCGGGTGACGGCAATGCCCAGCAGCCCCACCACGGCGAAGGTCAGGTACGTGACCCCGTAGCTGGGGAAGTGCTGGGCCACCAGACCCGTGGCCAGGGCCAGGGGGATCAGGGCCGCCGCGATCACCACCAGGGGGCTGGCCAGGACACCGTAGCCGAACGCGATGAGCAGCAGCCCGGCCACCAGGAGAACGCCAAATGACACCATGTAGTAAACGTTGTGGCTGGCCTCGCCCCCCGCCCGGCGGTGCTCGCCGGCGAAGAACCACACCAGGTAGGCAGCCACCAGGCCCGTGGCAAGCAGAACCACCCTGTCGAACACGCCCATAGGAAAACCCTCCTTCCCGAATGGGGGTGGCAGGTCTTCGCCCCCACCCTCAGCTTAGGGAGAACACCCTCCCCCGGCATTGACGAACGTCAACGCCGCCCCCACACCCGGATCGCGGTCCCTGCACCCCGATCGCCGGACGCACCCGGGTCTATGCACCGCGATCGCCACCCCAATTGGGGTGCCTGCACCGCGATCGGGTTTGCTGAGGGGGGTATTGACAGGACCGATTAACATGGTTATATTTTAACCAGGTTCATGGCTCTGAAACGCCGTCGAGAAAGGAGGCCGGGATCGGGATGCCAGAGACGCCATCCCCCGACGCCACCACCGTGCAGACCAGGCTGACAGAACTCTTCTCCCGCGTGCTGCCCCATCCCGGCGATGGGAACGCCCGGATCTCGGCCAGCCAGCTCGCCTGTCTTCACTACATAGGCACTCACCCCGGAAGCACGGTCACGGACGTGGCGGGAGGGCTCCGCATCAGCAATCCCGCTGCCACCAAACTGGTGGATCGCCTGGAAGCCCACGGCCTGGTCGTGCGCCTACCCCGTACGGGCGACCGCCGCCAGGTACGCCTGGCTCTCACCCCGCGCGGGCGGGAAACCCTCGTCGAAGCCACCCACAAGCGTGACCTGGCCCTGCGCCGCATCCTGGAACGCATGGACCCCGAGGCCAGGCGGGCACTGGAGGCAGGGCTCCGCGGCTTCCTTGAGGCAGCCCTTCAGGAGCCGGCTGACCTGGAGCGGGTGTGCCTGCAGTGCGGGACCGAGCACGTCCCCTGGTGCCCGCTGAACGAACTCCACGTACAGCTCACCGGCCACGCCCTGCCGGCAGAGGCACGGTCCGCGGACTCGCCCACCAGGCAGAGCCACCCGACGAGGCCAGAGGAGGCCCACCCGACGGGGGAGAGCCGCCCGATGAGGTCGGAGGAGGAGGCGAGGGCATGAGGCTGAGCAGGCAGTCTGACTACGCCATCCGGCTGGTGCTCGACCTCGCCCGGCAGCCCGACCACAGCGGAGACATCAAAGGAGTGGCCGCCCGTCAGGGTGCGCCGGCGCCCTACCTGGCCAAGATCGCCCAGGCCCTGGCCCGGGCCGGCCTGGTCGTGGCTACCCGCGGGGCCCGAGGAGGAATCCGCCTCGCCCGCCCTCCCGCCCGTATCACCCTGCACGATGTGGTGGAGGCGGTGGAGGGCCCCATCGTCTACAACCGGTGCCTGCTGTGGCCGGGCGAATGCGACCCCTCCCGGCCCTGCCCCCTGCACCCCGTGCTCCAGGGACTGGCGCGGGCGGTATCGGACCACCTCAAATCGATCGACTTCGCCCATCTGGCCTCCCTCCACCGGGGGTCGGAGGAAGGAGGGTGAGGAGGACGGGTTAGTTTTTCGGCTCAAAGAGGACAAAGCGGTCCACAAAGTACGGAAGGAGGAACCCTCACCATGGAAGTTCGGTCTGGCTTGTGGAAGCACGGCCTGCTCATCACGGCTCTGCTGGCGCTCACCGTGCTCCTGGTGGCCGGCGTGGGCAGCTTCCGCCAGGTGCCACCCGTCCCGGCCCGGGTACAAAGCGAGGACGGCACCCTCATCTTCACGGGAGACGACATCCGTCAGGGCCAGGTGGTGTACCAGCAACACGGCCTCATGGACTTCGGTTCGGTTCTGGGGAATGGCTCCTACCGTGGCCCCGAGTTCACCGCGCGCAGTCTTCATTTCGTCACCGACGCCATGCGGGACTACTACGCCCGCTCCGCATACGGCCGGGACTACGCGGGGCTCGACCCCGACACTCAGGCCCAGGTGGCCGCCCGCGTGGCCCGCGAAATGAAGGAAAACCGCTACGACCCCGCCACCGCCACCCTCACCCTCACTCCGGCCCAGGCCCACGCGGCGCGGCAACTGGAAGGATACTGGCGGGAATTCTTCGTCCGCGAGGCACCCGGTTTGGGCCTCCCCTCCGGATACCTCACCAGCACCACCCCCGGTGCCGCCGCCGGCGTCACCCCGGGTGCCGCCACCAGCGCCGCCCCCGGCGCAGCTACCGACGCTGAAGGCGGGCAGGCCACCGTCCGGCCCGACGCCGTGACGGAGCTTTCACGCTTCTTCTTCTGGACGGCGTGGGTGTCTGCGGCCCGGCGTCCGGGGGAGCAGTACTCCTACACCAACAACTGGCCCTACTATCCCGCGGCGGGGAACACGGTCACGGGCGCTTCGGTCATCTGGAGCGCCGTCAGCGTCACCCTCCTCATCCTGCTCACGGGGCTGGTGTTCTATCTGTTCTTCCGCTACCGCCTGCACTGGGAAGAGCAACCGGGGCAGGCAGCCCTCCACCCGGATGACCTGGCGGTGAGTCCTTCCCAGCGGTCGGTGGCCAAATTCATCGTCCTGGTGATGGTCCTCTTCCTGGCCCAGACGCTGCTGGGAGGCTACCTCTCCCACGCCTTCGTGGAGCCCACCTTCTTCGGCGTCGACCTGCGTCCCCTCCTCCCCTTCCCCGTGGCGCGGGCCTGGCACCTGCAACTGGCCATCTTCTGGGTGGCGACCGCCTGGGTGGCGGCCGGCCTCTACCTGGCCCCCCTGGTGAGCGGCCGGGAGATGCGTCGGCAGCGGGCGCTGGTCAACGTGCTCTTTGCGGCCCTGGTGGTGGTCACCCTCGGCAGTCTGGCGGGCGAGTGGCTGGGGGTAAAGGGTGTCCTGGGAGACCTGTGGTGGTGGATGGGCAACCAGGGATGGGAGTACCTGGAGCTGGGACGGGTGTGGCAGATCCTGCTCCTCGGCGGCCTGGTCGTCTGGTGGCTCATCCTGTACCGCGGCATCCGGGGAGCGCTGACGCGGGAATCCGACCGGGGAGGCCTCACCCACCTGCTCGTGTACAGCGGCATCCTGATCCCCTTCTTCTACGGCTTCGGCCTCTTTAACACCCCCGCCACCAACCTCACCATCGCCGAGTACTGGCGGTGGTGGGTGATCCACCTGTGGGTGGAAGGCGTCTTCGAGATGTTCACCGTGGTCACGGCGGGCATCCTGCTCGGGGCCCTGGGCCTGGTCAGCACCCGCTCCGCCCTGCGGGCCGCCTACTTCCAGCTCATCCTGGTGGCAGCCAGCGGCATCATCGGCACCGCCCACCACTACTACTTCGTGGGGCTGCCTGAGTTCTGGCTCGCGCTGGGGTCGACCTTCTCCGCCCTGGAAGTGATCCCGCTGACCCTGCTGGGCGTGGAAGCCTACGAACAGTACCGCGCGCTGCGGCGGGGAGGAAGCACCTTCCCCTACGCCACCGTCTTCCACTTCCTGCTGGCGACCACCCTGTGGAACCTGCTGGGGGCTGGCGGCCTGGGCTTCCTCATCAACCTGCCCGTGGTCAACTACTTCGAGCACGGCTCCTTCCTCACCGCCGCCCACGGTCACGCCGCCCTCATGGGGGTCTACGGTAACCTGGCCCTGGCGCTGGCCCTGTTCGCCCTGCGGGGGCTCACCACGCCTGCAGGCTGGGCGGAAAAGGCAGCCCGGCTGGGCTTCTGGGGACTCAACCTGTCGCTGGCGGGCATGCTGATCCTCACCCTGGTGCCGGTGGGTGTCGGTCAGCTGGCCACCGCCCTGGGGGCTGGCTTCTGGGTGGCCCGGGAGCCGGCGTTCTACGGGACGCCGTGGGTCCGCACTCTGCTGTGGCTGCGCGTCCTGCCGGACACCACCTTCATCGTGCTGGGAGTGGCCCCCCTGCTCTACGTAGCCGTGCGGGCCTACCGCCATCGCCGCCCGGCCACCCTGCTTCCCGAGTAAGCCAAACAGGTCCGGAAAGGAGGATACGCTCATGGAGGTCATCAGAATGGAGTCGGTGGAGGCCGCCCGTACCCCCCGCGGAGTCATGGGCCGCAAGCTGGTAGACATCCCCGCCGTCCACGTCATGAACCTGATCCTGCAGCCCGGCGAGGAGGAGGCCTTCCAGGTACTGGTGATCGAGACGCCCAACCCCGCTCACCTCGCGCACTAGGTGACAGAGCACCGGCGTACACCGTGACGCCAGCGGCGCCATTCGGCGAGCGGCACGCTTGTATGGTCACAAACAGTGGATGACTTCAAGAAGGAGGTAACAGAAATGGAGAAGGTCGAACGTCTCACGGAGGTACTGCGCAAGCTCAACACTCCCGGCGCGGCCGAGGCCGTGCGGGAGGAGGCCAGGGTGCTCTTGCGGGAGATCAATCCGGCGGAACTCTCCCTGGCCGAGCAGAAGCTGATCGAGGAGGGTGTGGATCCCCAGGACTTGCGGCACCTCTGTGCCGTCCACCTGGAGGTGCTGGACGAGCAGCTGCGGGAAGTCCGGGGCAGGCTCGCCCCCGGCCACGTGCTGGACACCTTGTACCGGGAACACGACGAGATCCTGCACTTCCTTGACCTGCTCGACAGCGTGAACGAACGCCTCCAGAAGGAAAAGGAATACGACCCTGGAAACCCGGCTTACGACATGCTCCGCCACCTGGCCGAGCACCTGGTGGCGGCGGAAAAGCACCACGCCCGCGAGGAAGACGTGCTGTTCCCGGAGATGGAGAAGCGGGGCATCACCGGACCGCCGCGCATCATGAGGCTGGAGCACAACGACCTCCGGCCCCGCAAGCACCGTCTGCTCGAGCTGGCCGAGGGCGTGTCCGGGATGGAGTTTGCCCGCTTCCGGGAGGAACTGGCCCAGCTTACCGCCTACGTGGGCTTCCACCTGCGCGACCACATCTTCAAGGAAAACACCATCCTCTACCCCACCGCGCTGGAGGTCATCCCCGACGAGGCCACCTGGGCCGAAATGAAGTCCAGGTGCGACGCCATCGGGTACTGCTGCTTCACTCCCACCCACTGAGCCCGGCCAGCCCCTGGCCCCCGGCCCAAAGGTCGCCAACCATCCGGGGCGAACAGGGGCCAGCACCCGGCCCAACGGGGCCTCCATCCGGGCCCAACGTGGGACGGGCAACGGAACGTGAGATCAACAGGGGCCGGTCTCACGACCGGCCCCTCACCTTATCACCGCCCCCCTCCCCCGGCACCTCATTCTGCCTACAGGCCGGCCAGGGCGGCACCCAACCCGCTCAGGATGAGCACGAACAGTCCCAGCGTCATGTTGACATACAGCAAACCCATCTTGAGGGGCTCCCGGCCGGCTGGCGCGCGGGGACGGACCAGTACCAGGCTGCGGAAAAGCCCAATGGCAATCATGAGCACAACCAGCAGGTGCTTGACCGCCAGCAGGGCCGAGTATGGGTTCTGGAAGCTGAAGAAGCCGCGGAACGCCGGCGAGTGCCGCGCCAGCAGCAGACCCGACGCCACCAGGAGCACCATGCTCGTGTAGACGAAAGAGGTGAGCCGTTTTTGAATGGCGTCTAGCACTGTCCTGGCCTGAGGGCTCTTGCCCATACTGGCTCTCGTGGCGGGGACGACCACCGCCCCCAGGACGATGAGACCGCCCACCCACACCGCCGTCGCCAGGTCATGGATGATCTTCACCACGCCTAACCCCACGTGCACGATACCGCCTCGCTTTCCGCCGGGTGCCTGCCCAGCGCCAGGCTGCCCAAGCCGCGGCCCGCCCAACCGGCGCAGCCTGCGCCTTCCAGCCAAGTCTAACAAATGGCGACGGGGCCCGGTTTGACCAAAGTCAAATGATCGTCCGGACACGGGGGACCGGGTGGGCCCCGCGGGCCTGGGACTGCGCAGCTGGGGGTCGGGGAGGAATCGCGCGGGAACTTTCGGTCACCGCCTTGATCGCGCCCTTTGACGTCACGTCAATATCTGCTTCTCCCCGCCCGATGACCTCATCGTCCAAAACGGCTGGAACAAGTTCTTCCTGCGCCAGGCTCTGACCGGCGTCCTCCCGCCCAAAGTAGCCCGCCGCCGCTGGAAGGTGGGGTTCTCCACTCCGGAGAAGACATGGATGGCCATCCTCCCCTCGGAGGTGCCGCGCGAGGAGGAAAGCACATGATCTCAGGCTGGTTGAACGCCGTCATTGCCACACTGGGGTCCTGGGGCGCTTGGGGAATAGCGGTCGGGATGGCCCTGGAAAGCACCAACATCGGCGTGTGGGCCTGGCGGCATAGGTGGAAGACCATCTCCCCGAAAGCCCTGCAGGCCAACCCCACAGGGGAACCCACCCTCCCCAGACACCGGCAGGGGTCGGGGAATCGGGGAACGTGACCTTAATGAAATTCTAATGCGGACGTGAGAAAATGGAGCCTGGCGAGGGGGAAAGGGAAAAGGCGTGCGCCTGCTCGTGGTGGAAGACGAACCCGGAATCGCGGCTTTCCTCAGGCAGGGCCTCACGGAAGAGGGGTACGCGGTCGACGTGGTGGGAGACGGTGAGCGGGCCATCGAGTTTGCACTCTCCGCCCCCTACGACGCCATCATCCTGGACATCCTGCTACCCAAAAAAGACGGCTTTCAGGTATGCGCGGAACTGCGCCGCCGCGGCCTGCGGACTCCCATACTCATGCTCACGGCCCGCGGCGCCGTGGAAGACCGGGTGCGCGGCCTCGATACGGGAGCGGACGATTACCTCATGAAGCCCTTCGCCTTCGCCGAGTTGCTGGCGAGGGTGCGCGCCCTCCTCAGGCGTCCCGCAGTCGCCCTCCCCACCCTGCTTCAGGTGGGAGACCTGACCCTTGACCCCGTCACGCGCCGCGTGGAGCGGGCAGGCCGCCCCATCGAGCTCACCCCCCGCGAGTTCTCACTCCTTGAACTCCTCATGCGCCACCCCGGCCAGGTGCTGAGCCGCACCCAGATCGCGGAGCACGTGTGGAACTACAACTTCTTCCACCAGTCCAACGTGGTGGACGTCTACGTGCGTTACCTGCGCCGGAAGATAGATGACGGCTTCCAGCCCCGGCTGATCCACACCGTGCGCGGAGCCGGCTACAAGATAGAGGCCCCACGCCAATGAAACCCCTACCCATCCGGCTACGCCTCACCCTCTGGTACGCCCTGGTGCTCGCCCTGGCCCTGCTCTTTTTCGGCCTCTTCCTGCACCTCACCACCATCCGCGCCCTCTACACCCAGGTCGACACCTCTCTCCAGGTGCTGGCGGGCCAGGCCGCGGTCGCCCTGCAGGACGAAAACGGCCTCCCCGCGCTGGGGAGCTCCGATGAGCCCACCCCACTCCCCGCCCTCCTCGCCACCCGAGGCTACGCCGTTCGCCTGATCACAGGTAGCGGACACGTGCTCGACGGCGCGGGAGAATACCGCCTCCTGCCGGCCATGCCGCCCGAGCCCGGCTTCACCACCTGCTCCGCAGGCGGCGAGCCCTGGCGCTTATATTCTGTCACCCTGCCGCCCCCGACCGACCACGACGACCTCCCCGAAGATGCCGCCGCCCGGAAGACAGACCTCGCAAAGGCAGTCGGGCACCCCAACCCGGCACCGGCGGGCAGCACCACCTCGCCGGGGGCAGCCGCGGGAGGAAACACTTACCTGCAGGTGGCCCAGTCGCTGGCGGGCGTGCGGGAGGCCGAACGGCGCATGCGCACCCTCCTTGGCGCCGGCATGGCAGCAGCCCTGGCCCTGGCGGGTGCCGGCGGTGCCTTCCTGGCCGACCGCGCCCTGCGCCCCATCGAAGGCATCACCAAAGAAGCCCGGCGCATCGGGGCACAGGACCTGGGCCGGCGCCTCAACCTCAACCTCCCCGACGACGAAGTGGGACGCCTTGCGCGCACCTTCGACGGGATGCTGGCCCGCCTGGAGGAAGCCTTCCTGCGCGAACGCCAATTCACCTCGGACGCCGCCCACGAACTCCGCACCCCCCTCACCGTGCTAAAAGGGACTATCGGAGTGGCCCTGCACCGCCCACGCACCGCCGCTCAGTACCGCGAAGTCCTGCACAGCCTGGAGGCGGAGGTGGACCGGCTCATCGACCTCTGCGAAGACCTGCTTACCCTGGCCCGCAGCGAAAGCACGGCCCCGGAAGACCGGGGCCCTGTCAGCGACCTGGGCGAAGCGGCAGCGCTCGCCGTGGAGCGGCTGCGCCCGTTCGCCACCGCCAGGGGCGTGGCCCTCGAACTGGAAATCCAGGCTCCCCTCCCGGTGCGGGGCAACCCCGAACACCTGGGCCGGGCCATATACAACCTCGTGCACAACGCCATCAAGTACACCCCTTCCGGCGGCCACGTGCGCGTCACCGGCCGGATCGTGCCCGGCGAGCCACCACCTGCCGCCACCACAGGCTCCTTTTCATCACGTACGGCCGCGCCACCGCATGTGGTTGCCACGGCCGAGGTGCGGGTGACCGACGATGGTCCCGGCATCTCGCCGGAAGACCTTCCCCACGTTTTCGCTCCCTTCTTCCGTACGGACAGAGCCCGCACTCGAACCACCGACGGCCAACCGGGTTCGGCAGGGGCGGGACTGGGCCTCAGCATCGCCCGTGCCATCGCGCGGGCACACGGGGGAGATATCGCCGCCACCAGCACCCCGGGGCAGGGGAGCACCTTCGTCCTGAGCGTCCCCCTGGCCCACCAAACGTAAAAGGGAGGCCGCCCCCGAGCAGTCAGGGGCAGCCCCGCTTCGCTCACTTTGCCGCCCGGTGGGTCAGTCTGTCTCCGCTTCCCCGGCGGTTTCCTGCCGGTCGTCGGCACCGGGCTGCTCGGTGTGCAGCACTTTGCCCGTACCGGCGTCCACCTTCACGTCAGCGCCGTTCGACAGCTCCACGCTGTAGACCAGGTAGCCGTTCTCGTTGTCCAGCTCGACCTCGACCGCCGTGGTGCCAGGGTTAGCCGCCACGGCTGCCGCCCTGGCCTGGTCCACCGTGACCGTGGCCAGCTGACCGAGATCAGCCGGTTCGGGGTCGCTCACCTTGACCGAGCCCGTGTACGCCGGCTGAGCCTCGTCGGGCCCGACATCCTGGCTGCCGCCCTCCACTTCGGCTCCCGACTGCTCCTCCACCTGCTCCTCGACCTGGTCGGTGTCAGGGGCCTTGCCCACCGCCTCCTTGTCCTCCGCAGCCCCACCGCCGGGGGCCGACCCGCCGGCCAGCGTGGCCGGGGCGGAAGACGCAGTGGCACTCGGCGCAGCCGGGCCCTGGGCGTGGGTAGCCACTGCCGCCCCCAGCATACCGACCAGCAGCACGGCCGCCGTCAGCATCCCCACCATCTTCCTGGTCATGCCACATCCCTCCCTGTCCAGTCCTGGGCACCTACCTCGGGTGCTCGGCGCACCCACCCCGGGTGCCATCCTGGCTTCAGTATGGGATGGGTTGATGAAGACGGTGTGAGAACCCGATGAGAGTTTTCTCACCCAAGCCGGGGCGGCAGCCGACCCTACCCCGGGCGCGGACGAACAGCCAGGCCAGTACCAGGGTGATGGTAGAGAGGAGCTTCACCAGCACGTGCAGGCTGGAACCCGCCGTGTCCTTGAAGGGATCACCCACCGTACCCCACCACCACCGCCTCCGCCTTAAGAATGGCCCCCACCAGGACGGGAACCACCACCACGACCAGTCCCGGCAGCACCATCTGCTTGAGGGCACCCACCGTCACGATGTCCACGCAGCGGCCATACTCAGGACGGGCCTTGCCTTCCATGATCCCCGGTATCTCCCGGGACTGACGGCGCACCTCCTGAATGACGGCTCGTCGTCCCGCCGCACCCGCACCGTCACGATGCCCACGATGGAGGCCAGCAGGCCCACCGCCCGCGCCACCAGCGGGAACAGGATGCCGCTCACCCCGAACACGGGGAAGAGGGCGATGCCCAGGATCATGGCCCCGATGTTCTCAGCCGCCGTGGACTCGAGCAGGTCGGCACCGCGGCTGACAGGCGCCTCCCTGATCGGACCCGGTCACGCGGCCTAGCATCCGCTCTGGGCAGGACCGCACTCCTCGGCGTGACCTGGTGCAGTCTCATGGAGGCCTACGACGTCCCCTGCATGGACTTCCTGGACGCGTAGCTGACCTCGTGTTCCGGTCCTGAGGTGCCTGTCTTACATGAGCAGCATTCTCATGGGGTATAGCGTTCTATTGAACGGGTTGAAAACCAGACCCAGGATTTCTGCGTCACCACTCCCAGCAGCGCTTCGTCGCCTTCTTCCCCCAGAACTACCGGCGTATGCCCTTCCCCCTGGGGAAGGAACCCAGCCCCCCGACGCCGGCTCGCTCCAGCAACGCCACCGCCGCGAGGGCCAGCACGCCGCCGGCGAGGGCGGTGAACAACTGAGGGAGGCCGAGGGCGGCTGCCACCTTAGGATTTAACTCCAGGAGGAACCTCACCGCGCCGCCCAGGACGCCAAACTTGACCACCGATGCCACCACGATGGCCCCGAGGCGGGTGCGCCGCCAGAGCAGTGCCGCCACGGTCACCAGGGCGGCATTCCCCAGCATGATGAAGGGAACAGCCGGTGCCAGAGGCGGCTTGAGGATGCCCACCGCCAGAGCCACCCACGGTGTGACCGCCCCGATGAACACCCCACCACCTATACCCACTACCACTGCGGACACAAAGAGCGCGGCATTGACCAGGGGCCCGGTGAAAGCCTGCCCCAGCCTGAGCCCCTGAAAGGTCAGTGTCAACGCCAGCAACACCCCCGTCCTCGCCACCCACCTCACCAGGTTGTTCCGCGGCCGCGCACCCATCCTGGCCACCTACTCAGCGGGTAGGCGCAGCACCTAGCCGGGGTCAGGTCCGTCATCGGCCATCCTTGCCATTTCTTCGAGGAAGTGCATGAAATCCCGGGTATCTTCAGCCCACAATTCCTTCAGGCGGAGGGCCTTGGTCACCACCAGCTCCACTTTTCCCGGCTCAAGGTCTATATCGTAAGCATGACGGAAGAAGTGGCGAAACGCCCTCAGTTCGTTCAGGCACCAAAAAGCCTCATCCCCCACTAAGGCCGGCCTAAGCCCCTTCACATGAAGCCGCATCTTTTCGAGCAAGCTCTTGTGCCGGCCCGGGCCCTCCACCGAATTGCCGAAAACTTCAGCAACGGCCTCAAGGACTCTCTCGTAACCGCTGTACAACTGGTTAAGATAGAAGGCGGTTTCTACAAGGGAACTGTACTCACCGGCAGCCCGATATCGGCCCCAGCTCCGCTCAAGCTTTTCGTAGAGGCGAGCCTGCCTCCGATTCGCATCCTCTATCTCACCCATGAGCGTCAGGAGCTTCTCTTTCATAGACTATCACCCCCTCAGCCCGGACCTTCTCCGCGAAGGGCAGGCGGGTCAATTCCCGCACGTCAACCTCCCGGTCAAGCCGCCCATCCAGCTCCGCCCACAGTTTAAGTAAGTCCCCAAACGAAAGGGCTCCCTCCACGGCCAGGTCCAGGTCGGAGTCAGGGCACCAGCGATCCGTCAGCACGGAACCGTACAAGTAGACCCGGTCCACCGAGAACCGCGGCGCCACCTCTGCCAGGGCAATCCTCAACCGCGCAATAGTCTCCCGTTGCTCCTCCCGCCTGCGCCGCCGAACCTGCCCGCTCCTGCGCAGAAGAAGCCTGTATGCATCAGCTACTTCGTCTCGTGAGAACACCGTGCCCACCCCAATGCGCTTAGCACGACTAGCATACCACAAGCTCCCCGGTTCATGATCAGCCCGACCCTCGGCTTTGTACTGACGGCCTCAGCAAGGGGGCGAGTGTTTCTGGACATTCCGTCCACAAGAGTTATTCGGTGCATAGCGAATATTTCCTTGACAGCCGGATTGGGCCACGGCATGAGGGGACGACCCCTTGAGGAGGTGGGACAGGTGGGCGGCTGGCACGGTCGCTACCTGGAGGTGGATTTGAACCTGGGCCGGGCGGTAACACGGTCCTGGCCGGAGGAGTGGGCCGAGCGCTTCGTAGGCGGTAGCGGGCTGGCTGCCTGGCTACTCTGGCAGGAAGTGGGGCCCTCCCTGGCCCGACTGGACCCCCTCGACCCCGCCTGCCCGCTGGTGTTTTTCACCGGGCCCCTCACCGGAAGCACTGTGCCCGGCACCGCCCGGTCGGTGGCCTGCGCCCTTTCGCCCCTGACCGGCATCTGGGGCGAGGCCAACGCGGGCGGCAATTTCGGCCCCGCCCTGAAGGGGGCGGGCCTGGACGGCCTCCTGATCAAGGGAAGAGCGCCCGGACCCTGCTGGCTGGAGGTGAGTGAGGGGACGGCGGTCATCCACCCGGCAGACGACCTGTGGGGCCGGGATACCTACGACACGACTACCCTCCTCCTCGCCCGGGCCCCCCGGGGGACCCTGGCGGGGGTGGCCTGCATTGGGCCGGCAGGGGAACGAGGGGCTCCCCTGGCGGCCATCATCCACAACCGGGGCCACGCCTTCGGCCGCACCGGCATGGGCGCGGTGATGGGAAGCAAGAACCTCAAGGCCGTGGCCGTCTGGGGCAGGGCGCCGGGGGCGGCCCCCTCCGGCCTGCTGCGGGAGGTCAGAGCCCGCATGCTGGACCATATCCGGGAGCACATCATCACCCAGTCACTCTCTTACGCCGGAACGGCCAGTTCCATCGACCTCTCCAGCCTCACCGGGGACCTCCCCGTCCGCAACTGGACCCGTCCCTCGTGGGAGCGGGCCGAGGCCATCAACGCCTCCAGCTACGACTCCATCCTGGTGGGCAAGGAAAGCTGCTTCGGCTGCCCCGTGGGATGTAAGCGCCGCGTGCGCGTGGAGGGCCCCATCTGGCGGGCCGAGGGACCGGGGCCGGAATACGAGACCCTGGCCGCCCTGGGCAGCCTGCTGGAAGTGGATGACCTGGAAGCAATCGCCCACGCCAACGAGATCTGCAACCGGGCTGGCCTTGACACCATCAGCCTGGGAGCCACCCTGGCCATGGCCACCGAACTGGCCGAGGCCGGGTTACTCCCCGCCCACCTGGCGGGCGGCCTGACCTTGCGGTGGGGTGATGCCGGCGCCATGGTGCAGGCAGTGCGTCAGGCGGCGGAGGGAGAGGGGCTGGGGAGGTGGCTGGCACAGGGGACCCGCCGGCTGGCCGCCGCCCTGCTCTCGGATCGGCCCGCCCCCACCGGCCCGGAATGCCGTTCGGACCGGCCCGCCCCCACCGGGCTCGGAAGCCGCCCCGAGTCGGATCGGGTGGCACCGGCAACGGCTGGGGCAGCAGTCACAGCGGAGGCGGAGGCGCTCATCCGCGAGGCGGCGGTCCACGTCAAGGGGTTGGAGGTACCCATGCACGACCCCCGGGTCAACCACGGCATGGGCCTGGCCTACGCCACCTCCTACCGGGGGGCCTGCCACGTCTCCGAAATCAATTTCTTCCTCGAGCAGGGGGCCGCCACCATGCCCGGCCTGGGCCTGGGAGAGCCTCTGCCGGGGACGTCGAGCGAGGGCAAGGCTTCCGTGCTGGTAGCGGCTCAGGACTTCACCGGATTGGCCTGCAACTGCCTGCTGTTCTGCTACTTCGTCCTGACGGCCCTGGACGACTCCGACGTCTGTCAGGCCCTGGAGGCGGTTACAGGCCGGCCTGCCACCGTGTCCGGGTTGCGGGAAGCCGGAGAACGGGTATGGATGCTGAAGCGGCTCATCAACGTGACCCGGGGGGTGACCCGGCGGGACGATGCCCTGCCCCCGCGCCTGATGCGGGCCTTCGACGAGGGACCCGTGGCGGGGTCGTCCCCCGATATGGAATCCATGCTGGACGAGTTCTACCGGTTGCGGGGGCTGGACGAAACGGGCCGCCCCCTCCCGGAGACGCTGGTCCGCCTGGGCCTGCCGCCCTACCCCGGTTCCGCCTGAGGTCAGGCGGGGGCCACGGACGGAGGTGAGGGATTGCCCTAGAGAAGTTGCGGGCCGCCTTCCGGACCGCCCTGGCGGGGCGGCCCGGTCCCGTCCACCTGGACCTGCCCTGCGACATCCTGTACCAGAAGGGCGAGGTAGACCAATCCTGGTTCTGGGATCCACCTTCTTACCGGGCGACGCGCGGCCCCGCCGCCCCCCGGCCGTGGGCCGAGCGGTCTGGATGGCACTCACCGTCTGCGATACCAGGTAGTCGCGGTATGACGCCGGTACGCCTCCCCACAGGTCCTGTTACTATTCCGGCTCCGCGTCCGCAGGAAGGACCGGCAGATCAGCGGCCACCAGATCGGTGTATTTCAGGCCGCTGCCCGTGTTGAAGAGCACGATGCGCTCGTCCGCACCCACCAGCCCGGCCTCCCGCAGGTGCAGGAGGCCCGCCAGCGTGGCCGCTCCTTCGGGGCAGATAAACAGCCCTTCCTC
>JACIYH010000028.1 GCA_014360055.1 Bacillota bacterium | reverse complement strand
GCCGCGGCAGGAGCAGGGATGCGGCCGGAGCGTGGCGAGCGGCAGGAGCAGGGATGCGGCCGGAGCGTGGCGAGCGGCAGGGGCAGGGATGCGGCCGGAGCGTGGGGGGCGGCAGGGCGGGCGGGAGTGCGGGGGTCAGGCAGGGGTGCGGGTGATGTCTGCCCCCAGGGAGCGGAGTTTCAGGTGCAGGTCGGCGTAACCGCGATCCAGGTGGTGGACGCCGCACACCTCGGACACCCCCTCAGCCACCAGGGCAGCCAGCACCAGCCCGGCACCGGCGCGCAGGTCGGTGGCCTTGACCGGCGCCCCCGTGAGTTTCCTCACCCCCCGCACCACGGCGCTGCGCCCCTCAATCTTGATATTGGCGCCCATGCGCTTCAGTTCTTCCACATGCATGAAACGGTTTTCAAATACGGTTTCCGTAATCACGCTGCAGCCCTCCGCCACGGACAAAAGCGCCATCATCTGGGCCTGCATGTCGGTGGGGAACCCCGGGTAGGGCATGGTGCGGATGTCGGCCGCCCGGGGGCGGCCCTGCCCCTTCAGGTGGATCCGGGTGTGGTCCTCTTCCACCAGGGACCCCGTCTCCCGCAGCTTGGCCACCACCGCCTTGAGGTGCTCGGGAACCACGTTCTCTACGGTGACCTCGCCGCCGGTGATGGCGCCGGCCACCAGGTAGGTACCGGCCTCGATGCGGTCGGGGATGATGGTGTGCTCGGCGCCGGTGAGTTCCGCCACCCCTTCCACCCGGATGACATTGGTGCCCGCCCCCACCACGCGTGCCCCCATGGCATTGAGGAAGTTGGCCAGGTCCACGATCTCCGGCTCTTCGGCCGCGTTCTCGATGTAGGTGGTACCCCGGGCCAGCACCGCCGCCATCATGATGTTTTCCGTGGCACCCACGGAAGGCCAGTCCAGGTACACACGGCCTCCCTGGAGGCCGTGGGCGCGGATTTCCACCTGTCCACTGCGGGCGGAGACCCGTCCCCCCAGGATACAAAGACCTTTGAGGTGCAGGTCGATGGGGCGCACCCCGATGGCACAACCGCCCGGCAGGGCCATGCGCGCCCTGCCCGTGCGCGCCAGCAGGGGCCCCATCACCAGGAGGGAGGCACGCATCCGGCGCACCTGCTCGTAGGGGGCCTCGTGCCCGTCCAAGGTATTCGCCGCCACCGCCACCCGGTCGCCGTCCACGGCCACTCTGACACCGAGGGCCTGCAGGACCTCCACCATGGTACGGACGTCCTGCAGGCGCGGTACGCGGTGGAGGACCACCTCGCCTTCGGCGAGCAGTGATGCGGCGAGCAGAGGCAGGGCCGAGTTCTTGGCCCCCTCAATCCCCACCGTGCCGAAAAGCGGCTTACCCCCATTGATTACCAGCCTGGATTCCATTTCCTGCCTCCGCCCCGCTCCTATCAGGTCATGGATAGTTTGCGTGGGGGACCGAAGGCAGTATGCAGACCAACTCGCGCAAATGCTTCGCAAAATGGTCAGGGCCTGTCAACGCCGGCAGCACGCAACCGCGCGACCGCCCTTTCCAGCGCGGCGCGTGCACGCGCCTCGTCGACCTCGGCCGAGCGCGACCGCAGCCGGCGGAGGGCGCGGTCGCGGGCGGCGCGGGCGCGCATGACGTCGATGTCCTGTGCCAATTCGGCGGCATCCGCCAGCACCAGCACCCGGTCGTGCAACACCTGGCACACCCCGCCGCTCACCGCCATGCGCTCCTTCCCCCCTCCCCGGCGGAACGACAGCACACCGGGGCGCAGGATGACCAGCATGGGGGAATGGCGGGCAAGGACGCCCAGGCGACCCTGCCGGCCCGGGATTACCACGGCCTCCACGGTGTCCCTGAACACCCGCCGCTCGGGTGTCAACACCTCCAGCGTTATGGGCCCCTCCGGCCGTCCGTCGTCCGTCATCTTTCGGCCCATCCTCCCCCTTCCTCACGCCACGCCCATGCTGCGTCACCATTACCGGGCGCGCCTGCTCCCGGCCCCCGGGGCAGCCTGCCGGGCGGTCGCTGGGGCTGCTCCCCGGCTTTGCCGCGCAGCCGGGTCAGCGGGATTCGGCCAGCATGCGCTCGCCCTTCTCCACCGCCTCGTCTATGGTGCCCACCATGTGGAAGGCACCCTCGGGGAGCCGGTCATGCTTGCCCTCCAGGATCTCGCGGAACCCGCGCACCGTCTCCTTGACGGGCACGTAGACGCCCGGGCGGCCGGTGAAGGCCTCGGCCACGAACATGGGCTGTGACAGGAAGCGCTGGATGCGCCGCGCCCGGTGCACGATGATCTTGTCCTCTTCCGACAACTCGTCCATGCCCAAGATGGCGATGATGTCCTGCAGGTCCTTGTACCGCTGCAGTACGCGCTGGACCTCCCGGGCCACCCGGTAGTGCTCCTCGCCCACCACGGCCGGGTCCAGCAGCCGGGAGGTGGAGGCCAGCGGGTCCACGGCCGGGTAAATGCCCATCTCGGCGATCCACCGCTCCAGACGGGTGACGGCATCCAGGTGGGCGAAGGTGGTGACGGGGGCGGGGTCGGTGTAGTCATCGGCAGGCACGTAGATGGCCTGCACGGAAGTGATGGAGCCCTTGCGGGTGCTGGTGATACGCTCCTGCAGCAGGCCCATCTCCGTGGCCAGGGTGGGCTGGTATCCCACCGCCGAGGGCATGCGGCCGAGCAGGGCGGACACTTCCGACCCCGCCTGGGTGAAACGGAAGATGTTGTCGATAAACAGGAGCACGTCCTGGCCCTCCACGTCGCGGAAGTACTCCGCCATGGTGAGGCCGGCCAGTCCCACCCGCAGGCGCGCGCCGGGGGGTTCATTCATCTGGCCGAAAACAAGGGCCGTCTTGTCCAGCACCCCCGACTCCTTGAGTTCCAGCCAGAGATCGTTCCCCTCACGGGTGCGCTCCCCCACGCCCGAGAACACGGAGAAACCGCCGTGCTGGTAGGCCACGTTGTGGATGAGTTCCATGAGGATGACCGTCTTGCCCACGCCGGCGCCCCCGAACATTCCCACCTTGCCCCCGCGGGGATAGGGCTCCAGGAGGTCGACCACCTTCAACCCCGTCTCCAGCATCACACGGGCGGGGTCCACCGCCGCCACCCCGGGAGGGGGCCGGTGGATGGGCCAGCGCTCCTTCACTTCGGGAGGAGGACCGCCGTCCACGGGCTGGCCCAGCACGTTGAAGATGCGCCCCAGCACCTCCCGCCCCACCGGGACGGTGATGGGCCCGCCGGTGTCGATGGCGCGCATCCCCCGGCGCAGCCCGTCCGTGGGCTGCATGGAGACACAGCGCACCACGTTGTCGCCCAGGTGCTGCGCCACCTCCATGGTGACGTCCACCTGGCTTTCGGAGTCCCCCACCACGCGCACGGCGTTGTACAGGGGTGGCAGTTCCTCCTCGGGGAACTCCACGTCTACCACCACGCCGATGACCTGCACCACCCGTCCCTCTTTCACGCTGCATCCCCCTACCAGTTCAGGCGTCCGGCGCGCCCGCCACCGGGCACCGGTTTTGCTTCCCGCCTCCGGCGTGCCCGCCGCCGCGCACCGTTCCGCCCGCAGTGCGCGGCAGCCCGCCCTGATCACTTGAGGGCCTCGGCCCCGCCCACGATTTCGGCGATCTCGCGGGTGATCCCCGCCTGCCGCTCGCGGTTCATTTCCATGGTAAGCTCGGTGATCATCTCCTCGGCGTTGTCGGTGGCGTTGGCCATGGCCCGCATGCGGGCGGCGTGCTCGGAGGTCTTGGCCTCCAGCAGCAACCGGTAGACCTCCACCTGCAGGTAGCGCGGCAGCAGGAACTGCCCCGCCACCCGCGGCGAGGGCTCCAGGTGATACTCCACCATCGCCCGCTTTTGTTCCTCCGCCGGCGCCGCCAGCGGCAGCAGCACGCGTTCCTCCACCTGCTGGGTACCCGTCGAGATGTAGTGGGTGAAGATGACGCGCAACTCCCGGCAGCGCCCCTCCGCAAAGGCCGTGCCCAGGCGATCCGCCACCACCCGGGCCAGCTTCAGTTCGATCTCCTCTCCCAGGGGCGCATACTCCCCCTCCAGGGAGACTCCCCGCCGTCGCAGGAAGTCCCGCACGCGACGGCCGGCGGCGATCACCATCACCTCATCCCCGCGGGCGGCGATCCCGTCCAGGGCATGACGCACCACGTTCATATTGTAGGCGCCGCAGAGACCGCGATCCCCGCCCACCACCAGGTAGGCCACGGGACCCCCCTGCGGACGGAAGAAGGGGTGATCGAGCAGGGGGCCCCGGCGCGCCAGGTCGGCGATGATCTCCTCCAGGGCAGCGGCATACGGGCGCGCCGCGAGCAGCCGCTCCTGGCTGCGCCTCAGCTTGGCGGCGGCCACCATCTGCATGGCCCGTGTCACCTGCTGGATGTTCTTCACCGCCCGTACCCGGCGGCGGATCTCCAGAATCCCTGCCATCTATCGTCCCGTCCCCTCCCCCGGTCAGGCGGTTTCCCGCACCCCGACCGCGGGGGCCTCCGCCGGAGAGCCGGCGGTGACCGGCTCGCCCGCAAAAGCCGCCTTGAAAGTGGAGATTGCCTCCTCGAGCTGCCTCACCAGTTCGTCACTCAGTTCCTTCTTCTCCCGCACCTCGGCCAGGATGCCCGGGCGTTCCCGGCGCAGGAACTTGAGAAAACCGTCCTCGAAGGGCAGCACCTTCTCCACGGGCAGGTCGTCCAGGTGCCCGTTGACGCCCGCGTAGAGCACCACCACCTGTTCCTCCACAGGCATGGGCTGGTACTGCCCCTGCTTGAGGAGTTCCACCAGCCGGTCGCCCCGGCGCAGGCGGGCCTGGGTCGCCTTGTCCAGCTCGGAACCGAACTGCGCGAAGGCGGCCAGTTCCCGGTACTGGGCCAGGTCGAGTCGGAGGCTGCCCGCCACCTGCCGCATGGCCTTCACCTGGGCCTTACCCCCGACGCGGGACACCGACCGGCCCACGTCGATGGCAGGCCGCACCCCCGCGTAGAAGAGGTCGGATTCCAGGAAGATCTGGCCGTCGGTGATGGAGATCACGTTGGTGGGGATGTAGGCGTGGATGTCACCCGCCTGCGTCTCGATGATGGGCAGGGCGGTCAGGGTACCCCCGCCGTGCTCGTCGGCCAGCCGGCACGCCCTCTCCAGCAGGCGCGAGTGCAGGTAGAAGACGTCACCGGGGTAGGCTTCCCGCCCGGGGGGACGGCGCAGGAGCAGGGACATCTCCCGGTAGGCCCAGGCATGCTTGGTGAGGTCGTCGTAGACCACCAGGGCGTCCCGGCCCGTGTAGGTGAAGTACTCGCCCATGGCGCAACCGGCGTAGGGGGCGATGTACAAAAGCGGCGCCGGCTCCGAGGCGGTGGCTGCCACCACGATGGTATGTTCCATGGCACCGTGTTCCTCGAGGGCCTGCACCACCCCCGCCACCGTGGACGCCTTCTGGCCGATGGCCACGTAGATGCAGATCACGTCCTGGCCCTTCTGGTTGATGATGGTGTCCACCGCCAGGGCCGTCTTACCCGTCTGACGGTCGCCGATGATGAGCTCCCGCTGACCCCGTCCGATGGGGATCATGGAGTCGATTGCCTTCAGCCCGGTCTGCAAGGGCCGCGAAACCGGCCGCCGGAAGATCACCCCGGGAGCCACCAGTTCTACGGGTCGGGTATGGGGGGTTTGGATGGGGCCCTTGCCGTCCACAGGCTGGCCCAGGGCATTTACCACCCGCCCCACCAGAGCTTCACCCACGGGCACCTGCACGATGCGGCCGGTGCGGCGGACTTCGTCCCCTTCCTTGATGTGGCGGTACGGCCCCAGGATGACGCACCCCACGTTGTCCAGTTCCAGGTTAAGGGCCAGGCCGTAGGTTTCACCCGGGAACTCCAGGAGTTCGTTGTACATGGCCGACTCCAGGCCCCACACCCGGGCGATGCCGTCACCCACCCAGATGACCCGCCCCACGTGGGACACGTCGACCTCAGGCTGGTACCCCTCGATCTGCTGCTTGATGATGGCCGTTATCTCTTCCGGCCGGATTCCGGCTCCCAGGCTCATACCCCATCACCCCCACCGCCACGCTCTCCGCCCCTGCCGTCAGCGCCCGGCCACGGTACGCGTCCGCCCCCGCCCGGCCCGCGTGCTCCCGGCCCCCGGGGCAGCGCCCGGGCCCGCGGCTCAGGCACGCGCTGCCATCCGCTCCCGCAAGCGCTCGAGCTGGCCGCGTACGCTACCGTCATAGAGCGTGTCACCGATCTTCACCTGGACCCCTCCCACCAGGTCGGGATCCACCGTGCATTCCATGCGCACCCGCCGCCCCAGCTTGCGCTCGAGTCCCTGCCGGAGGGCTTCCTCCGCCGGCCCGGAGAGGGGCCGGGCGGAAGTCACCTCCACCAGTGTGATTCCGCGCGCCTCGTCGGCCATGATGCGGAATTCGCGTTCGATCTGGGCGAGCAACCGCAGGCGGCGCTCGTCCAGCAGCAAGAGCAGGAGGTTCAGCACCAGGTCGTCCACCCTGCCCGCCAGGATCTGCCGGAGCAACTCCCGCTGGCGGGGGCGGGGCACCGCCACACCCCCCAGGATCTGCTGCAGCTGAGGGACCTGAGCGAACACCTGCCGCACCAGGGCCAGGTCGGCCTCCGCCCGCTCCACCTTACCCGCCGCCCGCACGGCCAGGAACAGGGCGCGGGCGTAACGACGGGCCAGCACCCGCCCCGCCGTCACCGCCCCTCACCCCGCCCGCCACAGGCGGCCGCTCGTTGCACCGCGGGGCGCTGCCCGCCTGCGGGAGTCATGAGGTTTCACCCATTTCGCGGGCGAACTCCTCCACCAGGCGCCGCTCGTCCTCCTCCGTCATGGTGCGCCTGATGATGCGGCTGGCTGCGGCGATGGCCAGGCTGGTCACTTCCTCGCGCAGTTCCGCCAGCGCCTTCTCCTTTTCCTGGGCGATGGCCTCCACCGCACGGTCGCGCAGGCGGGCCGCCTCCGCCTGGGCCTCACTCACCAGCCGGCTCCTGGTTTCCTCGGCCGCCCGCACCGCCCGGTCCATGATCTCCTGGGCTTCACGCTGGGCCGCCGCCAGCTGGGCCCGGTATTCGGCCTGCAGGCGGGCCGTCTCCTGGCGCGCCTCCTCCGCCTGCCTGAGGTTGGCGGCGATCTCCTGGCGCCTCTTCTCCATCATGCCCATTACCGGTCCGAAGAGGAACTTCCTGAGCAGGAAGAAGAGGATGCCGAAGTTGATAACCGCCCAGACCAGTTCGTACCAGCGAAACTCGATCACGCCACGAACCTCCCGGGCCGCGCTGGCCCAGCAAGCCTGCGGGAATCTGCCGGGCCGGCGCTAAGCCGTCACCTTGAGGGCCAGCATCAGCGCCACCAGCATGACAAAGATGGTCAGCGCTTCCTGGAAGGCCAGGGCCAGCATCATGGCACCCCGCACGTCACCCGCCGCATCCGGCTGCCGCCAGATGGCGTCCAGCGCGGCCACGGCTGTCTTCCCCTGGGCGGTAGCACTCCCCACCGCGGCGATGGCCACCGCCAGGCCAGCAGCCAGAGCCACAAGACCCGCACCGATAGTCACGGCAACACCTCCTTTCCCTGCGCGCGCGGACCGGGGCCCCGGTGACGGCGGTGCTCGTCCTCCGCCACCAGCTCGTGGTGCTCGGTGGCCCCGGCGATGTAAATGGCAGCAAGAGTGGTGAAGATGAGGGCCTGGATGTACCCGAAGATGAGTTCCAGCCCCATCATGAAAGTGGGAAGGAAGTAGGGGAGGACGGTGAGCATGACGGCGAGCACCGCCTCACCCCCGTAGATATTGCCGAAAAGACGCAAGGAGAGGGACAGCGGCCGCACCAGCTCGTCCACCAGGTTGAGGGGCAACATGTAGGGGGGATCGGCCAGGTGCTTGAAGTAGGCCATGCCCCGGGCGCGCACCCCGAAATAGTGGTAGGAGAAGAACACCACCAGGGCCATGCCGGCGTTGTAACCGAGGTGGCTGGTGGGGGCAGCGAACCCCTTCAGGTGACCGGCCCCGGGCAGGATACCCGAGTAGTTGGAAATGATGATGAACAGGAAGAAGGTGCTCAGGAACGGCAGGTACTGCCAGGCCCGCTCCTTACCCAGGATCGAGCCGAAGTGCCCCTCCAGGTATTCCACCACCGCCTCCAGGGCGTTCTGCAGGCGGGTGGCGGGGACCTTCTCCAGGCGCCGGGTAGCCAGGTAGGAGAGCAGCGCCAGGAGGGCGATGATGGCCCAGGCCGTAGTGATGGCCGAAGTCACGGGGAGAGGACCGATGTGAAACAGGATGTCTCCGTGGGCGGCGGCTGCGGCGGACTCCTGCTCCGCCTCCGCCAGCCACCAGGCAGCATCGCCCCTCAACTCACCGCCTCCTCGTGGGGCCCGGCCGACCGGGACCGGCCCGGCAGGCGCCGCAGGGCGACCGCGAGCCCCAAAGCGCGCCAGCTTACCAGGCCGAGGGCACCGCCGACCAGCGCCCATACCTCGGCGAGCAGGAAAAACACCAGCACCAGGCCGACGCCGTCCGCTACCAGCCTCCCCAGGCTCACCACCATCAGGGCCCGCACCTGGGCGGTGCGCCTCCCGCGCGCACCCGGCACATCGGTGGTGCCGTCGGGCGCCCCCGGCGCACCCGTCCCCGGAGTGCGGGACGCGGCTTCGTCCCGCCCGCCCGTCGCCGGAGCGCGGGAGGCGAGATGCGACCAGTGCCGGAGGACCAGATCGGACAGGGCGGCCACGGCCAGGCAGAGGGCGAACCCCTGCCCCACCTCGGCCACAACGGCACCCACCGCCGTCACCCCCATCAACCAGTCCCCTCCCGCCCGCCGGACTTCCGCCCCTTGCGGCGCCGCTTCTCCAGCCGGTCTGCCAGGCTTACCTCCCGCAGCAGGTCGTAGAAGGCCAGGCCTATCCCGGCCAGCACACCCAGGATGGCAAACAGGGGAGACGTGCCCAGGCGCCCGTCCAGGGCCTGTCCTCCCAGGAATCCGAGTCCGGCCAGGATGATCATGAGCAGGCCGAACGACAATGCCAGCCCTGAGTAGCGCACAACCTCTCCTTCTATTCTCCCCGCGAGGGACGATTCCTCCTGCCGTCAGGCATAGTCCTCCGGGGGATCTTCTCCCAGGAAATTATGCCTCAACGCTGCGCGGATGCGCCAGGCCGCCCTCCCATCGCCGTACGGGTTCTTCGCCGTGGCCATCTGCCGGTAGGCATCGCCATCGTCCAGCAACCGGCAGGCCTCCCGGTACAGGGCGTCACCGTCCGTCCCCACCAGCCGGACGGTGCCGGCCTCCAGCGCCTCGGGCCGCTCGGTCACCTCGCGCAAGACCAGCACCGGTTTCCCCAGGGCGGGTGCTTCCTCCTGGAGCCCGCCGGAATCGCTGATCACCAGGTAACACCGGCTCATGAGGTTGGCCCAGTCGGGGTAATCCAGGGGATCCAGGAGTTCCGTGCGGGGGACCCCGCGCAGGAATTCCTCCGCCACCGAGACGACCTGGGGATTGCGGTGGACCGACACCACCAGCAGGATGTCCGGTCGCTCTTCGGCCAGCCGCCTCAGGCCCCCGAATATGCTGCGCATGGGAGTGCCGAAGTTCTCACGCCGGTGCACATCCACGGCGATGACGCGCCGGCCCGCGAAATCAAGTTCCCCCAGGCGCGGATGGCGGAAGCGGTAGTCCGCCCGTACCGTCCAGAAGAGGGCATCGATCACCGTATTGCCGGTCACGTAGATCCCCGCCGCGGGCACCCCTTCCTCCAACAGGTTGCGACGGGCTCGTGCCGTGGGGGCAAAGTGGAGGTCGGCCAGCACCCCCGTGAGGTGCCGGCACATTTCCTCGGGGAAGGGCGCGTACTTGTGGCGCGTGCGCAGCCCGGCCTCCACGTGTCCCACGGGGATCTGCTGGTAGAAGGCGGCCAGGGCTCCCACCATGGTGGTCACGGTATCTCCGTGCACCAGCACCAACTGGGGGCGCACCCGGCGCAGCACCCGCTCCAGACGGGTGAGTCCGCGCACCGTGGTCTGGGTGAGCGTCTGGCCCGGCAGCATGATGTCCAGGTCGTAATCGGGCACGATGCCGAAGTGGTCCAGCACCTGGTCGAGCATCTCCCGGTGCTGGGCCGTCACCGCCACCTCCACGGTGAAGCAGGGGTCCTTGCGCAGTTCCAGGACGACGGGGGCCATCTTGATGGCCTCCGGGCGCGTCCCGAAGACGGCCACCACCCGCACGGGCGGCATCAGTGGCCCCCGCTCCGGCCGTTACGGATGTGCAAGAGACCGATCCAGCGCCCGCCCAGCAATACCACCATGATGGTCCCCAGGGCGATGAGCAGGCCCAGTTCCAGCCTCACCCGGCTCAGGCTGGCCGCCACCAGCCCGCAGGCCAGGCTGAGCACGTACATCACCACCACGGCCTGCTTGTGATTGAGGCCCATGCCCAGCAGCCGGTGGTGCAGGTGATCCCGGTCAGCCTCGTAGATGGGCCTCCCGTCGCGCAGGCGACGGACGATGGCAAAGGCGGTGTCCAGCACGGGAACCCCCAACGCCACCAGCGGGATGATCACCGCGATGACGGTGGCGGTTTTCATGGCGCCCGCCACCGATACCGACCCGAGCGCCAGCCCCAGGAAGAGGGCGCCGGCATCTCCCATGAAAATGCGGGCGGGGTTGAAGTTATAGCGCAGAAAACCCGCCGTGCACCCGGCCAGCCCGGCGGACATGAGCAGGGCCTCGGGGACTCCCTGGCCCCAGGCCACGAAGAACAGGGTAAATGAGGCGATACAGCTGATCCCGGCCGCCAGCCCATCCAGGCCATCGACCAGGTTGATGACGTTCATCATGGCCACCAGCCAGAACAGGGTGAACGGGATCTCCAGCCAGCCCAGGTACACGTATCGGTCCCAGGGCCCCACCAGCCAGGGGATACTGACACCGTGAGCCACCAGGATGCCGGCCGCCAGCAGTTGCCCCACCAGCTTGCGCCAGGCCGGCATGGGAGCAAAGTCGTCCCACACCCCCCACAGGCAGACGAACAGCCCGGCCAGGAGGGTTCCCCTCACCACGGGCGAAACGCCCCCTCCTCCCAGGAGGACGGAGAGGGCAAACGACGCATAGATGGCCACCCCGCCCAGGTGGGGCACGGGGCGGGAATGGACACTCCGCCCGGTGGGGGTGACCACCGCCCCCACACGCAGTGCCAGCCTTCTTACCAGAGGAGTAAGGACCAGGCAGAAAACCAGCGCCGAAAGGAACACCACCCAGGCGCGCAATGTTGACCCCCCGCTAGAGTTTCAGATACCCCTTGGCCAGCAACTTCTCCACGTGCTCGGCCAGAGCCTGGTCGATGTCAACCCCGTGTTGCTCTTCCAGTACGTACATCATGGTGATAGCCGTCTGGGCCACATCCAACAGTTCCCTGCAGATCGCGCGGTACACGGCCGGCCCCGCCGCGGTGACCTGTTCCCCGTTCATGCCCCGCAGCTTCCCGATGGCCGCCCCGAGTTCGCCCGCCTCTTCCATGAGCTTCAGGGCGGTGGACTCCAGGGTGGGCCGCAGGTTATTGAGCCGGGGCAGGGCTATGTTCTTCGTCTCGCAGCCCGGGAATTCCAATCCTGACCACTTCCGTTCCCGCCAGCTCGAGGATCTCCCTGGCCAGCACATCGGCGTACTCCTCGCCGTACACCACGCGCCGGATGCCGGCGTTCACCAGCATCTTGGCGCAGATGGAACAGGGGAAGGTGGTCGAGTACAGCGTGGCACCTTCCACGGCGATGCCGTAGCGGGCCGCCTGCACGAGCGCGTTCTGCTCGGCGTGGGACGCCCGGCACAGCTCCTGCCTCTCCCCCGAGAGGGCCCCCACCTGGTCGCGCAGGCACCCGATGTCCAGGCAGTGGGGGAGACCGGTGGGCGCCCCGTTGTAGCCGGTGGCCAGGATGCGCTTGTCCCTGACGATCACGGCCCCCACCTGCCGTCGCAGGCAGGTGGACCGCCCCGCCACCACGCGCGCCACCTGCATAAAGTATTCGTCCCAGCCCGGCCGGCTCCGGGGTTCCGGGACCCCGTCCATGTGGCCCTCGTAGCCGGCCAGCCCCTCCACCATTCCCGTCACCGTCCCGACCGAGCCTGTCCGCGGCCCCGCCATAACTTCGCTACCGCCGCAGACTTCCCCTTCCCCCACCGACCCCCCGACCCGCCCGCAGGCCGCCCCGCTCAACATAAGAGACTCCGCCCCCACGCATTCTGTTCCCTGCCCGGGCGGGGTCGCCCCCCGCAGGGCGAACCGCAGCCTGCCGCACCGCACGCAGCAGCCGGCCGCACCGCGGGCGACGCTACTTGTCGGGGGGGGGCGCGGGGGTCCCGGGACGCCGGTAGACGGCCCGTTCTCCCCCCACCAGGGGAGGACGGCTACGCGCCAGCACCAGGCAGGCTTTACCCACGTGAGTTACCGCCAACCGCACCGGCACCGCCACGGGCTTGATGTGCATGCCGATCAGGGTGTGGCCGATGTCCATGCCCGCCTGGGCCTGCACGGCCCGCACCATCACGGGATCGCGGTAGAGGTCGATGGCAGAACTGGCGAACGCCCCGCCCGCCCGCGGCACCGGCCAGACGGTCACCTCTTCCAGCCCGTGGCGTTCCTGGTATTCTCTTTCCACCACCAGGGCCCGGTTTATGTGCTCACACCCCTGGGCCGCCAGGTAGATCCCGCGGGGGGTCAGGATCTCCAGCAGGGTACTGGCGATGGCCTGCCCCACCTCCACGCTGGATCCCTTGCCGATGCGATGGCCCAGCACCTCACTGGTGCTGCACCCCACCACCAGCAGGGACCCCTGCCGGAGACCGGCCACCTCGATCAGGGCCAGGGTGGCGTGTATCACACTCTGACGGATATCCTCCAGGCTCACCGATTCCTCGTCGACGCTCACCCGTTTATCGCCCCCTGCTATCCCACTTACCCGCCCGCCTGCGCCGCGGCTTACCCGGCGCTTACCCGGGCGCTTGCCCGCCCACGGGCGGACCGGCCGGTCCGCCGGTTCCGCGGCTTGCTTCCCAAGCACGGAGCTTATCCACCCGGCGGGCGTGCCTGCCGCCCGCAAATCGCGCCGTCATGAAGGAGCGCAGCACTTCCTCTGCCAGGCCGGGACCGATCACGCGGGCCCCCAGGCACAGCACGTTGGCATCGTTGTGCTCGCGGGCCATGCGCGCCGAATAGGGGTCGTGACAGAGGGCGGCCCGCACGCCGGGGACCTTGTTGGCCACCATGGACATGCCGATACCGGTCCCGCAGATGAGCAGGCCCCAGTCGGCCCGCCCCTCAGCCACCGCCCGGGCCACCGGCAGGGCCAGGTCCGGGTAGTCGCACGCCTCTTCTGAGTCGGTGCCGAAATCCAGGATCTCGGCGTCCTGCTGCCGCAATACCTCAATCAACCCCTTTTTCAGGGGGAAGCCGCCGTGGTCGGCGCCCACCGCCACCCGCACCCCGCCACCTCCCAAGCAATCCAGTTCCGCCAGGTAGCCGGCCACCCGCCGCAGGGCCTGCTCCAGTTCCCGCGCCACCTGCTCGTACACCTCTTCCGACTTACCCACAGGGTCCCCCACCTCGTGCTCGGGGCCGGGCTCGTCCTCGCCGGGAGGAAAGTACTTGAGGAGGAACACGTGGCCCCCCGCCTCCGGCACCAGGCGCAGCACCTCACTCCGCTGTGCTTCCGTCATGGTGAGGACCCAGTTCGCCTCCCGCACCATTTCCGGAAGCAGGCGCCGGGCCCGGTGGGCACTCAGGTCCAGCCCCCGCCTGGCCATCACCGCCACCGCCTCGGGGGAGGCGGGCATCCCCTCGAGGGCTGCCGTCCCCGCCGAGGCAACCTCCAGGCCACCCAGTTCCCGGGACCACTCCTCGCTCACCAGGTGGCGGAAAAGGGCGGCGGCCATGGGACTGCGGCAGGTATTACCCGTGCACACGAACAGCACCCTGCCCGTCTTGGCCAACACCTCACCTCCCGGGCACGATGATGCGCCTCTGCTCCCCCTCTTCCTCCCGCTCGGGCCGGGCCAGCACCAGGCACTTCTCCACCAGGGCGAGGAGCAGGGGATGGTCGTCCGGTGGCTGCGCAGGGTCGAGGGCGATGGCCGCCCTCAGGGCCATGCGGGCGTTGCGCTCCTCGCCACGGCGATGGAAGTAGTATGCCATGTCCTCCAGCCGGCGCCGCCACGAGGGGATGCTCCCGGCCGGAAACAGTTCCCGGACCGCCTCGCGCAGCAGTTCCCGGCGACGCGCCCGCTCGGTGGCCGCATCCACCACCAGGGGGCTCGAGGAAATCTGGTCGTACCGCCCGGCCCAGGGCGATACCTGCTCCCTGGGCAGGACCCAGCCGCCCATCTCCTCCGTCTCCAGGAGGCGAGGGGTCTGCGGCAGGAGATCGGGGTCCCACTTGACGGCCAGGGGATCCAGCACGCCGTACACGGGGTGGGCCACCTCCCCGGGAGGGGTCCCCACGGTGCGCACCGCCGCCTCGGCCATCCCCCGCTCGGCGGGGTCGTCGGGCATCCCCCGGGCGGCAGCCTCGGCCACCCGGTGCTGGGCGTAAGGCACCGGGCATTCCACCGCACGCACTTCCGCTTCCACCTTGCGCAACGCACGTGCCAGTTGGCGGGGGCTCATCTCCGCCACCTGAGCGCCCAGGAGACCCTCGTCACCGACCACCGCCTGCACCAGGCGCGCGCCCCCGGAGGGACGATCTACCAGGCACACCATCATTATGTGGCCGGCACCATCCACCCACGACATGAGAGACCTGGTGGGACCCGTTTCCACCCGAACCGGCCGGGGCGGGGGCACCTCCACCCCGGCCGCCCGCAGCCGGTAGAGGGCCCGGCGGGCTTCCTTGCGCAGCGCGGGTGACCCCGCCTCCTCCACCAGGCGCAACCGTTCCGCCGCTTCCGGCGTCTTCTCCGCAGCCAGTTCGGCGATGGCCCGCCCGGCCTCCTCTGCGGACATGCCCATCAGTTGCTGCAACCAGTCGGGTAGCCTGTCCATTGCGCCGTACCTCACTTTCGCAGGAACCCCGCGGGCGTTCCCGCAGGAGGCGGGCCCTTCTACAGGGACCCGGACGAAGCCTTGCGCAGGCGATTCATGATCGCCCGTCCCAGGCCCTCCTCAGCATAAGGCAAAGCGAGGATCACGTCCACCCCCGCGCGTTCGAGCTCACGCATGGCCCCGAACAGGCGCGCGGCCACCTCCCGCGGGCGCTGGCGACCCCCCACCGTGCTTACCGCCCACGAGGCGGGGATGAGCGGGGCCTCCTCGTCGGCCACCAGCACTCCCACCCTCCGGCCGGCCGCCTCCTGGCGCCTGCCTTCCTCGAGCAGGCGGGCCAGGCCCGCCGGAGGCAGTTCCGCCGCCAGCAGGAGCGGCACCCGGGGGGCATAGTGCCGGTACTTCGTACCGGGCGAGGGTGCCGGCCCCCTCCCCAGCTCACCCGGGGCCGGCTCCCGCACTTCGCCCACCACGGCGGCCAGCATCTCGGCCGTAACCCCGCCCGGCCGCAGGATCACCGGAGGCCAGTGGGTGAGGTCCAGCACGGTGGACTCCACTCCCACGCCCGTGGGGCCGGCGTCCAGGATCATCTCGATGCGACCCCCCAGGTCCTCCAGCACGTGGTCCGCAGTGGTGGGGCTGGGACGGCCCGACACGTTGGCCGAGGGTCCCGCCAGGGGGCATCCGGCCTCCTCGATGAGGGCGAGCGCCACGGCGTGATCCGGCATGCGCACGGCCACCGTGTCCAGCCCGGCCGTGACCGCGCGTGGGACATGCTCCGCCGCCGGCACCACCAGGGTGAGCGGCCCCGGCCAAAAGCGGGCCACCAGTCCCGCCGCCCGCTCCTGCATGGCGCCGCTCGCCTCCGGGTCCACCAGCGCCCACGCCCCTTCCGGGGAAGCCACGTGCAGGATCAAAGGGTTGTCCTGCGGGCGCCCCTTGGCGACGAACAACCTTTGCACGGCCTCGGGGTTCAGCCCATCCGCCCCCAGGCCGTACACCGTCTCGGTGGGGAAGGCGACCAGGCCGCCGGCCCTGATCACCCGTGCCGCCCGCGCCACCAGGGACCGGTCCGGCCGCACCGGATCTACGGCGATAAGTTCGGTGTTCACCCCTCTTCCCCACCTCCAGCGGGAGACCGCCCCCCGGGCGCGCAGCCGACCACCACGCGCGGAATCCCGGCCAGGTCGGCCCGAACGGTGACATCGGTCAGGTGCACCGCGAACAACTCCGCCACCACCTCTGCCCGCCCCGCTCCCACCTCTGCCGCCAGGAACCCGCCCGGCTCGAGCAGATCCACCGCACCCAGCAGGAGCCGATAGGGCCCCAGCGGGTCAGGCCCCGCGTACCAGGCTTCCCGCGGCTCGTGGAGCACCTCGGGGTCGACCTCCTCCCCTTCCGCCACATACGGGGGGTTGCAGAGGATGGCCGCGTAGGGCGCCCACGGCCGCAGGGGCTCGGGCCCGTCCCCCGCCACAAAGGCGATCCGCGGGGCCACCCCGTGGCGGCACGCGTTCTCCCGCGCCACCTGGAGCGCCCCCGCCGAGACATCTGACGCCACCACCTGGCAACCGGGAAGGTGGTATGCCACCGCCACCGCGATGGCCCCGCTACCGGTGCCCACATCGGCCACCCGCACGCCCCTCCCGGGCGCGCCGCCGCGGCGGCGCAGGCGCACGAGCGCCTCTTCCACCAGGATTTCCGTCTCCGGGCGCGGGATGAGTACCCGCGGGTCCACCCGGAAAGGGAGGGACATGAACTCACGCTCTCCCGTTATGTAGGAAAGGGGCTCCCGGCGACCCCTTCTCTCGACCAGATCCCGAAAGGATTCCAGCTCAGCCGGGGTCAGGACCTTTTCACCCCGGGCATACACCCCCGCCCGGTCCGTCCCCAGCACCCGCGCCAGCAGAATCGACGCATCGGTGGCCGCGCCGCGCACCCCCCGCGCCTCCAGCGAGCGGGTTGCCCAGGCCAGGCACCCGCGCACCGTCACCGCCCCGCCAGCGCCGGTCACCCCGTCACCGCCCCGCCACCGCCCGGGGCGCGGTCTCTTCACCCCGCAGGCGTTCGGCCTGGTAATGCGCGATGAGGGCATCGATAATCTCGTCCAGGTCCCCCTCCAGGATGGCACCCAGCCGATAGAGGGTGAGGCCGATGCGGTGGTCGGAGACACGCCCCTGGGGGAAGTTGTAGGTGCGGATGCGCTCGGAACGTTCGCCCGTCCCCACCTGCGCGCGCCGCTCCTCGTCCACCGCCTCCTCTTGCTGCTGGCGGTAAAACTCCTTGAGGCGCGCCCGCAGGACCCGCATGGCCTTCTCCCGGTTCTTGTGCTGGGAGCGCTCGTCCTGGCAGATCACGGTGATGCCGGTGGGCTTGTGGGTGATGCGCACGGCGGACTCCGTCTTGTTCACGTGCTGCCCGCCCGGCCCCCCGGCACAGAAAGTGTCGATGTGCAGGTCATCAGGCGCGATGTCCACGTCCACCTCTTCGGCCTCGGGCAGCACGGCCACGGTGGCGGTAGAGGTGTGGATGCGGCCGCCCGCCTCGGTCACGGGCACCCGCTGCACGCGGTGCACGCCGCTCTCGTACTTCAGGCGGCTGTACGCACCACTCCCCTCCACGGCGAAGACCACCTCTTTGAAGCCGCCCAGGTCGGTAGGATTGGCGCTCAGCATCTCCGTGCGCCATCCCCGCGCTTCCGCATAGCGGGTGTACATGCGGTAGAGGTCCGCAGCAAACAGCGCTGCCTCCTCGCCGCCCGTGCCCGCCCGGATTTCCATCACCACGTTGCGCTCATCGTTGGGATCACGGGGCAGGAGCAGGATGCGGATCTCCCGGTCCAGCTCTTCCTCCCGCCTCTCCAGCTCCTCCAGTTCGGACTCGGCCAACTGGCGCAGTTCGGGGTCGGACTCGGTGCGGAGCAGCTCGTGCAGCCCCGCCCGCTCCTTTTGTACCCGGCGGTAAGCACGGTACTTCTCCACCAGGGGCTCCAGGCGCGCCCGTTCCCGGGCCACCTCCTGCCACGCCCCCCGGGCAATAACCTCCGGGTCAGCCAGCATGGCCTCCAGCTGACGGTATCTCTCCTCCACGGATTCCAGCTTATCCTGCCAGGTCTCCATGACCGTCCCCCCGGTCAGACCCTCCCGTTAGTGCCGTGCTCCGTTCCATCGCCGCCGCCTGCTCAGGGGCGGGTTCGCCGGCACCACCGCCATCCAGCACTGCCCCAAGGGCCGCAACGGCCACCTCGATCTGGCCATCGTCCGGCTCGCGCGTGGTGAATCCCTGCAGCCAGAGCCCGGGGGCCGCCACCAGGCGCGACAGCGAACCGGGCCGGGCCGAGAAGCGGAGGCCCTCATACGCCACCCCCGCCACCAGGGGCAGCAGGGCCAGGCGGGAGGTCACCCGCCAGAAGAGCCCCGGCCAGCCCAGGAAGGCAAAGCACAGGATGCTCACCACCGCCGCCACCAGCAGGAAGGCGGTGCCGCAGCGGGGGTGCAGGCGCGGGTGAAGGCGCGCCCTCTCCACCGTCAGCGGACCCCCCGACTCGTAGGCCCAGATCGCCTTGTGCTCGGCGCCGTGATACTCAAGCACCCGCCGGATCTCGCTGATGCGGGAGATGGCCGCCACGTACCCGAGCAGGATGAGCACCCGCACCAGGCCCTCCACCAGGTTGAGGAGCCACACCTGCGCGCCCGCGCGCTCGAGCGGCCCCACCACCCAGGTCGGAAGCAACACGAACAGCCCCACCGCCAGTGCCACACTCAGGGCCAGGGTTCCGGCGATTTCCGCCCTGCCCATCTTCTGACCGCTGGCGCCCGCCGCTTCCTGAGCCGACAGGAGAAGGGCCGACACTCCCAGTACCAGCGCCTCGCCCAGCGCCACCGCCCCGCGGATCACCGGCCACTTCAGGTAGGGCCTGCCGTGGCCCCAGCCCGCAAACTCCTGGGTAATGACGTCGATCCGGCCATCAGGACGCCGCAGGGCCACGGCTATCCGGCCCGGGCCCCGCATCATGACGCCTTCGATGACAGCCTGACCGCCGTAGGTTGCCTTTTCCAAGCGGCTCCCCTACCTGGCCTCCGCCCCGCGGGCCTCCGTCATACCGTACTTGCGCAGGAAGCGCTCTACCCGCCCCCCGGTGTCCACCAGCTTGTGCACGCCGGTGAAGAAGGGATGGCACCTGGAGCAAACCTCGACCCTCATGTTCTTCTTGGTGGACCCCACGTGGTAGACGGCACCACATGCGCAGGTGATGGTAGCCATATGGAATTCGGGATGGATCTTGGGCTTCATGCCGCACCTCACAACACACAAATACGCCCGCTGGTTGCGGGTCAACCGCATTATAGCACAGCCCCGCTACCCCTTCAATCGCCTGCCAGTGGCAGCCCGGGGCCTTCGGCTTCCACGGGGCGAAGCCCTGCGCCTTCGGCTGCCGTGGGACCGGCACCGACACCCTTGGCTTCCACGGGGCGGGAACCGGCACGTTCCGCTTCCATGCGGCGGGCGCGGGCCAACCACTCTGCGGCGCGCTCGTCCAGCTGGCGGGCCAGTGCACCCCGGAGGATGGACTCGGCACCCGGGTGAGTGGGACGGGCACCGCTTTCCGCCACGATGTCGCGCAGGGCAGCCGGCGCATCTATGATGGGGCAGGGTGCCCAGTGAGTGTCGTTGAAGGGCTGTCGCTTCTGATAGGCCTGGAAGATGGGCGAACGCAGCACCTCCAGGAGGGATTTGTGGGCGATGTTGTCCACGGCGAAGTGGGCGAAGGCGCAGGGCTCCACTTCCCCGGCCGCGGTGATGTGGAAGTAGTACCGCCCCCCGGCTATGCAACCACCCGTGAGATGCCCGTCATTCCAGAAGTCGGCCAGCAGGATGGGCTTGCGGGCGCGGATTTCGGGCACACGACGGGCCAGCCACTCCCGCTGCTGGGGGGTGATCATGAGCGCGGGGTCGGGATCGCGGCCCACCGGCACGTAGTGGAAAGACCAGCAGTAAACCACTCCTCTGTCAATGAGGAAGTCGATGAACTCGTCGCTGAACAGTTCCTCGACGTTGTGCCTGGTAGCCGTGAGGGAGGCACCGAACAGCACACCGCGCTGGCGCAGCCGGTCCATGGCTGCCATCACCCGGTCGAACACACCGGGTCCGCGGCGCGCGTCGGTGGCATCCCGCCAGCCTTCCAGGCTGAAAGCGGGCGAGACGTTACCCAGTTCGGCCAGCACGTCGGCCACCCGGTCGTCGATCAGGGTACCGTTAGTATACACCATGAAACAGATGTCCCGATGCCTGCGGAAGACGTCCAGGATGTGCTTGTAGGCAAAGGGCTCTCCTCCGGACATCACGATCCAGTGCATCCCGAACCGTTTGCCCTCGTTGAGGATGCGATCCAGCAGTTCGGGGGGCATGGTGCGCGCCTCATACTCTCCCGCCCAGCAACCCGCACAACGGAGGTTGCAGGCTTCCGTGGGGTCGATGAGCATGAACTGCGGGATGTGCACACCGAGCCTTTGGCCCTGACGCAGCCGCTTGCGGTTGCCCAGGAACAAGGTCTCCAGGACCCAGTTGCAGATCCACCGCTCCAGGAAGCGGGGATTGCGCCCCAGTTCCGCCAGGCGCTGGCGCGCCCGCGGGTCATCCAGTACCCGCGCCATGAGGTTGTCTATGAACTGGCGATCACGGTCCCCCGGAGCCAGGCGTTTGAGCATCCCCACCAGCCTGGTGAGGTTTCGCTCTGGATGGCGGCAAAGGTATCCCACCAGCAGGTTCACACCCAGCCGCCCGGCCAGCCGCCCCGCAAACTCCAGCGTACTCATCCTGCTCACCCTCCCAAAAAACCATGGAGTCCCAAGAAACCAAAAAACGGTCCAAAAAAAGAAGCTACCTGGCGGGCCCGGAGGACAGTTCCGGGCCCCATACCTCACGGATAGCACTGAGCGTGAAGTGCCGCAGGGTTTCCTTCCCCTGCTGGCCCAGGGCACTCACCTCCTGCTCGAAGGCGGGCAGTCTCTCCACTAACTGTCTATGCAGATCCCGGGGGACACCATGCTGAAGCAGCAGCCCCGCCAGCGCCCCGGCAAAGACGGCCAGGCCGGCTTCGGCGCCCGCCAGCCAGCTCAGCAGCGAGCTCAGGACGCTGGATGCCTGCGCACCGCGCACCACTGCACGCAACGCCAGCAGGAGGGCCAGCGTGACGGTCGAGCAGAACACCGCCGGCCTGCTCACCCTGGCCAGATCGCCGAGCAACTCCTGAAGGACCGGCCATATACCCCGTTCGCGGATCTCCCGCTGCAGCCGGCGAAGACGATCGTCCCACCAGTCGCCCAACTCCGCCCGTACATCACCGCTGGCTGGGGCGCTGGCCGCCATCCCCGCGGTAGCGCCGGTGGAAAGTGCGGGCCGGAAGAGCACCCGGCATCTGCCCACCAGGGAGGGCTCCGGCCGCTGTTCCCGCTCCACGCGCAAAAAGCCCCTCTGCGCCAGCGTGGAAAGAACGTCGTAGGCCGTCCACCGGCTCACGCCCAGGCGCGCTGCCACCTCACTGTAGTGGACTGCCTCGCCACGCCGGGCGAGATCCTGCACCACTTCCAGGAACTCTGCCTGCCGTGCCGTCAGCGGCGAGCCTTCGCCCAGCTCCACGGCTACCTCCCCTCGTATCTCTTTACCCCGATGTTAGCATCGCCCCACGGCGCCGTCAACCGATACGGGCACCGACGGCAACGGTGGCTCGACGCCCGGCGCCGGCGGCAGCGGTGCCCCGACGCTCGACGCCGGCGGCAGTGGTACGCCCGGCGCCGGCAGCAGCGGTGCCGGGTCCGTCGGCCGCCGTAGGGGCAGTGCCGGGCCCGGCGGCGCCGGACCGGCTGAGGGCGAGCTTCTCCACCGCCTCCTCCAGGGTATGCATGCGCCGGGCGATCTCATCCGTGGCCCCCGACTGCTGCGTGGCGATCACCGCCACCTCGGCTATGCGCGCCGTCATCTCCTCCACGGCCCGGGTCATGCTGTCCAGCACATCGAGGATCTCCTTGACCGACGCCGCACTGTGGTCCGCGAGCTTGCGGATTTCCTCCGCCACCACGGCGAAGCCGCGCCCGTGTTCACCGGCACGGGCCGCCTCGATGAGGGCGTTGAGCCCGAGCAGCTTGGTGCGCACGGCCACCGTGCGGATGAACTCCAGCACCCGGTTGGTGCGGGCCAGGTGCTCACCCGTCACCCGCGCCTGATCGGTGAGACCGCTTCCCAGCCCCTCCAGGCTGCGCGCGCCCGCGGTTATCTGCTGGGCGGCCGCCACCACCTCCCGCACCTGTCCCAGGATGTCCTCGCGCAGGGCGCGGGCCTGCCGGGCCATCTCCACCTCCGCCGCCATCATGCGGGCAGCCACCCGGGCCAGGGGCTTCACCCGTTCGGGGTCGCCGCGGATGCCCACGGTACAGACCCGCCGCCCGTCCACCTCCACCGGGCAGTTGTACCCCTGGCGCACCCCCTGCCAGCGGCGCTCGTCTTCAGCCGTGATGGCGATCTCGTCCACCTCGCCGGCCAGGATGCGCCGCGCCCCCTCGTGACGGGTGCCTATGCGCTCCCGGAGGGTGGCAGCGATGATAGTACCTTCTCCCACGCAGATGATGACCTCGTGCCCCGTGGCCGCGTTGATGAGGTCGGCCAACCGCTGGGCCATCTCAGCGGTAACGTCTCTCCCCACCGCTCCGCCCCCCTGCTCGTACCGGAGGCACATCTGTTCTCTGCCGTCCGAGTCATCTCCCGCGCATCTAATTATTCGAAGACAACGCCCCCGCGAGAAAGGACGGGCCGACCCCGCACATCCGCAGCGCCCCCAGGATGATCACCGGGCTGACAGTCCGCGGTGGTTCCGGAGTGTCAGAGTCCTGGCCATCCGGGGAGCACAGGCTCGCCGCGAGAGGCCATGGTTAACATAACGCGACGAAGTTACGAGTTATGGTGACACCTGGGACGCCAATCCCGAGCATAAAGCTAGCAGTATGGCGGGCAGCGTCAACTAAGTGGCAGTCGGGGGCCCACCATCATCAGGACCCTGGCACTCCTGAAACCATTCGCACTGCCAGTACGTTGACACTCCCGACCCGGCAGCCAGCCACCGCAACACGGGTCAATCGCAGGGCAGATTCAGGAGCCGGGGGCAATGCCGACTTTGGCCCAGTCGGCCAGGAAACGCTCGATGCCCACGTCGGTGAGAGGGTGCCGCAGCATCTGCATGAGGACGCCGTAAGGTAGGGTGGCCACGGGCGCACCGGCCTGGGCCGCAGCCACCACGTGCATGGGGTGGCGGATGCTGGCGGCAATCACCTGCGTGGAGAAACCATACTGCCGGAAGATGGACACGGTGGTGCGCACCACCTCCATGCCGTCGGCACCCACGTCGTCGAGCCTGCCCACGAAGGGACTGACGTAGGTGGCGCCGGCCAGCGCGGCCAGGAGGGCCTGGTTGGGGGAGAACACCAGGGTCACATTGGTGGCGATCCCCTCGCCTGCGAGTGCTTTCACGGCGCGAAGGCCTTCCTCGGTGATGGGAATCTTGACCACCACGTTAGGGGCGATGGCAGCAAGCTGCCGGGCCTCCTCCACCATCCCGGCGGTGTCGCGGGCCAGCACCTCGGCCGACACCGGGCCGGGGACGAGGGCGCATATCTCCCGCACTACCTCCTTCAGAGGCCGCTTCACCCGCGCCACCAGGCTGGGGTTGGTGGTTACCCCCGATATGACCCCCAGTTCCACCCCCTTCCTGATCTCCTCCACGTCGGCGGTGTCAAGGAACAGCCTCATCGGTGCTCGCTCCCTTCGCTCAGCAGTTCCAGCAGGATGAGGTGGTGGCGATCCCAGGCGGGCGCACCCGCCGGTGCACCGGGCATCCCACCGGACACCGGTGGCTCCGCGGCGCTTCCCCCGGAGGACACCGGTGGCTCCACGGCGCTTCCCCCGGAGGACGCCGGCGGCGATGCCACGGGCGGCCCGAGGGGCTGGTAGCCGGGTGCCGCCACCGGCAGCAGGGCGTCGCCCTCCCACAGGGCGTACGAGCAACTCTCCAACCTGATGTGGAGGGGCACCGTGTCCCCCTCGGGAGAGACCGGCACCAGCACCCGGCCGCCCGTCACCTGGTATACGCTGCCGTTCACGCGCGCCCTCAGTTCCACCCGGCCCAGATCGGCAGCCTCGCGCACGTGGAGGGCCACCCGGCCTCCCGAGGGCAGGAGGAACCCGGGCACGACCTGGGCGAGGACCTCCGGGTACCCCCGTTGCACGATGACGGGTATCCCGCCCAGGCTGCGCCCGGCCGCGGCGTCGTACACCACCACCCGTCCCGTGTAGAATCCCTCTTCCTCGGGGACCTGCAGCACCAGGGTGGCCGACCAGCGTCCACCCAACTCGCGGCCCTCCGGCTCGTCCTCCACCTTAACCTGCCCCTGATCCGTGAGAAACCCATAGCACAACTGCACGTTGACGGGGTTCCCCGTCCCCTGTACCTCCACGTAGGCCACGTACTCCCCGGGGGCGGGGAAGGTGAGGGTGATGCGTTCCTCGCCCAGCCCCGGGCACGCACCGCAGGCCACCTCCTGCCACTCGCCCGAGGCAGGGTCGCGCCGGTAGAGGTAAAGGTCCAGGTCGGCCCCTGAAGGAACCACATCGCATAGCTGCAACCACATCTCCACGGCGTCATCCGGTACGAGGGGCAACTGGAAGACGGCCGGTTCCTCCCGGCTGGCGGTGACGCTGACCGTCTGCCCCTGTTCGGTAGCCGCCCCCGCCCGTGCCAGCCCCATGCCCCGCAGGGCCCCCGTGAAAAAGGCGTAATCGTTGACGGCCTCGACCGGGATGCGGACCTCGTTCACCTCCCCGGGCGGTACCCAGACCCGCAGTTCCACCGGCCTTATCAGCACCGCCTGCAGGTCCACCGCCAGTGAGTACAGGCTGCGGTCAAGGCCGTAGTAAGAGAGGGAAGGCGCGCTCTGCACCACCACCTCCCACACCCCCGCCTGCGGGAAGGAGACCTCGACCGCCGCCTGGGCACTCGGCGCACCCGCACCCACGTAGTCGCTCACCGCCTGCCGGGTACCGTCGGGGCGGTACACGTGCAGGCGCACCCGCCCCCGGTATCCCCAGTCCCCGCGCAGGACGCTGAGATTGAGACGCAGGGAAGCAGCTCCGGAGGGGATGCGGAAGAAGTAGCGCTGCCACCGCGCCGGGGGAAGCGACCCGGACTGCTGACGGCTCAGCGGGGCCGGATTACCCTCCTCATCCAGGCCAAGGTACTCCGGGACCGTGAGGGTAGAGAGGAAGGCGAAGTGATCCCTGGCCCCGTCGCGGCCGTGCAGGTGGGAGGCGTACAGACCCGGACTGCGGGGGATGCGGTACTCCACGCCGAAAGTCCGCGCCTCCAGGGGATGGAGCAACAGCCACTGCCGCGTCGGCCTGACCCAGTCGGCGTCACTGGAGAGGGTGAGGGCCAGGGGATCGCTGCCCTGATTCACGGCGCTGACCTCCACCCGGCCGGGGCGCAACTGGCGGGCGTACACCCCGCCTCCCACCTCAGCGTACCCGGGGGAGTCGGCCAGCACGCATACCCCCGGATCAAGGTAGGCCGACACCGCCACGCGCGGGGCCCGCGTGGCGGGCGTCCCCTCCGCACGGAGGACACCGCCCGTGGCGGGCACCCCCTCCGCACGGTCGCTGTCCGTGGCGGGCGTCTCCTCCTGCACGCGCGGGGCCCTTGGTGCCGCGCGCTCAAGGGCCTTCCAGGTGCCCACGGCATCCACCAGCCCGTACCCCTGCTCCACCAGGGTGTAACCGCGCAGGGGGCGCGCCCCCTCCAGCACCGCCTCCCTCCAGGCGGCGGGTTCCACCTGGTAACCCGCCGCTCGGGCAGCCTGCCGCATGAGCGCCAGCATCCCGGCCAGGTACGGCACCGCCACGCTGGTACCGTCCATAGGCTCGTATCCCCCGGGTGCCAGCCAGGTGGGGACGCAGGAGGTGGCACTGCCCGGTGCCACCACCTCGGGGGCGAGGGTGCCGTCAACCCGCGGCCCCACGCCGCTGAAGTCCCAGAGGCCCTCCTCCGGCACCTGGTAGCCAAACTCGTTCTCCCACATGGCAGGGGACATGTACGCCCCCGTGATGAGCGAGGTGCGACCGTCCCCGGGCGGGCTGGAGGTGCCCACCCCCGGGCCACCGTTCCCCGCTGCCACCACGAAGGTGACCCCGTACTGGTCGGCCAGCTGGGACATCAATTCCGACTCCGGGGAGCCCTCCCAGCTGGAGTCTCCCTTGCCTCCGGCGCTGATACCCACCACCTGGGCACCGTGCTCAGCGGCATAGACCATGGCACGGGCGATGATGCTCCAGGACCCGTCTCCCGACGATCGCAGGGCCTTGAGTACCATCAGCCGGGCACCAGGGGCCACCCCCTTGAGCCCCGCCGGGCTCCAGGCCGCTGCCGTGCCCGCTACGTGGGTGCCGTGCCCGTGCCCGTCGAAGCCCAGGTCGACCCAGGCACCGGCGGGATCCAGGTCGGCCACCACGAAGGGAACCCCCTGACCCCGTGCCCCGAACCAGGCCACGCGTGGCGATTCACCCCGTGCCGCCGTGACCCGCAGAGGGACGAGGGGAACCTCGTCGGACAGGTCCTGGTCCCGGTCGGTATCCACCAGCACGGTGTCATAGTGCCCTGCCGTCACAGAATCCACCACGAAGACCGGAAAGACGTCCCCCTTGTGGCCGTTGCGGTTGAGGTCCTGCTCGTGGGGCGCCCCCTCCTCGAGGTCCCTTTCGCGAAAGAACCCCCAGCGGTAGACCCCGCCCACCGAACGCACGTGCCCCAGCCGGAACACGCCGAGCGGCGTGGGCAGGCGGTCGCCCTCTCCTGCCGCCTGATCGGTGATGGCGATGTGGCCCTCCCCCGAGAAATCCACCCAGTCCACCAGCTTGGGCGTGCCGTCCGGGCAGGACTGCAGGTCTGGATGAGCGGGATCGACGCCCGTGTCGATGATGGCAATGGTGATGCCCCGGCCGTCGGGTCGCTCGGACGCCGGGAACATGCCCAGGAACTCGGGAAGCCGCATGGCCTCCTGCCCGCGGGCGGTCAACTCCAGGCTGGCGCGCACCGCCTCTCCCTCGCCCGCCGCCGCACCGGCACGCCGTCCCGGCTTTGGGACCTCCACCCCCCCCGCGACCCCAGCCGCCACACCCGGGTGACGCTCCGGGTGCACCACCCCCACCTCCGCAATCCCGGCCACCCGAGACGGCACCGCAGCCGCGCCCGCCGCAGCCGCAGTCAGGTGCCCGCCGCCGCGCACCGCCTGCCGGCCGGGATCCCGACCGGGCGCAGCGGGCTCGCCGGTGTGCCGCCACGCCTCCAGGTACACCACCCGGCCCTTGCCGTCCCGGGCCAGGCCCACCTCATCCCCCGGCCGGAGGTCACCCAGGACCACCCTCTCGCCGTTCAGGAAAAGCGCAGCCCGCGGGTCGACCTCCAGCCGTCGCATCACGTCTGCCGTGGCTCCTCGCCCGTCCTCCCCGGGCGGGACGGCCGCGCCCGCCTCGACGGAAGACGCAGACAGGCCGGTCGCGCCCGCCTCGAGGGAAGACCCGGGGGGGCCCGTCGGCCCTGGCTGCTCGCCCGAAGACCGATCCCCACGGGGGCGGACGGCCACCACCCCTCCCTGAAGCGACACCAACTCTCCCTGCAGGTCCAACCTCACCGCCAGCAGCGCCCGCACCCAGCCCGACGTCCACTGGCGCAAGACATACACCCGATCACCGGGCTGCAGGTCGGCCATGCTGGCCGCCTGACCATTTCGGAACACGGCAGCCCCGGGAAGCACGGGCAAGGGGAGTTCCTGGCCTTCCAGGGCAAGGGAATAGACCCCGCCCGCCCGCCGCACAGCCTGCAGCGTTCCCCGGTCCGCCAGGAGGTGGGCGTCCACGAAGCAAACCAGGCCGCGGGAGTCAAGGATCAGCCCCACCTCGTCCCCGGCGGCCAACGACGCACTGTTGGCCCGCACACCGTTGCGGAAAACCTGCACCCGCGGTGCCAGCCGGAAGGGTTGGACGACTCCGCCCCGCCCCGCCCCCTCCAGGCTGACGTACACGGTGTCGCCATCCCACCGCACCAGCACCCCGTAGAAGTCAAAGGCGGTAGCCCGCGCGTGCAGCGTACGCACGATGAGGGCCGCCGCCTCCGCCCGCGACGTTTGCGCGTGGGGACGGAAGGTCCCGTCCTCATACCCCTGAACCAGCCCCCGCCGCACTCCCTCAGCCACATAGCGACCGGCCCAGGCGGGAATGGCCTCGCCGTCGCGGAACTCCGGTATCGCGGTCGCGCTGCCAGAGCCGGGGAGCCCCGCCGATTCCTCCAGTGAGCGCACCAGAATGGTCACCATCTGCGCCCTGGTGATGGGGGCATCGGGGTGGAAGGTGCCATCCCCGTACCCCTTGACCAGCCCGAGTTCTGCTGCGTGCGATATGTACAGAGCCTCGGGCCGCTCGCGATCGACGTCCGTGAACGGCACGGGGAGCCGTTCCGTCAGAGACGCCTCACCCATGCCGCCCACCAGCAGGCGCGTGAACTCGGCCCGGGTGATGGGCACCGTGGGGTGGAAGAGCCCGTCTACCCCGGCCTCCACCGCTCCCCGCGCCCAAAGCAGGGTCACGTCCCGCTCGGCCCAGTGTCCCACCAGGTCGGCGAAGACAGGTAGAGCCGGGGAAGGTAGGGCCGGGGAAGCTAGAGCCGGGGAAGATGGGCTCGCCGTCTCGGCCCGGACGGGCCCGGCGGCGGGCACCAGGCAGACGGCTCCGACCACCAGCACGACTACGAGAAGCAGGGCGAAGCCCCTGCGGAGATGACTCATCCTGAACTGCTCCTGGCTCGTGAGATCCGCCGGGGCATCCGGCCGGTCACGGGGGACATCCCGTTGCGTATCACTTCGGCGCCCGGCCGCACCAAACCTCCCACCGGCCCTGCTCGGGGCCGACCCCCATGGCCCCCCGCACCCCGATCACCCCCAAACCGGGGTCCGTGCACCGCAATCGCCCCCCAAACAGGGGCCTCTGCACCCTGATTGGCCCCCGGACCTGGGTCTCTGCACCGCGATCACCACCCCAACCGGGGTACCTGCACCCCAATCACCACCCCAACCGGGGTCTCTACGCCCCGATGGCCACCCCAACCGGGGTGCCTGCACCCCGATCACCACCAACTGGGCGGAGGCCTACTGCCGGCTGGGCAACCCGGTCCGCCAAGCCGTCCTCGCGCGTCGCGGGGGCGCTACATCCCCGGGCGGGCGAAGTGGCACCCACGCCACGTAGACAGGAGCATCACAAAGTGGAACACGTAAAGAAGAGCGCCTGCCGTGAGAGGCTAGGCGCCCAGGATCGGCTGCCCCTTACCATCCGGCGGGAGCGGGCTTTTTGAAACCGGTGGGCGGGCAACCGAGCGTGCGGCAACTGACCACGCTACGATATGTTTTCGCAGCGTCGTCCCCTTTTAGGGGGGTCAAGCCCATGCTTACGCGATCAGGCCCGGAGACTCTGCGCGGCGCGGACCCGAAGGGCGGGAGCAGGGGCGAGGGCGGGGGGAGCAGGGGCGAGGGCGGGC
>JACIYH010000027.1 GCA_014360055.1 Bacillota bacterium | reverse complement strand
CAGCAGCCAGTACCGGCGGGTCCGGTCGGCTGAGTAGCCGGCGGGCGCGTAGCCGGTGAACTCGCCCAATCCCGACACCAGCCCTACGGTGCCGGCGCTTGCTCCCGGCAGGTACAGGAAAGGCCCGGTAATGCTGCGGGCACCCTCGTAAGTCATGTCCGCGAACAGGCTTACCGTGCCGACCAGAAGGATGAACTTCATGGCGTTCCTGCGATCTGAGTTCCTCACGGTTGTCATGCTCCTTCCGTGTAAGGAAATGGCTCCTGGCTGTCGCCAGGAGCCATCAGTTGCCGCAGCAACGCAAGGCGGGCTCCATCGCCACTCCTTTTCGCTATGTTAGTACGGCATCTCGGTCATTATTCCTCCTTACCGTGGTCGCTCTAACTTTGCGGGGGTGCCCCATGCCACATCCTCATTCTCCCGCTCCTCACTGGGTGGTGCGCGACCCGCTGGGGAAGCCCCCAAGATGCGATTGATGGCCTGCCGAACCTGCTGAACCGTGGGGCTGGGATCGGCCCGGGCACGGTAAAGCGCCTCGAGCGCGGGCGGAGTACCGATATGTGCCAGGGCCTGCACGGCTGCAAGCCTCACTGCCAGGCAGGAGCCTTCGAGCAGTTCAGCCAGAAGGGGGATGACCTGCGGGTCGCCAATGGTACCGAGTGCCCTGACCGCAGTGGCCACGAAGTAAGGGTCACTGTCACGAAAGTGGGCGGTGGCCCGGGTGAGGGCCGGCACTGCCTGCCTGGCCTTCTTCTTTCCCAGGATCCAGGCGGCGACCTGCCGCGTTTGCGGTTCCGGGTGCCACAATGCCTCACTGAGGGCAACCAGGTAGGAGCCGTCAGAACCGTTCCTCCTGATCACGGTTCGCCGCATTGCCGCAGCGTTTGACAGGGGTCGGTTCCCCATGTTTTTCACTGAATAGCAAAGGCCCCCACCTCTTCGAAGGATTCGGTAGGAGCCATCAGCGCCGACGCGCGATAGGGTGAGCTCCATCACCCGCCTCCACCAATATAAGCAGGGGTATCCGGCGAAGTCAATGTGGTCCTGATCGTCCCGGGCAGATGACGGTTCCGGGAGGCCGATCTGGTACAGAGCGCTATCGGGTGCCGCCCGGTGGTCGGTCGGCAAGGGTGCTGAGGCGGGCCACGCGGGCTCGCAGACCCCCCAGGTGCATCTGGATGATACGGTTGTCCTGCAGGAGAACCCACGTGCGATAGCGCAGGACGGCGTTCTGCCTGCCCAGCACTGCGCTCTCTTTTGTGATTTGGTCCCGCTCGAGGGTTGCCAGTCGTTGCAGCGCAAATGCGCAGGTGAGGGCGTTGCGTAGCGCTACTTGCTCTTCCCATCCTTTCTGACGTGCCAGCTCGGCGAGTCTGGCCCGGTGATGGGCAGGGGGATCGTGGCTTCCTTCGTCAGCCAACTGTACGGGGGTCGGGACCAGGTGCGGTGCCGGGGTCCCGGCCGGTCGTGCGTCGCTGGGTTCACCACCCGTGAAAGCTCGTTTACGTTCCTTCACTCCCCAACCTTTCGCCTGGCCTGCGGCCAGGATCTCAGCCTGCGCCTCGAGTGCCTGCTCTTGTAGTTCGAGTTCCTGTTGCTCCTTTTCCAATTCCGAAACGCGCGCAGCAAGGGCTGAGTACTCGACGTAGCTTTCCACACAGTCACGCAGCTCGTTGTCCAAGGGATGCTCCGCCGGAGCCAGGAGGTAAGCGGCCCCGCATTCTACGGCGTCTTTGAGAGAAGCTGGGGTTAGCCGGCAGACCCATGCGGAGACTTCGGGCAACAACTCGATGGTTATGCTGTCTCGGAGCAATTCGCAGCACCTCACTTTCCGGTAAGATGATGGCTCCTGGGCGCAAACCAGGAGCCATCAGTTGCCACTGCAACATCCAGCGAGCCCCATCGCTGTTTATGTTCTGCGGTTTAGTTTCGTTCTCGGACCAACCGTTCCCTTCCGTGCGGCACGCCCTGGGGAGCGTTACGCGCCGGACGGGAGGGGTTCTCGCTGGTGCTCCCGTCAAGTGGGGACCGCAATGGAACGTAGTCCCAGCGGCGGCGTTGCACAGGTGTGGCAGTGCTCGTCGCTTGGAACTTTTCAGGCTGTCGCATGGCCAGTCAACCGGACCGTTCTTCTGGCTGGAACATTGCTCCTTCGCAATAAGTCGCCTGCGTCAGGCCACGGTTGGTTTTTGCCCCACACCACGGAACATACCGCCCCACGCCCCGGCGAGAGGCAAGAAGGAGGAATGCGGGCGGGCGTCCGGTTGGTAGCACGAATCGCGACTTGGTGGCACGAGCGGGCGGAACTGATGTGCAGGCAGCCTACGCCGTGGGAGCGGGCGGTGGAGTTTCACGGTCACCGGTGTCCGGGTGTCGCCTTGGGGTTCCGCCCTGCGGCCGAAGGATCGGGCGGGCGTGCGGGTGGCCCTCCGTTACGGGGCGATGGGGCGTGACCGGGAGGACGAGGGGCTGTTCGAGAAGCTGAGGGCGGGCACCGCCACGCCGGAGGAGGAGGAGGAGGAACGCTACCGGAGGCGCCAGGAGGAGAGGATCACGTGCATCCTGGAGGCCCGGCGGGGCAGGGCTGAAGAGGCGCGGCCGTGGTGCCTGGCCGATCCTGGTGCCCAGGGTAGCGGCCCAGCCATTCGATTGTTTCGCCGTACCTTTTATGCTGTGATTGCGGACGACTCCCAGGAGCGAGAGGTAGCCCGGGACGCCACCACAGTCTTCGGGCGGGCAGGCCCGTGCCCCTGCCAGGCACACTGGGCGGCGGATGTCCTCCTGCACAGGCAGTACTTTTCCAGAGCACGCGTTCCGGCACTTGAATGACCCCGGCGGTATCGCCTTCCGGCCCATGTACTGCTGGACGGACAGCAAGATCAGGGTTTACGCCCTCATCTGTGTGCTGGCCCTCCTCCCTCCCGGTACCCCATGGTCGTCATGCTGGCGGACGTGAACGGCCTGAAATCCATCAAAGACAGCCTGGGCCATGACAGCGGGGATCAGGTGCTCCGGGCAGCGGCAGAGGTGCTCAGGGCGTGCTTCCGCGCAGGAGACCTGGTGGCACGCATCGGGGGAGACGAGTTTGCCGTCATCCTGCCGCGGACAAAGGGGCCGGAGTAGCGGATACTTGACAGGAGCGCGGGCTGGTTGTATAGTTACGGTACGGGGGTAGGGTATCCCAGCTAGTCGGTGGGTAAGTGCGAGAGGTTTTGGCCCCACAGGAGGGTGAGACTCATGGGGACGGAGAGTTCGAGCTACGATTACGGGTTTTGGGCGGCGGTGCTGGTTAACACAGCCTTTGTGCTCGGCTTCGTGGCTGCGTTCCTGGCCCCGGTGCGCAAGAGGGAGTGGAGATCGCTGGGAGTCGTGTCCGCTTTCGTGGTGGCCCTTTTCACCGAGATGTACGGGTTCCCGCTGACGATATACGTCCTCACTTCGGTCCTGGGCGTCCGTCTGCCGGTGTCAAATCCTTTTGCCCACCAGAGCGGGCACCTGTGGGCCTCCGCTGTTTTCGGCCCGCAGCTCACGGCCGTTTTTTGCACGCTGGGGAGCGTTCTCATGCTCGCCGGCCTGGTGCGGATGGGGGCGGGGTGGCGGCAGATTCACTGGGCGGGGGGAAGGTTGGTTACGTCCGGGCTTTACGCGCGGGTGCGTCACCCCCAGTATTTGGGGTTGTTCCTCCTGACGTTTGGTCTGCTGGTGCAGTGGCCAACTCTGCCCACCCTTGTCATGTGGCCGGTTCTGGTGGCGACGTACGTACGCCTCGCGCGGCGGGAGGAAAGGGAAGCGCTGGAGAGGTTCGGCAAGGCATACGCAGAGTACCTCAGGACAACCCCGGCGTTCTGGCCGAAATTGCTCCCGACTCGCAACTACCGTACGCAGGAGGTGTGAGCATGCGGCAGTCCGGAGTACGTCCGCATGGATGGCGGGAACGGTGTGTGTGCTTTCCGAGAGTGCGGGCACCGCCTGGGCAGGAGCGAGAAGCGCGCTCGCACGCGGTACATTCTCGCATGGTGATCCACTGGGCTGAAAGAGGGGGTGTTGTGGGCAGATGGCAACGGTAGTGCGGTCTCTCCGCATCTGGGGCATGTCGTGCGCCTCGTGCGTCAGCAGCATCGAGAAGGCTCTGGGCAGCACCGACGGAGTGATTTCGGCCAGAGTTAACCTGATGGCGGGCAAGGCGGTGGTGGAATTAGACCCGGCCCGGGTCAGCCCGGAACGGCTCGAGCAGGTAGTAAGGGAGCTGGGCTATGAGGCCAGCATGGCTGAGGACGCCGCCGCTGTCCTCGACCGCGAGCAGGCGGCCAGGAGGCGGGAAATCAGGCGTCAGGCCATGTACCTCTGGCTGTCGGTGCCGCTGTCCGCGATCGTCATGGTGGGCACGTTTCGGGACTACTGGGTGTTCCGACGCCTGCCGGAGTTCCTGGGCCATCCCTACTTCCTGTGGGCGCTGTCCACTCCTGTTGTGCTGGGTTCGGGGTGGCAGTTCTTCGTCAACAGCTACCGGGGCTTGCGGCGCGGCGTGACAGACATGAACCTGCTTTACGCCACCGGTATCGGGGCTGCCTACCTGATCGCCGTGATCAACACGCTGTGGCCCGACGCCGGGTTTGGCGGGCCGAAGGCCACCTTTTTCGAGTCGGCTGCCCTGCTGACCACGTTCGTGGTGCTGGGCAGGTACCTGGAGGCACTGACCCGTGGCCGCACCTCTGAGGCCCTGCGCAGGCTGATGAGCCTGCAGCCGAGGGTGGCCCGCGTCATCCGCGGGGGCGAGGAGCTGGAGATCCCCGCCGAGGAGGTGGAGGTGGACGACCTGGTGGTGGTCCGGCCCGGGGAGCGCATCCCCGTGGATGGTGTGGTCACGGAGGGGTACTCTGCCGTCGATGAGTCCATGATCACCGGGGAGAGCATCCCGGTGGAGAAGAAGGCCGGAGACCGGGTAATGGCCGGTACGGTGAACAGGACGGGTGCCTTCCGGTTCCGGGCGACGGGCGTGGGGCAGGGGACGGTCCTGGCCCAGATCATCAGGCTGGTGGAGGATGCTCAAGCTTCCCGTGCTCCCATCCAGCGCCTGGCAGACCTCGTGGCGGGGCATTTCATCCTGGGGGTTCACGTGCTCGCCCTGGCGGTCTTTCTGTTCTGGTTTTTCGCGGGCTACGATCTCTGGTTCAGCCCGGGCAGCCGGTTCATCCTGTCGCCCTACACGCTGGGCAGCATGGGGGTGTTCGGGTTCTCCCTGCTCCTGAGCATCACCGTGCTGGTCATCTCCTGCCCGTGCGCGGTGGGCCTGGCTACCCCGAGCGCCATGATGGCGGGGACGGGCAAGGGGGCAGAAAACGGAGTACTGTTCAAAGGCGCCGATGCGGTGGAGCTCACGGCGAGGGTCAACTGCGTGGTGTTCGACAAAACGGGAACGCTCACCCGGGGGGAGCCTTCGGTGACGGACATCGTGGCGGCTTCGGGGTGGGAGGAGAACGCGGTGCTCGAGCTGGCGGCGACGGCTGAGAGGGACTCCGAACACCCTCTGGGTGAGGCTGTAGTGAGGAAGGCGCGGGAGCGGGGGATCGAGGTGCCGGAGGCAGTGGCATTCCGTGCCATCCCGGGGCGGGGGGTGGAAGCCACCTGCGCGGGCAGAAGCGTGCTGCTGGGCAACCGCGCGCTCATGGAAGAGAGAGGTGTCTCCGTGGGGGCTCTGACGGAGCAGGCCGAGAGGCTGGAGGAGGACGGCAAGACGGTGATGTTTCTGGCCGTCGATGGCCGGGCGGCCGGGCTCATAGCTGTGGCCGATACTTTGAAGGATTCTGCCCCCGCGGCCCTGGCCCGTCTGCGGGAGATGGGAATCGAGACCGTCATGCTGACGGGTGACAACCGGCGCACCGGCCTGGCGGTGGCACGGCAGGTGGGTATTGCGCGGGTGGTGGCCGAGGTGCTGCCCCAGGACAAGGCCGCCGAGGTCCGGCGGTTGCAGGAGCAGGGGAAGAGGGTAGCGATGGTGGGGGACGGGATCAACGACGCCCCCGCGCTGGTGCAGGCTGACGTGGGGATGGCCATCGGCACTGGCACCGATGTGGCCAAGGAGGCCGGCCACGTGGTCCTCATGCGCGATGACCTGCGCGGAGTGGTGGCCGCCATAGAGGTGGCCCGTGCCACCATGCGCAAGGTGAAGCAAAACCTGTTCTGGGCCTTCGTTTACAACACGCTGGGCGTTCCCATAGCGGCCGGGGTCCTCTATCCAGCCCTGCGCCTGGTGGTGAGTCCGGAACTGGCTGCTTTCTTCATGGCCACCAGTTCGCTGTCGGTGACGGTAAACACCCTGTTCCTGGGTCGGTTCCGCCCGCGTGTTTGGGCACGTTAGTTGAAGGAAGGGGGGTGCAACTGGTGTCTTCGGAGAGAGCCAGCGCGTTCTGGTACACGGCCATCTCCGTGGGCGTGGCTACGGCGTTCTTCCTGGCCACCAGCGGGGCGGGGCGGTACCCGCCGGTGGCTCGGTACGGGGGGGCCGCCTGGGTGTTCCTGTTGTCCATGGTGATCACTATGCCCCTGGTGAGTTCTTACTTCCGTAGACGGCGGTCTGCCGGGGGAGGGAGCAGGAGCGAAGCAGGCGGAAGCGAAATCCCCGGGGTGCCGGGTGCGGTGTCAACGGTGTCACCCCGGGCGGAGAACACGGGAGGGATGGTCATGGCGAAGGATCCGGTTTGCGGGATGGATGTGGATCCGGCACAGGCAGCCGGGAGTTCGGTGTACCGCGGAGAGACGTTTCATTTTTGCAGCCGGGCGTGCAAGGAAGCCTTCGACAGGAACCCGGAGCGCTATGTATCCCGCCCGGGCGGTGCAGCAGGGCGTGGGCCCGGGCATGGTGAGCACGGGCGGCACGGCTGCGGACACTGCTGCTAGGGTGGCCAGGCGGAGGTCGGGCGATGAGCGCCGGACATTGTGACCGTCACCCCGTTCTGCCCCGAGACCGGTCGGAGCTGCTCGAGCGGATCCGCCGCATAGAGGGGCAGGTACGCGGCATAGGCAGGATGATCGAAGAGGATCGCTACTGTGTCGACGTCCTGGTGCAGATTGCCGCTGCCCGCTCGGCGCTGGACAACCTGGGAATGCTGGTGCTGGAGGGGCACGTCAAGGGTTGTGTAGCCCAGGCCCTGCGGGAGGGCCAGGGTGACGAGGCGGTGCGGGAGCTGCTCGAGGTGGTGAGGAAATTCCTGCGGTGAGAGGCGCGCGGTGAGTGGCAGGGTGAAGGGCGGGGTGAGGGGCGCGCGGTGAGGGGCCTGTGCCGGTGGCGGTGGGCCCTGCTGGCAGGTGGTGCGGTCGTGCGCAGCACAAGTGCGTTACTGGTCCTGCAGTATGTGGTGAGTGTGCTCGTTGCTGCGGCTGCTTTCCACGCCAGCATGGGCCCGCCGGGTTCGCGCGGGCTGGAAGCCCTTACTCCTTACCTGGCTGCCCTGGGGGCGTACCTCGTTTTCAACCTGGTCGTCCTGGGGCTCATGGGGTCGGTCGGACGGAGGAGCCGGCAGGTCGCTGCCTGGAAGGCGGCCGTGCTGCGCGACTATCACGCCTATTTTGTGGTGCAGGTGCTGGGGATCCTGACCACCGTCCTGTACCTCCACCACGGCCCGGTGGGGCTGGTGGTGGGCGTTTTCTTCCTGTCCCTGCTGGGGTGGATTTTCAACCGGTACTACGCCATGGTGGAAAGCGCCCGGCACACTGCGCGCCACCTTACGGCGGTGCTCGACGCTGCGGAGAGCGGTATCCTGGTGGTGGACGAAGGGAACCGGGTTACCCTCCTCAACAGGGTGGCCGCCAGGCTGCTGGGAACCACCGAGAAGTACCTGCTGGGCCGGAGCCTGCCCGAGGTGACCGAACTCCTGGCTGGTCGCAGCAGGAACCCCCACCTGGTGGCGGACCGGCTTCCCCGGGTGCCTGCGGGAGGCGGTGCGGAGCGCCCGACCTGCACGGGGGAACTCGAGATACTCACCGATCCCCCCACGGTGGTCCGGGTTTCCGACGCCCCCGTCAGGGACGGCAACGAGCGGGTTGGGCGTATATTCGTGCTCACCGACATCACCCGGGAGAAGGACGCCCTCGCCCGCCTGGAGGAGTTTTACGATGAAGCCATTCGGGCACTGGCGGCTGGCGTGGAGGCCCGCGACCCGTATACACAGGGGCATTCTGTGCGGGTTTCCCGGTACGCGGTGGTGATAGGCGAAGGGCTCGGGTTGACCCCGGAACAGTTGAGGATCTTGCGGTACGCCGGGCTCCTGCACGATATCGGGAAGCTGGCCGTGGAAGACCGCGTCCTCCGCAAGGCCGGTCCTCTCACCCCCGAAGAGCGGCAGGCCATCAAGCAGCATCCGGTGGTCGGTGCCGCCATCCTGGGTTCCGCCAGCAGCTTCGCCGCCCTGGTCCCGGCCGTCCGGCACCACCACGAGAGGTTCGATGGTACCGGCTACCCGGACGGGCTGGCGGGGGAAGCGATTCCCGTGGAAGCGCGCATCCTGGCGGTAGCGGATGCCTTCGACGCCATGACCTCCGACCGGCCCTACCGGTCGGCGTTTTCGCAGAGCGTGGCCTGCGAGCGCCTGATTCAGGGACGCGGCACCCAGTTTGATCCCAGGGTGGTGGATACCTTCCTGGAGAGCATCGAGACAATCTGCGGTTTCCCTCATCCGGTGGCTGCTGACCCCCCGCGCAGGGTTGCCGGGTAAGTCACCACACGGGCCGAGTGAATACCGGGAATCCTTCGCTCCTGGAGGTACTGGCGTGGGCAGGATACCTGGCGGTCTTCGCTACAAGATACGCCCTAGCTGTAGGGCGCCCGGCTGGTTCAGCAGGAACAGCCGGGGGTTATCAGCGTTAACCTCTCGTATTATGTGACAATGATCTTGCGTCCGCAGTTTAACCACAAGTTCCCGGGGGCTCCATCAGCAGCTCGCGCCTCCCGGTACTTTGATTTGACCAGCGAGCGGGCGACGCCCGGCAGGAGAATATGTTTCCCGTCTTTGCAGGCGCCAGGCTGTGGGGAGGAGTTTTCGCCTTTTCTTCGTGCGGCCTTCACGAAATCCTCACAGGCGCCGGGTAGGATGGTGGCGGAGGGAGCGGAGCAAAGGGAGCCGGGTCTCCCTCGGGAAGGGGGGTGCGCGGGAAGGACATAGTGAACCGGTTGCCAATGAGCGCAGGAGGGCGGTTTGAGCGAACGGAAGGAGGAATGGTATCGGTGACGAGGAAACTTGTTCTGGTTGGGTTGGTGGCGCTGATGGTGGTGGGTGTAGTCGGGGTAGCCGCCGCGGCCCCCTGGGGTGGCGGGTTTGGCCGCCGGGGCGCGGCAGCCAATCCGGCGGCGGGGGCAACGATCGTCCAGGACCTCAACCTGACTGACGAGCAGGTGAGTAAGATCCAGGAGATCCAGGCGAGCGCGTATGAGAAGCTGCGCGAGATCCGGGATGCGCTTTTCCAGAAGATGTATGAGCTGAGGAGCCTATACTGGCAGAAGAACCCGGATCAGCAGGCCATCGCCGCCAAGCAGTCTGAGGTCAACGCCCTTCGCCAGCAGATGTATGCCGTTACCCAGGAGGTCCGGGAGCAGATGAATTCTGTCCTGACCGAGGAGCAGCTGGCGAAGCTCGGCCAGATCAGGGGCTTCGGCTGCGGCCGGCACGGATGGGGCGGTTTCGGCGGCTGCCGCGGTGGCGCCGCACCGAGCGGTGGCCTGTCCCCGACGGCCGGCGGGCTGTAGGACGCCGCTGCCCGCGGACCCCGGGCGCTGCGAGCGGGGACGGCAATACGCCGGCTCGATGTCCCCCCCGCAGGGTCCGATGCCGGTGGGGGAGGGGCCATCCCTCCCTCACCTTGCCTTGACTTCCCGAGCGTGTGGGTGCGGTGACGATGCGCAGGGGCGGTGTGGCCGGTCCCCATGAGGGAGCGGATCTTGGTGGCTCAAGGAATGGGGAGGGGAGAGGAAAGAGGTGGCCAGAAAGAACGTAACGGGTTCGGGCAGGGGCGCACGGGGTAACCGTGTGCTGGTCCTGATCCTCGTGGCGAGTATCGGCGTGGCGGGCATGGCCACGGCCCTGGCGGCGGTGGTGCTCTCCCCGGAGGCAGCGGCTGTTGTGAACGGGAAGGTGATAACGAGGGACCAGCTTTACCGGGAGATGTACATCCGCGTAGGTGAGGACGTACTCGAAGAAATGATCGATGCCGTCCTGGTGCAGGAGGAAGCGCGGCGCCAGGGGGTGGTGGTTAGCGACGAGGAAGTTAGGCAGGAAGTAGACCGCATGATCCAGGAGCAGTACTCCTCCGAGCAGGCGTTTCTGGAGACGCTGGACTATTACGGCATGACGCGGGTGGACGTGGAGGCCCAGTGGCGCGTCTACCTGGCGGCCCGCAAGATGCTCTTGCCCCAGATCCAGGTGGGGGACGACGAGATAGAATCGTACTTCGAGGCACACCGGGACGAGTTTGACGAGCAGGAAGCGGTGCGCCTGCGCCACATCCTCGCAGGCAGCGAGGAGGAGGCGCGCCAAATTCTGGCCGAACTGAGGGCGGGAGCGGACTTCGCCGCGCTGGCACGGGAGAGATCGCTCGACAAAGCCACGGCGTCGGAAGGCGGCGACATGGGACTTGTCGGGCGGGGCCAGTTGCCACCCGAGCTGGAGGATATGGCGTTTACCCTGCCGGTCGGCGAGTGGAGCGATCCCGTTGAGGCTGCCGACGGTTTTCACATCCTCCAGGTCCTGGAGAGAAGGGAAGCCAGGGAGGTGAGCCTGGAGGAGGTCAGGGATCGGGTGGTCGAGCGTTTGCAGGAGGAGAAGCTCGCGGAAATGTACCCGGAGTGGCTGAGCAGCCTGCGCGCCGCGGCGCGGATCGAGTACCGTCCCCCGCGGTGACAACGGAGGACAGGAGCGTGCCCGGAGATAGAATCCTGGTAGTCGATGACGAACCCAAGATCCGCGAGATCGTGCGGGTTTACCTGCAGAGGGACGGTTTTGCCGTTGAGGAAGCCGAAGACGGCGAGCAGGCCCTGGCCAAGGTGAAAGCGCTCAACCCCCAACTGGTGATACTTGACCTGATGCTGCCCGGGGTAGACGGCTGGGAAGTGTGCCGCCAGATACGGAGGACCTCTGCCGTCCCCATCATCATGCTCACCGCCCGGGGCGAGGAAACCGACCGGGTGGTGGGGCTGGAGATGGGGGCGGACGACTACGTCCCCAAGCCGTTCAGCCCCCGGGAGCTGGTGGCGCGGGTGAAGGCGGTCTTGAGGAGGACGCAGCCCAGGGGCGAGAGAGGGCAGGTCTTGCAGTACGGGGATCTGCTGATCGATCGCGATTGCCGGCGAGTGGTATGCCACGCGTCGGAGATACCGCTCACGCCCAAGGAATTCGACCTGCTGTGGTTCCTGGCCAAAGCGCCCGGCAGGGTGTTCACCCGGGAGCAGTTGCTCGAACACGTGTGGGGCTACGAATACCTGGGGGACGCGCGGACCGTGGACACCCACGTCAAGAACCTCAGGGAGAAGTTGGGCGTGCTGTGCAGACAGTACATCCGAACGGTATGGGGAGTGGGATACAAATTTGAGGTTGGCGGAGAAGCGGGTCCCAGGCGGGATCGGTGAATTCCCGGGGTGGGTGCGCAGGGGATGACCAGGACCCTGTTCGGCAAGCTGTTTCTTTCGTACGTGGCGGTGGTATTGACCACCCTTGCCGTCGTGGGCGTGGTGCTGCCACGGCTCTTTTCCGATTACTACTTCTCCGCCAAGGAAGCAGAACTGGTCAGAAAGGGGCAGGAGATCGCCCGTGTCATGGAGCTGTTCGGGGGTGGTCGATTGCGCCTTCCGGACCAGATATGGCTGCAGGCGATGGATCGGTTCCTGGATGCGAGGCTCCTCGTGGTGGATGCCAGCGGCCTCATCCTGGCCACCACATCGCAGCACACCCCCAGGGGTATGCGGCTCGCTCCTGGCGAGGGGGCGGGTTGCCTGAGAGGACAGATCGTGAGGAGCCGGGGTCTTAACCCCAGGTTCGGCGAGGAGATGCTGTCGGTGGCCATACCCCTGGAAGCAGGAGGCCAGGTGGTCGGCGGCCTGGTGTTGAACGCCCCCGTGACGGGGCTCAACGCCACGGTCTCGTCGGTGAGGCGCCTTATCTTTTACGCGGCCGGTGGCGCCATCGTGCTGGCGGGGGTGGTGGGATACCTGCTGTCCCGGTCCATCTCCCGGCCCCTGCGCGAGATGAGTCGCACCGCGCTGGAAATGGCGAGGGGAAACTTTCGGCAGAGGCTCGCAGTTGCTCGCGACGACGAGGTAGGGCAACTTGCCGCCAACTTCAACCACCTGGCGGCGGCACTGGATCGAACCGTGACCGCTCTGGCCGACGAGAAGGCCAGAATTGAGAACATCCTCAGCAACATGGCTGAGGGCGTGCTGGCCACCGATAGCGAGGGTAAGCTGGTGATGATCAACCACCGAGCGGCGCACTTGCTGAAAACTGGCGAGCACGCTATCGGGCAACCTGTGGGGGAACTGCCGGAGGCGGCGGCCCTGGCGGACCTGGTGTCGGGAGTGCTGGCCTCCCGCACCCCGGATGCGGTCGAATTCCACACCGGGGATGCCTTCCTGGTGGCGCATGCCTCGGCCCTGGCCGGCTCCGGAGGCTCCACCTCCGGCGTGGTGGTGGTATTGCAGGATGTAACCGAGCTTATGCGCCTGGAGCGACTGAGGAGGGACTTGCTCGCCGATGTCTCTCACGAGTTGAGGACCCCCTTGACTTCTATCCAGGGGCTCGTCGAAGCTCTCAAGGACCGGGTGGTCGAGGACGAAGATACCCGCGACAGGTATCTGGCCGCCATCCACGAGGAGACCGTACGCCTCAACCGTCTCATCCGGGATCTGCTCGACCTGTCCCTCATGCAGTCCGGTAGCACCCGCTGGCCGATGGGACCGGTGGATGTGAGGCCCCTCCTGGAACGGGTGGTGGCCAGGTTCGCTCTTCAAATGGCAGAAGGCGGGATTATCTCCCGCATCAGCATTGCCGATGACCTGCCTCCGGTTCTCGGTAACGAAGGCCGGCTTGAGCAGGCCCTCACCAACCTGGTCGCGAACGCGGTGCGGTTCACGCCGCGGGGGGGTCGGGTGGAGGTATTGGCGAGGCAGCAGGGGGGCCGGGTAATAATCGCGGTGAAGGACACTGGACCCGGCATTCCTGCCGAACACCTTCCGCGCATCTGGGAACGCTTTTACCGCGTGGAGAAATCACGGGCCCGTTCGAGTGGCGGCGCCGGCCTGGGGCTGGCCATCGTCAAGCAGATCGTGGAGGCACACGGGGGAACCGTTTCCGTGGAGAGTCGCCCGGGAGAGGGTTCGGTGTTCAGCATCACGTTGCCCACCGTTACGGCCTCCAGCAGGCCGTGACGGCTGCAAGGCTCCCGAGCAGCGGAGGGGGCGGTAGAAAACGTGGAACCCAACTTGAACAGCGGAAGGCCGTTTTCGGGCTCACAAACCTCCCCCAGGGCCGCCACTCCCCGGTCCGGCTCGTCAATGAGCTTGAGGCACCACCAGGGGATGATGTTGTCCGTCTTGGGCAGGACGAGCTCCGCGAGGAACTGCTGTTGGCAACCGTGACAAAATCCCCGAAAGCGTACCGTGATGCAGGTCGACCGGGAAGGCTGCGGATGGCCGATGGACGTAGGAGAGCGAACTTCCGGGGTGGGTCGGCCTGGCCTGGCGGAAGCTGGCGCTGGCGGGGGCGGCCGCGAGCCGGGGCATGGAGCGCGGGGAATGGGGCGCCAGCGGTGGTTCTGGAGGGACAAAGCGCCGGTGCTGGCGGTGGTGGCCCTGCCCGTTGCCGGGATGATGATGGGCGGAACGGCGGTGTGGGCATATCTGTCTCCCCGCCCGGTTTCCCGGGTGCCGGCCGGCGAACGCCGGGGCGGGCATGCCCGGGCGCCCAGGCTTGATGGCGGGAAGTAAGGCCTGAAATCTGGGCAGGGGAGATAGGCGGCCGCGCTGGAACAGTTGTCACAGAAAAAGGGAACGCAACCCCACAGGACCCCGTGGCGAAAGGGAAAGCACCCGGGGTAGTGCTGATCCCGTCGCTGGTGAGTCACCACCGCGTGGCGACCGGATGCGACCGGATTTGCCCCGTTTCCGTCCGGTCCGACACCTGTTGACGGGGTGGGGTTGCTACCATGGGAGCCGGTGGTGTCAAGTGCCGGCCTCTGACCTGTCCTCCCAGTGTTCTTGCGATTTCAGGGCAGCAATAAAGGCAGCAAGGACCGCGGGCGACACGCCGGACCGTTCGGCTGCGAGCGCAACGACCGGGTCGACCGGGGTCGGGAAAACTTTGGGGACTGAGGAAGGCTGCTGGGCACCTGCGGTACCCAGGAGTTCGTCGGTTGAAACGTGCAGCATCTGGCTGAGCTTGATCAGCGAAGCCAGGCTCGGCAGCTTTGCCCCCCGCTCCCAGTTGGCGATGGTGGGCCGTCCCACGCCGAGCATGCGGGCCAGGTCTTCCTGTCTCAAGCGCCTTCTCTTGCGGACTTCCCGCAGGGCCGACGCGAAAGTGTTTTCCATGGCGATTATCACCTGTGTTTCTGTCGGAAACATCACCTGCACTATAGCACACGCGCTGGGCGTTGACAAGTTTCTACTTGGCACATATAATGTGCCCGATGGAGACAAAAGGTGGAATACATAATGCATCGCGACAACCTAAGACGCGCCAGACTACGTGCAGGCCTCACGCAGGCCCAGGTTGCGGCGCTGGCCGGGCTGAGCCGGCCGATGTACGTGAACATCGAGTTGGGCAGGAGGAACCCCTCACTGGATGTTGCGATCCGTATCGCGCACGTTCTGGGAGAATCGGTCGAGGAGTTGTTTGAAGACGGCCGGCGGCCGGCCAAGCACGTTGGTGTTTGTTCGGGGGTCTAGCGACAACTGCCCATGCGGTACCGGCAGCACGACGACGGGATGATGAAGGATGATCCTGAGGCTTTTGGACGGGGTGTGCGCGCTATGATGCGGGGTCCCGCTTGCGGGGGATGCGGGGCGGGAACACTTCCCGCCCCGCATCTGTGTGGCAGTGCATGCTCAGCCTGAGAACCGGTATGTAGCGGGGAGTTAATGCATGGCGGGGTTTTCTGGTGGTGCTGCGGATCGTGGCCGGCGAGTCCTGCGTTGGTTGAGGATCTTGTTCGGGGCAGGGTTAGCCCTGCTGGGTGTGCTCGTCTTCCCTCGCGGTGTGGGGCGTTTGTTCGGCGCCTTTCTGTGCCTGGCAACAGCCTTTTTGGGCGTGGAGGCGGCCGGGCTTCTCTGCCTGCGCCTAAGTAGAAAGCGCCTGGAACTGGCGTCCATGATGTTCGGGGCAAGCGCAACGGGGTGTCTGGCCGGGGCGACCGGCGGAGCAGGAAGTCCGCTCCTGTCGCTGCTTGTTGCTCCGGTCTTCCTGTACGGCTTGGGCTCAGGCGGCGTGGGGGCTTCCATTGCGGCACTGGTCAGCGTAATAGTGACTGCTGTGCTGTCTGCGGTTGCTGTCGCTGACGGGGCGGCGGCGCGGGTCCTCCTGGGTCCCGCCGCGGTCACCGGGGTGGTCTGGCTCGGGGCGCGAGCGGTGGGTGTCAGCGCGATGTCTGCCCAGACGAAAAGTGAAGAGCTCTTGCGCCTCGCGCAGCGTGATCCACTCACGGGATTGCTCAACCGACGGTCGCTGTACGAACTGGTTCAGCGCCTGGTCGCGCAGGGGAAGGAGTTTGCGGTCGTACTGGTGGACCTGGACGGGTTCAAGGAAGTCAACGACAAACACGGCCACCTGGTTGGGGACCGGGTCCTGCAGCGCGTGGCCGAAGCAATGCAAGAGGCGGTAAGGCGTGAGGACGCGGTGGCCAGGTATGGCGGGGACGAGTTTGCCGTTGTGGTGCCAGGTGGCCGGATGAGCGGTGAGCTGGTCATGGGAAGGCTCAAGGTGGCCGTGGAATCCGCTGCCCGGGAAGCGGGTGTAGCGACCGGCCTCTCGGGCGGAGTGGCTGTATGGCCAGAGGACGGCGCGACGCTGGAGGAGCTGCTGCAAGCGGCAGACCGCATGCTGTACAGGGCTAAACGGGACGGCAAGGACGGGTTGCGTGAAGCGCGGGTACGGGTTTGTAGCAGCTGACAAGAAGGGCACCGCTGACGGAGTGCAGGCTGGTGCCGCTTGCCCGCGGCAACATGTCTCGGGTGCGGTTCTGGCGCCCATCCTGGTCGTCCGCCGGCGCCTTGAGGCGCTGGAGCGGGCTGCGCCGTGCAACAACCCGGACGTGCTGGAGAAGACGGCCAGGTTGCTCCGGGACGCCGCTGGGGCCGTCGCGGTGGTGCTCGTCGACCTCGACGGCTTCAAGGCGGTCAACGACCGACGCTCGGTGATGGGGTGCTGAAGATGTGCGGGCGATGCGGGATGCCGTGCGGCGTGACGACCTGGTGGCTAGGTACGGCGGGGACGAGTTTGCCGTCCTGGTACTGGGCGGCCGGGCGGCGGGCGAACTGGTCCTGGGGAGGCTGAAGGAGGCGGTCTCGGGGGCTGCCCGTGCCCTGGTCCGCTGGTGACCGAGATGAGCGTTTGCCGGCCGGCCCGTGACCGGTGGGAAAGGTGTAGCGGGCTCTGCGCCAATACTCGATATTGGTAGCAGGAAGGGTGGGTGGTAGGCGTGGACGTGCAGGAACTGTACCGTCTGCACCTGAAAGCCGGTTCGGGCGCCAGGGTGGAGGTTAGCAGCCGGAGCGGAGTGTGGGAAGGAAGGTGGGTGGTTTCGGGCGATGATTTCCAGGTTTCCCTGCTGGCGGAACCGGTGGGCAATTCCGGTGAGAACAAGCCACCCGACCTGGTGCAGGCCGACCTGCGGGTGCACCTGGGGACCGGCATTCACTCGTTTCCTGCCCGGTTGCGGCGTCTGAAGGGCACGGTGTGGAGGGTCTCCCTCGCTGGCCCGGTGAAGGTCATGCAGAAACGCCGGGCTGTCCGGCTGCCTGTTGACCTGGAGATGCTGTGCCGGACCGCCCGCGGAGAGGAGAAGCTAAGGGCGAAGGATGTGAGCCCGGGCGGAGTGTTGCTGCACGCGCCGGGCGAGTTGCAGTTGGGGGAAGAGTTAGAGCTTGAGTTTATCGGAAAGCCCTGGTCGGAGCTGGGCCCGGTCAAGGGTGTGGTGGTGTGGACGCGGCCTGCCGGGGACGGCTGGGCCTGCGGCATCGCCTTCCGGGGGCTGAGCCGGCAGCAGGAGCGGCTGCTCGTGCACCTGGTGGCCCGGGGGCTGGCGAGGCAGTACTCCCGCGAAGCGCAGCAGGTCAAGTCATGACCGTGAGGAACTTCCTGACCAGTTCCGGGTCGAACTGCCGGCCTGCCATTCGATGGAGTTCGTCGAGCGCCTCGCGGGGGCTGAGGGGCACGGGGCGGTAGGCCCGGGGGTTGGTCATGGCGTCGTAGGCGTCGACGACGGCCAGGATGCGGCAGGGGAGCGGTATCTCCGGCCCTTTGAGGCCTGCCGGGTATCCGGCACCGTCCCAACGTTCATGGTGGTGCAGTATGTAGTCGGCGACGGGTGCCAGTTCCGGTGTGGCCCGGGCGATGCGGTAGCCTATCTCCACGTGCCGCTGCATCAGCGTGCGCTCTTCGGCGGACAGTCGGCCGGGCTTGAGCAGCACCCTGTCAGGCACCCCGATCTTCCCTATGTCGTGGACCAGTGCGAGGGTGGCCAGCGCAGACTTGCGTGACTCGCTGAGGCCGCATGCGTCCGCCAGGCGGAGGGCCAGGTCTTTGAGGCGCCTCGTGTGCTCCTCGCTTTCCAGGTCGCGTTCGGCCAGGGCCGAGAGCAGCGCCTGGACGAGATGCCCCGGGGCACCGGACCCCGTGGCCGCCTTGCCGGTGTACATGTCGCGGTCCGCCGCCTTGAGGGCGTCTTCCAGGGGCTTGTGGGGCCACTCGGCCACGGCGGTGCCCACTGCCAGGGAGAGGGGCGGGGCTTCTTCGCGGATGGAGCGGTTGTATTCCCCGACGGCCTCATGGATGCGGCGGACGATCGCCTCGCCCTTGGGCTCGCATGTCCGGGGCAGGATGACGGCGAACTCGTCTCCCCCGATGCGCGCCACCAGGTCTCCTGGGCGGAAGCAGGCCCTGAGCACCTGTGCCGCTGCCTGGAGCACCTGGTCCCCGCGGTCGTGCCCCAGGCTGTCGTTGATGGATTTCAGGCCATTCACGTCCGCCATCATGACGACCATGGGGTACTGGGAGGGGTCGCCCTCCCAGGCCTGCAGCTGCTGGTCGAAGAACGCGCGGTTGTAAAGGCCTGTCAGCGCGTCGTGCGTGCTCAGGAACTCCATCTTCGCCTCGGCCTGCTTGCGTTCGGTGACGTCCGTCAGGGACCCCAGCACGCAGGGGCGGCCGTTGTGCTCGGCGCGGGTCCCCAGCACCTCGCAGGTGATGGTGGTGCCGTCCCTGCGCACGCCCCGGAAGGTGTAGTGGATTGCATCGATTTCCCCGGCCAGCCTGCGCCTGAAGTTCTCCGCCACCGTTTCGCGGTCGTCCGGGTGGGTGAGGTCGAGCGGGCCGAGGCGGTCGATGATTTCGTCCGGGTGGTAGCCGAAGGTCGACGCCAGCGCGGGGTTCACGTAGCGGAACAGGCCATCCTGGACCAGGTAGACGCCGACCAGGGTGTTTTCCGCCAGCAGGCGGTAGCGGGACTCCGATTCCCTGAGCTTTTGCTCGAGGGCCTTGCGTTCCGTCACGTCGACGATGACGCCCATGATGTGGGGGGCCTCGCTGCGGGTTCCGACGAGGGTGGCTGTCTCGCTGGCCCAGAACGTGCGGCCATCCCGCCGCCTGTACAGGATCTCGTAGTTCCTGACCGAGCCGTCGGCGAGGATGCGTTCGAGGAACCGCCTGCGGTCGTCTGGGTTGGCGTAGAGGTCTGTCGCCCTGGCCTTTCTCAGCTCCCCCGTGCTGTTGAAGCCGAACATGGAGAGGAATGCTGCATTGGCGTCCACTATTTCGCCATCGGGAGTGGTCCAGTATATACCCGCGTTGACATGGTCGACCACTTCGCGGTACCGGGCCTCTGAGCGGGCGAGGGCGTCCTCGGCGCGACGGCGGCTGCTGCGTTCTTGAGCCAGGCTTTCCTCGTACGCCAGGCAGGCCAGCGCGGCACCCTGCACCCTGGGGGCGAGCCCCTCGAGGACTCCGGCCAGGTCTGCGGCGGTCCCGGCGCGGCAGAAGACGAGTTGCAGGACCAGCAGCCTTCCTACCGGGAACAGGAGGACTTCTTTTTCCTGGCCGGTGAGGTGGCCGCATGCGGCTTCGAATTCCGGGTCACCCTCAGCCTTCACCTGGGGCTGCGCCAGGGAGAGGACCTGGCGGACGGCACGCAGCGTGGCCTCCGGCGGGTGGGTCCAGTACTGACCGGGTCCGGCCGTCGCCGTCGGCTGCGGCTGCCGCCCTTCTCTGAGCAGCCAGGCTGTGCCCCGGTGGGCGCCCGATGCGCGGACCACGGTCTTCATAAGGTGCTCGAGCATCTGGTCGATGTCGAAGCTCTGCCCGATGGACAGGGCGATCTCGTAGGACAGGGACAGGGCCCCCAGAACCCTGACCAGGTCGGCGTCCACCCTTCATGCCACCCCCACGACCGTGGTCTTGTTGTAGAACTCCACGTAGCGATCCCCCCGGGAGGCCACCTCTCCCAGGCTCAGGAACCCGAAGATGGGGGTGCCCGGGGGAAGGGCGTCCCTTATGGCGCGGAGCTCGCGTTCCATGGCCTCTTCCAGGTACAGCACGCGGGAGATGCAGTCGACCACCAGTGCTGCCCTCGGCGGGGCGGCCGCGTGCCGGGCGTGGGCGAGGGCTGCCTGCCTGGCAGCCTCGCCTGCTGCTCTGACCAGATGATCGGGATCTCCCCTCATGAGCATTAGGACTGAGTTCTGGGGGACTTCGCCGACCAGGACCAGGGAGCCGTCCGGCTCCGTTCTGATGGGGTCCCTCACCACCACGCTGCCGTCAAGCCTAGCCATCCCCAGGGGAAAGCGCTTGGCGATGTCGAAGAAGTTGCCCTCGTGCAGGGTCTCTCCCGAGTAGCGCTCGACCGCCTGCCTGTACACGTCGAAAGCGGGTCTCCAGTTGAGCTCCTTCAGGCGGGTGCCCTCCGCCCTGGTGGCGACGTAGGGTCCCTGGAACGCCTGCCAGCCGTGCTCGACCCCGACGGCCACGGTCTGGTCTGTGGCGGCCAGTATGGCCCCCCCGGCGAAGATGCCGTTCCGGGTGAACAGGCACGGTTCCCGGCGCAGGGTGAGCCTGCCTGCGCCGCCCCCGAGGAACGTGGTCCCCGGGCCGCAGGAAGCGAACAGGCCGTGCAGGAAGTCCGATATACCGGCCGCCATGCCGTCGAGGAGGACGAGGAGGGTGGCGTTCTGCCCCTGCTCGAGCTGTGGTTCCCCCAGGCTGCTCAACCGCAGGAGGCGGACAGGGTGTGTGAACGCGCAGGCGACCGCCCCGCTCCTGTACCAGCGGTCGCCGAAGATGACCCCCGGGAAGATGCCTCCGAACACCTCAGCGTCGAGTTCCCGGAGCAATGGTGCCACCCGCCCGAACTCGAAGGGCGTTTCTTCGGCCACCATGAGCATAATGCCGGGGGCGCCGCGGAACCCTGTTAGGAACTCTTCCCAGTCCACATCGGGACCCGGGCGAATCGCGGCTTGGGCGAACATGGAACTACCGCCTTCCTGCGCGTTCTCAGATGCCACGGGGCTGGAGGTTACACGTGAGAGTGGTTAGCGGTGGAACTGCCTGTGTATCCGGGGCCGCGTGCGGGTATGTCTGTCGCTTCCCTGCCGTATCGTCGTGTCGTGTGCGGTTACCAGGGGTATTTCGCCTGCGGCACTGCAATTCCTGCAGGGCGCCTTTGTGCCTTGGGCACCCGTTGCATGGCATCACTGCTAGTTCTCCCACCTGCTGACGTTCTCGATGGCGTCCGGGTCCGGGAGGTGTTCCCTTACCAGTTCAGCGCGTTTTCTGGCGAGACCGGCTCGCTAACCCGGCACTGTATAGCCAGAGTAGGTGCCGCGAGAGAGCGACTGCAGTTGATGGTCAAAATCGTGGTGCCGATCCGCCTCAGGCCATCTTATCCGACGCTGCCGTGGCGAAGGTCATCAGCGGACTGAGGAAATAGATACCCAAGGAACAGCCCGTGCACGGCCCAAGGAGGGCCGCGGCAATGAGGACCGGCTCCGGTACTGTGCTGGCAGCCTATTCCTACGCGTCGAGGACGATCTCCCCCTGCAGCGCTGCGTGGACCTTCGGAACTTCCAGGAGGTGGGTTGGCGGTGCGGCCAACTGGCCGAAACCCGTGGGCGGGAAAACGGTGGATCTGGGTAGCCGGGTTATCGCCAGGTCTCGTGGTCTTGGGCGTTGGGTTTCGCGCGGGCGCTGGCGTACTTGTGCGGTGCCCACGGGCGGCGGGCGCCGGCCCGTCGCTTACTCCAGGGCGGCGGGGGTGGCCCGGGCATCATCACCACGCGGGACGGCGGTAGTGGCATAGCCGCAACGACCGACGGTGGAGCGACGTGGAACGAGCAGGACCCGCCACCCGGAACAGTCTGGACGACGTCTCCTTCGTCGACATGGAATACCCGGAGTCAGCGTAACGGTCGCGTCCTTTCCCAAGATTACCCCGGGCAGGGGCTAGTGGCCCGAGAGGTCCACCATCAACAGTCGGCCTGATTCTGCTGCCCCAACGACCTCGGCGTAGGATGCGAGGGTCTCGGTCATAAACCCGTAGTTCTTGACCCGCCTGAGACCATCTCTCCAGGCGCGGAGAAAGGCCTCGAGGTCGGAGGCCGGGATGGTCGACGGGTGTGGCGGGCCGCTAAACACCACAAACCTGCCCTTCGAGCCCAAGCCGGCTAACGAGGCTCGTCCGGGTTCCAGGTACTCCTCCAGCCAGACCTCGCCCTCGTGGAGGTACCCGTTGTCGACCTCCTTGCCCAACGTCGGGAGGTAGACGTACTCGTGGCCGCCTTCGCCTAACGAGATCCAGACCATGCAGTTCTCTATCCCCGCCAGGTCGAGGAGCGCCGACACGTTCCCCGACTGGATGGCGCACGTGCCGCCCGTAGAAAGGATGCTATCCTCGATGTCGTACCAGAGCAACTCAGGCCTCCAAAGGGTCCGGGCCGTGGTGACCGGACCCTGCCGGGCCAGGTCGTAGTAGAGGCCGGTGACCGCCCGGGACCGGTCGAGCTCGGACTCGATGTCCTGGGCCGCGATCCAGGCCGCCAGCGGGCTCAGCCAGTTGGACTGAACCTGAAAGGTGTGTCCGACGATGTGGAGGACCTTGTCGTCCGCGACCCGAGTCGACCCCGGGAACTCGGCCGGGCCGATATAGGGAACGGCCGCCAGCGCGTCACGGTAGGGTCCGTACTCGACGGCCCGGTAACGGGCCTTAGACGCGGCCATCAGGGCGAAGGGCACCTCGTCCCGGGAGAGGACGGTCAGGTCCCTGAGGCCTTGCACCAGTCTCCGCTCCTCCTCTGACAGGGTCGGGCCGGCACCGGGGGCAGCGGCTGCGCCCACGGTCGCGCTGTCGCCTGACCCCAGTCCGGCCACCGCCCTGGTCAGGCCCGGATCCCTATGCCTGTCATCCCGGCCCATGAGCGGGTACCACACGTACCTCTCGTTCATGACGAGGAGGGCTGACCTACCGGTGGGCGGGGAGGAGCCGGGCGCGGACGAGGGCTCACCGGTGGCGGCGTCGATGAGCCCGGCGGCCGTCCAGAGACCGGCCGAGCCGTCGTCGAAGACCACGACATAGTCGGTCTGGAGTGATCCGCGGACGAAGTACCGCAGGAAGGCCATCTCGACAGGGGTGAGAGCTCCCCCGGCCCTCTTGAGGGTCACGGGGAGGATACCCACCCGTTCATCGACAACACGGTAGTGAGGGGCCCCGTCCGGCAGGAGCTCGGCCCGGGGCACGACCCGGTAGCGGCTGAGGTCGAGTCTCCCGAACTCGAGAGGGTTCCCCTTGGCCCGCCACCGCTCGAAAAGGCCGTCAAACCTCTTCTCCTGGGCGTCCAGCTCATCGGGGTCCATGTTCCAGGTCGGCGGGTCATACTCAAAGAGCTCGCCAAACCCCATGGTCGTCGAGGCCGTCTCGTAGAAGAGCCGGTCGGCCTGGAGATAGAGCTCGGGACGGTGGACGGCCAGGCTCCGGGTGGCGTAGAGGCCGACGCGGAACAGGTCGTCGCCCCCGGCGCGGTCCAGGGCCTCCTCCCAGGCGGTGAGATGTATCTCGCGGGCCAGCTTCTCGCTCGTCCTGACCCGGGGCTTCGTGCGGACGGGGCCGTCCCAACGGTAGTAGGTGGTGGTGCCGTCCTGGAAGGTCAGGGCCACGTGGAGCCAGAGCTCCTTACCCGGGAACGTGCTCACGGTGAAGCTCGCGGTCTTTCCGGCCACCCGCTCTTGGGACACGTTGCTGATGTCCCCGAAGCGGGAGCCGATCCCCCAGCCGCGCAGTTCGGGCAGGCGGCGGTCGAAACTCACCTTTGCCGTGAACGTACCGCCGGGTGGAAGGTCGAGGACCGAACCCGGGGGGGGCGTGAAGCTGACGGCCTGAGGCGGCCCTTGCCCCGCCGAGGAGGCTGCTTCGCTGGCATCCGCGGGTAACAGCACCCCGGCGAAGGAGAAGGCGAGGGCGGCTCCCCCGGCGAAGGACGCGAGCACGATGAGGACGGCCCAGACCATCGCTATCTCCCTGCGCAGGAAACCAGGCATCTGTCTGAGCCTCCCTTTCCTCATCCGTTGAAGCTCACGCGGGCGGAGCGACCGGGGTCCGTCACCCGCCCCCGACGATCCGGATCCTGCCTTCCCCGAGAAGGTCCAGGACCTCATCGTAGGTCCACGTTTCCTCCCACCCGTACGCCGCGACCCGCCGGAACTTGTCCTTCCAGGTCAGGAGGATGCGCTCCACTTCTTCGCCGGGTATGGTGGACACGAACGTGCTCCCGCCGAAGGTTACGAACCCCTCAGCCGACCCGAGGCCGGCTATCCCCTTCGAGCCTGGCTCCAGCTCCCGGTCAAGGAAACCCTCCGTCTCGGTCAGATAGCCGTTGTTGACTTCCTTTCCGAGGGCCGGGAGGTACACGTACTCGTGGCCGCCGTCGTAGCTCCATATCGAGACGGCATAGCACTCAACCTCGGCCAGGTCCAGCAAGGCCAGCACAATCCCCGTCTGAATGGCGCAGTTCCCGGCCTTGGCCAGCACTGCGTCCTCGATGTCGTACCAGAGGAACTCCGACTGCCAGACGATCCGGGCCGTCGTGAACGGTCCGGCGCGGGCCAGGTTGTAGTACCTGCTTGTGACGGCTCTCGCCCGAATGAGAGGGTCCTCCGCGCCGTGGGCGGCCAGCCATGCCGCGAGCGGGCTGAGGCGGCTCGAGGCCACCTGTAGCGTGTGGCCCAGGACGTGCATCTCGTGCCACTCCGGTGAGAACAGGGAAGCGTACCCTGCGGCGGCCGGTATCCCGGCGAGACCCTCGCGGTAGGGGGCGTGGGCGTAGGCGCGGTAGCGGACCTTGGCGGCCGCCCAGACGGCATAGGGAACGTCGCTCTCCCCGAGGGCGCTCGCATCCCGCAGGGCGCTGATAAGCCCTCTCTCTGCGTCGGGGAGAGACTCCAAATATGAGCTCGGAAGTGCGGAGCCCGCGCCAAAACCACGGGTGAGCGCGGCCACGGCGCCAGCCAGACGGGAGTCGGCGGCCGTGTCGTCGCGACCCATGAGCGGATACCAGACGGCTCGCTCGTTAAAGATGATAAGAGGCCGGCGCCCCGCCGCGTCGGCCGGGCTTCCGGTGGCCGGGTCCACGAGGCCCCAACCGAGGTCTTGCCCGCCGGCGCCCGCGCCGCGCAACCACAAGCTGGCAGTCCCGTCCTCCCAGACCACAATGAACGGTTCGGACCCGCCCTTGGCCACGCAGACGAAGTAGCGGAGGAAGGCCATCTCGACCGGGCTCACCGCCCCGTCGAGCCGCTTCAGGACCGCGGGGAGGAAGCCCGCCCGCTCGTCGATGACGCGGAGGAAGGGCGCTCCGTCCGGGAACAGCGTGCGGCGGTCGACGACGCGGTAGCGGGAGAGGTCAAGGGCGGCGAAGTCCAGGGGACGTCCCGTGCGCTCGGCCTCGCCTAGGACGCCGGCGAACCCTCTCTCGACGGCTTCTGCGCTCTCGGGATCAAGCCGCCATGTCTGTGGGTCATAGGCGTAAAGCTCCCGAAAGCCTCTTACCGTCGACGCCGTCCGGTAGAAGAGCCGGTCGGCCCGGAGGTAGACCTCGGGGTGGCGGACGGCGAGACTCCGGGTGGAGTAGAGGGCCAGGCGGGCGAGCCGGTTGCCGGACGCCGCATCGGCCACCACGTCCTTCCAGGCCTTCAGGTGGAGTTCCGCCGCCAGGGTCGGGTCCGGGTCTCCCTCGGGAGCCGTCATGATCGGCCCGGGCCAGGCGAAGTCCGCTCTCTGGCCGTTCGAGGCGCGCATTTTGACGGTGAACCACAGCTCCTTGCCGGGATAGGTCTTGACCCGGAACGTCCTCGTGTTACCACCCCAGTCGCCTTCGGTGCTCTCGAAGTCGCCCTTGACCGTGTGGGCGGCGAGCCCGAACTCCTCGCTGGTTATCTCCCCGAGGCACTGCAACGCGATCTCCATCAGGCCGCTCGAGGGCAGGTGGACGACGGACCCGGCCGGGGGCCACAGGCAGACAACTTCGACTCCCGGGTCGCCCGCCAAAGCGGTGGCAGCCCTGTCCGGAGGCGAGAAAGCCAGCTCCGTCCGCCAGAGGAACTGGGACTGGCGTCCCCGCTCGTCGGTGAAGACGGCGGCGAGCTGGAAATGAACCGGAAGAGCGCCGGGGTCCAGAGTGAGGTCGATCACGGCCTCCTCGGAGCCGGTCTGGAGGCTGGCCCTCCGCACCAAACCGCCCAGGGACGGGCCGGAGAGGCTCAGGGGCTCGGCCGAGGCCGAGAACCCGAACCACGAAGGGAGGGCACCGGTGGCTGTGAGGTCGCCGGGCTTGGGAGCGCGGTGGACGGCACAGCAGATGTCGTCCATCCGTCCGGCGCGGTCGAAGGAGACCTGAATCCTCAACTGCCCGTCGGGACCAACTGATACCCGGCCTCCGGGACTCGGAGACACGGAGACTACCCGCGGTGCATCGGTGCAGGCGACGTCGTCCGGGGTCTCCCGTGGGCCGCTAGACGGGAGCGGCAGATCCGGCCTACCGAGCGAGAAGCCGACCAGCCCACCGGCGATGAGGGCGGCCAGGGCGAGGCCGGCCACCGTCCGCACCTGCACCCTCCGTGTGAAGGGGCTTCTCAGCGCATGCATCTGGCTACTCCTTTCACCTTCCGGCCAAAGAACTCGCAGCTGCTGCAGCCCAGTAATCAGCGATCCTCCGCTGGCCCCTGCAGGAGGTGGACGACGCCGTCCCCCGTCGCCACGAGGATGAAGCGCCCATCAGGGGACAGGGAGATGTCCGCAATGCGCTCCTTGCTCTCCCAGTCCCAGAGCAACCGGCCCTCGTGATCCAGTGCGTAGACCCGTTTCTCGGAGCAGGCCGCCACCACGTATTGCGCGTCGCCCGACATCGCCAGGCCAACGATCTTCCCCCTGGCACGGTAACTCCAGAGTGCCGTCGCCGAGTCGCCCGCATTCTCGAGAAGCCACAGTTCGGAGTCATCCGGGTATGCTGCAGCGACGTAATTCCCGTCGGCGGAGATGGATACAAACCCCACCAGGCTCAACACGGTGGCGTATGGCGACCCCATGGGGTGCTGCCACAGCCGTTCCCCGCGGCTGTCATAGAGGTACAGCCCGTTGGAGTCCTCGGTAGAAAGCGGGCCGGCAGCAATGTTGGCAGCGGTGAAACTCCCCCCGCCCGAGATTGCCACCGCAGCTGCTCCTGCTGTCCCTGGAAGCGCAGAGGTTCTCGCCCGTCAAGAGATTCAACCGGGAGTGTGTCCATTCGCGCACCCCAGGGCGTGGGGCATCTGCCTTATGCTACCATCCGGAGCACCTTACGATCAAGACCTGCGCCGCTCAGATCTTGCAAGTGGCCCTAGAAAGAGGGTCCGAAGCAGATCTCGGTAGTAGCAGGCCCTCGACAGTACCCGGCTGGTGCTGAAAAAGAGGCTCCGCCATGTTCAAGGCAGCCCCAGGAAACGCCATGAGCCCGACCATTGTGGAGGCGGGCTCAAGAAAGACAATGATCCACCAGGGCCCTGTCTGGAGGGGGCGGGGGCCTTGGGCTTGTCAGGCTGCGGCGGCCGACGTATGCTGGGCGTGGCGAGGGGGGATCGCAGTGGGCGCGGAGCCGCTGCCGCCAAAGGTCATCCTGGTAGGGCTGGGGATGTTCACCCTGGCCCTTGTCGTGCTGTACGTGATCACCCGCATCCGGGCGGCGGAACTGGCCGCGGCGCTCTCGACCATGCAGCGTCAGTTCCAGGCGCGCGTGGAGGAACAGCGGCGGGCCACCGAGGACCAGTACCGCCTGGCCCTGGAAGCGTGGAAGCGCGAGGTGGAGGAGGAGATCCGCCGCGACGCCATCGAGAAGAGCCGTGCGGTGACGGCAGGCAGGGTGAGGGAGCACCTGGTGCCCTACCTCCCGGATTTCCCCTACAACCCCAAGGATGCACGCTTCATCGGTTCACCGGTGGACCTGGTGGTGTTCGACGGGCTGGACGAGGGATCGGTGCGGCGCATCGTGTTCGTGGAGGTCAAGACGGGGCAGTCCGACCTGAGCCGGCGGGAACGGCTGGTAAGGGAGGCCGTCCTGCAGCGGGCGGTGGAATGGCAGGAGTTGCGCCTGCCCGGCGGGAACGGCTGGTGAGGGAGGCCCTCCTGTAGCGAGCGCTGCAATGCCAGGCGCGCCTGCCCGGCCGAGGGGGTCTAAGCCGACAGGTGTCATTTTCCGACACCTCGGGGCAGACCGTGACCTATCCGGGCGGGTGTACGCGCCGGCAGGGCAGGTGACGCTGCGGATTTCGCGCTCTTTTTCCCCGGGGCCGGCCGTATAATCCGGCATAGGGCAGGACGGGGCGGCATAGGCATTTAGTATGCCGGGTAGGGAGAGCCGGTGGTCGTCTACGGGGACCTGTTTCTCCTCACCAACTGGGTCATGGACTACCTGCTCCTGTGGGCGACGGCCAGGTTCGCCGGGGCGAGGGCGCAGGCCTGGCGCCTGGCGGTCTCATCCTTCCTGGGGGCAGCGTACGCCACTGCCTTCCTTTTTCCTGGCGCCCGCCCCCTGTATTCGGTCGCCGCCAAGGCCGTCTTCTCGTTGCTCATGGTTGCCGTGGCTTTCCCCGTCCGCACTCCCGGGCACCTGGGTCGCCTGTGGGCGTGCTTTGCCGTGCTCTCCCTGGCGGCCGGGGGCGGAGCCCTGGCCCTGGCCTACCTGCGACTGCCCGGTTTAGGGGGGCCGTTTGCCGGCATCCCATCGTGGGCGGTGGGCCTGGCGGTGGCGGGCACCCTGGCTCTGGCCGGGAGGGCCTGGGCCTACCGCCGCCAGCACGCCGACCTGATTGTACTGCCGGCAGAAGTATGCCTCGGGGGACGCAGGGTGGTGTTCCCGGCCCTGGTGGATACCGGCAATCGTCTGCGCGACCCCTTCTCGGGTGCTCCCGTCCTGGTGGTGGAATACGGGACGGCCCGGCGCCTGGTACCCAGGCAGCTCCGGCCCCTGCTCCTGGGTCAGGTGGCAGGCGGGGATCCGGGGACCAGGGGGGCGGATGCCGCGCTGGCAGAGCGGTTCTGCGTGGTGCCATACGCCGCCATAGGGCGCCAGCGCGGCGTGCTCTACGGCTTTCGGCCGGACAGGGTCAGGGTCCAGTACCGGGATGGTTGGCGCCCGCTCGGCCCCGTGGTGGTGGGCGTTTGCCCTGATGTCCTTTCTCTTGAGGGCTGGTACTGTGGCCTCCTGCCCGAAGACGCCCTTCGGGCCGAAGGCGGGGATCGCCCGGGTGGGGGGAGGCGATAAGGGGTGAGTAGACAGCGGAAGAGCCTGCGCCCGCAGGACGGGGACGGGCGGTGGGCAGGCCCGCGCCTGCAGGACGTGGGCCACCTGTGGCTGGGATTGCGGTGGCGGGTAGTCCTGTGGTTTCGCCGCCTGCTGACGCGCTGGGGAATCGCCTCCGGCGTGTGGTACGTGGGAACCGCCGAGGTACTGCCGCCGCCCCTGTCCAGTGAGGAGGAAGGTTACCTGCTGGGGAGGCTGGAAAAGGGAGACGTGGCCGTGCGCGGAGTGCTCATCGAACGCAACCTGCGCCTGGTGGTGTATATTGCCCGCAAGTTCGACAACACGGGGATACCCATGGAGGACCTGGTCTCCATCGGTACCATAGGCCTCATCAAGGCCGTCAACACCTTCGACCCCTCCAAGCGTATCAAGCTGGCCACGTACGCGTCCAAGTGCATAGAGAACGAGATCCTCATGTACCTGCGCCGCAACGGGCGCACGCGGCTTGAGGTCTCCCTCCACGAGCCGCTGAACATCGATTGGGACGGCAACGAGTTGCTCCTGTGCGATGTCCTGCCCGACACGGCAGGGGAAGCGGTGTCCAAGCGCATGGAGGATGAGGTCGACCGCATCCTCCTGCGGCGGGCGGTGGCACGGCTGAGCGCGCGCGACCGCCGCATCCTCCAGTTGAGATTCGGACTCCGGGACGGCAAGCCCCGCACCCAGAAGCAGGTGGCGGACCTGCTGGGCATCTCCCAGTCGTACATTTCGCGGCTGGAGAAGCGCATCCTCAAGCGCCTGCAGGGGGAGCTCATGCAGGCTATGCAGTAGAGCGGGGAGCCGTCGGTGCCGGCGCGGCCGTCGGGTGCCGTCGTTCCCAGCGCGAGTCGGCGCGGCCGCCGGTGCCGAGGGCCGGAAGGCCTGAGAGGGCAGCCCAGAAATGGCAGGGCTGCCCTTTGCATATTTGTGCGATTTGACATGCAACGTTGCGCATAAAGGGTCCTGGTGCCGGGCATACTGGTTGTTGCAGATGTCCACGGCAGGGGGTTTTG
>JACIYH010000026.1 GCA_014360055.1 Bacillota bacterium | reverse complement strand
CTTGATCTCCGCCGCGAGGGCCTTGTAGACGTCCGTCATTTTCTCGATGTGGGCCTTGCTCTCCTGGTGGCCCATGGTGAGCGGCACGAAGCCCTGCTTCTTCATCTCAGCCTGGATCTCGGGGTTGCGCGCGATCTCCAGGAAGGCAGCCTCCAGCTTCTTGATGACATAGTCAGGCGTCCCCGGCGGCACTCCCACTCCCCGGTCGATGGCCTCGATCATATCGATGCCCGCCTCCTTGAAGGTGGGGGCATCGGGGAAGTCCGGGAAGCGCTCGTTGTCGGCGATGGCCAGCACCCTGATCTTGTCCTTGTTCTTCACCAGGTCATCGGAGTTGCCGAAGATGGCCTGCACGTGCCCGCCCAGGAACGCCATCATCTGGGGGGCAGCACCGGTGAAGGGCACGTAGTTGAACTTCACCTGCGCCAGCTTCTCCAGGCGCAGGGTGGCCATGTGGTGACCGGAGAAGGTGCCCGAACCACCGATGCTGATCTCGCCGGGCTTGGCCTTGGCCGCATCCAGGAACTCCTGCAGGGTCTTGTAGGGACTGTTGCTCAGGACGGCCAGCCCCAGGGGCGTGCGCTGGAACATAGCCACGGGTACGATCTGCTCCGTCTTATAACCGGTCTCCTGCTGCAAGGGCTGCAGGATGATGTGCGGGATGTTGATGCCCGCTATGGTGTAGCCGTCAGGCTTCGCCCGCACCAGTTCGCTCCACCCGAGGGCGCCACCGCCCCCCACCTTGTAGTCGATGAGCACCTTCTGCCCCAGGATGCGCTCCAGGTGGGGCTGCTGCCGCCGCGCCTCCCGGTCGGACTGTCCGCCTGGGTCAAAGCAGACCAGGTAGGTGATTTGCTTGGTGGGATACGGCTCCTCCTTCTGAGCTGGTGCCTTCTGCCCCGTGCACCCGACCGCCAATGCTGCCACCACCATCAGGGCCAGGACTGTAAACCATACCTTCTGCCGCATGACCCTCCCCCTCCTGATTCAGACTGGGTACCCGCTTGCCCCACCCCGTCACCCGGCCCCCCGCGGGAGCACCCGCGGCACGGACTACCGGGTGGCTTACGTGTTTACTTTCCTTCAGGCGTCCCCCCCGGGGCCACCCGCCCCGCGCACGGAGAGCACGAGCAAGGCGTCGCCGACCGTCCCGCCCTGGCGTTCCGCCCCTTCGTCAGGGGGCACCCCTGCGCCGGGGCCCCGCACGTGGACCCGGAACACGCACCGCTGCACGCCGTCGATGTGAGCGAACATGGCCCGGGCGGCTGCCACCGGCTTGCGAGCCGCTACCGCCTCGAAGATGCGCTCATGGTCGTACACGGACTGGATGGCCCGGCCCGGGATGCTGAGGCTGTACCTCCGGCTCTCCCTGATCATCTCCATCATCCCGTCCATGATTCCCATGAGCACGCCATTGCCCGTGCTCATGGTGAGCCGGTGGTGAAAGGCGGTGTCCAGCTCCTCCAGCCGGTCCAGGGGAGGTCCCGAAGCGCCCACGGCAGGGTCCTCGACCAGCCCCTTCATCTGACCCACCACCTCGCCCAGCCCCGCGATCTCCGCCGCCGAGGCCAGCTGTGCCGCCCATGCCGCCGCTTGGCACTCCAGGACCTTGCGCACCTCGTACACGTGGTAGAGACCCTCGGGGGGTAGCACGGGGGCGGGCGTCAGCCGGCGCACGATCTCGGCGGCGTCGGCACACGTGACGTAGACGCCGTCCCCGTGACGGATGGACACCACGCCCAGGGCGCGCAGGATCTTCAGGGCCTCCCGCACCGACGGCCTGCTGACCCCCAGGGATGACGACAGTTCCAGTTCCCCCGGCAGGCGCTCGCCGGGACCCAGTTCGCCCGCCGCCACCTTCTGCCGGATCAGTTCCGCCAGTTGCTCGTAGAGGGGCCGGGGCTGCCTGAGCAGCCCGAACCGCGCGGCATCCACCGGCTTCCGCCTGCCCACCGTCTCACCCCCCACTCTTTGGACACGGGATCCTGCGCCGACACCGTGCCGCGGAGAACCGGTGTCAGGCGCTGCGGAACAGTTTGGTGAGCACGAACTCGCGGTGGCCGAGCACTTCGGCCGCCGTCAGGCGACCGTTCGCCGTGCGCAGGAGCATGTCCATCAGGTCGTCGGCCGCCCCGTCCAGCGTCTTTTCCAGCGTGAGCAGGCCGGACACGTCCACGTCGATGTGCTCGGACATGGTGGACACGGTGATGGGGTTGGCGGAGAGCTTGATCACCGGCATCACGGGATTGCCCACCACGTTGCCCTGCCCGGTGGGGAACAGGTGCACAACCGCTCCCCCGGCCGCGAACAGGGTAACGGCCTCGGCCCCGGCCGAGGAGGTGTCCATGAAGTACAGCCCCTTACCAGGAGGCGGCTGGGCCGGCTCCAGTACCCCATCCACGCGGGCCCGCCCGATCTTCTGGATGTTGCCCATGGCCTTTTCCTCGATGGTGGTCAGCCCCCCGATGATGTTGCCCTGGGTGGGCTGAGAGCCGAGGAGGTCGGCCTCTTCCCGCTCGATGAAGCCCACGTAGTCGTTGAACACCCGCAGGAACTGCGCCTGCAACTCGGGCGTCTTCATGCGGGCTGCCACGATGTCCTCGCCGCCGGTGAGTTCCGAGGTCTCACCGAAGAGCACGGTGGCTCCGGCATCCAGGAGCCGCTCGACCACCCGGCCCACCGTGGGGTTGGCCGCCAGCCCCGACGTGGTGTCCGACTCGCCGCACTTGACGCTCACCACGATCTCCGACAGGTCGACCTCTTCCCGGCGCAACTCAGACGCATAGTGCACGAACTGCTTGGCCTTGCGGGACGCTTTCTCAATGGTGGACAGATCGCCGTTGCGCTCGATGGCGAACCAGGCCACGGGCTTCCCCGTTTCCGCGATGCCGTCGGCCAGCTTGCGCGTCCAGTTGGGCTCGATGCCGATCACCACCGCCGCGGCAATGTTGGGGTTCCGGCCCGTGTTGATCATGGTGCGGAAGAAGAGTTCCAGGTCCGCACCGAACTGCAGCCGCCCGTAGGGGTGGGGCAGAGCCATGGTACCCTGGATCACCTTGCTCACCGCCTCGGCTGCCGCGTTGGACAGGTCATCCAGGGGGATGATGGCTACGTGGTTGCGGGTCCCCACCCTCCCGTCCGGCCGGCGGTACCCCCAGAACGTCTGCTTCACTTGCCCCACCTCGCGCTCTTCAGGTTGTGTACGTGCACGTGTTCGCCGGGGGCGATGGCCCGCTCCGCCACGCCGATGGCCACCCCATACTTGATCACCCGCTCCCCCCGGGCCACGGGGACCAGGGCGATCTTGTGCCCCAGCGGGATGTCCTGCTGCGCGACCACCTCCACCCGTGCCTGGTGGTCGTTGAGGAACACCCCCGTCACCTTCTCCCCGGCCTTGATGTCCGCCACCGCCACGCCCACGCTATCGCCGGGCTCGTGTACCAGGAACTTGTGCTGCATGCACCTCTCCCCTCCGCCCCGCGCCACCCGACGCACGTTCCGGTCCCGCCGCCCCTCGGCCACACGGCCTGCGTTCCGCGTCCGCGGCTCCCCGACCGCACCGATGCTCCCGCCGCCGCCCCGGGGCCCGGGCAGTCAGGCCCGAATCGCGGAACCGGTAGCGCGGAGGCAAGATGTCTTACCTCTGAGCTTGTACTTCGACACCATTCGCCGAATTCCTCCCCGCCGTGGCCGGCTTCCTCAAACTGCGCTCACACCGGCGGATCCAGGTCAAGTTCGCGCGCCACCTTCCTCAGGATGGCCACCGTCGCTTCTTCCAGCGGTATCCCCTCGCGCAGGCGTCGTTCCCGCTCACGCCAGGACCGTTCGCCCGGTACCAGCACCTCGTCGGCCGCGTCGGCACGGCGGCTCGACTTAACCTGCTCTAACAGCCGCGTCACCCGGGCCCGAAACTCCGCCACCTCCATGAAACTGGGCACGCGCAGGGCAACCGCCAGGTGCGACATATCCACCGGTCGCCGCGGGTCCCCGCCCGCGAAGCGACCGACGTCCGTGCCGAAGGTCCCGCCGGCCAGCACCCCGGTGAGGATCTCCAGCATGAGGGCCATCCCGTATCCCTTGTGCCCCGCGATGGGCAGTACCGACCCCAGCAGGGCAGCCTCTGCATCGGTGGTGGGACGCCCCTCCAGGTCAATGGCCCACCCTTCGGGAATGGGCTCCCCCCGCCGGTCCGCCATGATGATATGGCCGCGCGCCACCACACTCAGGGCCGTGTCGAGGATCACGGGGAAACCCGCGTCAGAGGGAACCGCCACCGCGAAGGGGTTGTTCCCCAGCACCGGCCTCGCCCCGCCCCAGGGGGCCATGAGTGGCCCCGTGTTGGTGGTCACCAGGCCGATCATATCCCGTGACAGCGCCCGCGCCGCCGGATACCCGAGCGCTCCCGCGTGGCCGCTGTTGCGCACTGCCACCACGCCCACGCCGTGGCTCTCCGCCAGGTCCATGGCCCGCCCCATGGCCTCCCAGCAAGCCAGCTGGCCCATGGCGCGGTCGGCGTCCAGCACCGCCGTGGCGCCCTGCTCCACCACCACGCGCAGGCGGGGCCGGGGATTGATGGACCCCGTCTTCATCCGCTCCACGTACATCCCCAGGCGCGAGGAGCCATGCGTCTCCACGCCCCTCAGGTCGGCCTCCACCAGGGCATCTGCGAGCAACCGCGCGTGTTCCCCGCTGGCCCCCACCCTCTCAAAGGCGTCCCAGCAGAATTGCTGCAACCTCTCCGCCGCGATCCGGTATACAGTACCTCCTGCGAGATGCGCCAAAGCAAAACCTCCTCGCTGCCGATTCCGGCCCACAGGTCTGACAACTGACAGGTTACATTGGACGCCCACCGTCCCTTCCCCTGCAAGGGCCGTCCTGCCGTAATGCCCGGCAGGCTGACGGGCCCCCGGAGCCCGGAGACATGCCCGGCGGCCAGAGGTAGGCCAGGGGCACGCCAGTTGCGGGCGGGGCGGTGTTTCTGATACCGTAATAGCCGTGCTCACCTCTGCCACGCACGTCGCCGGTTACCTCGCCCTGCTCATGGGCGGGATCACATGGGGGACCACGGGTCTCTTCGTGCGGGCCCTTGCCGCCCGCGGGTGGCACCCCCTGGACATAGCGGTGGCCCGGACCACCTGCTCCCTGATCCTCCTCATCGCCGGCGTGGCCCTGACACGGCCCCGCCTGCTTGGGGTCCGCCGCAGCGACCTCCGCTATTTCCTCCTGTCCGGCTTTTCCGGGCCGGGAACCTCCCAGCCCATGTTCATCCTGACCGTGGCGGGGGCGCCGCTGGCCGTGGCAGTGCTGCTCAACTACACCGCCCCGCTGTTCGTCGCCCTGCTGGCCCGGCTCTTCCTGGGGGAGAAGCTGTCCCCGCCCCGGGCGATCGCGCTCGCCCGCAGCATCGTGGGACTGGGTCTGGTGACCGGGGTCCTTCCCGACGGGACGCTGGCCGCCTGCTCCATCAAACCTCTGGCCCTTCTCACCGGGCTGGGATCGGGATTCTTCTACGCCGTAAATCTGCTCGTGCTGCGTCGCCTGTCCGGCACCTACTCCCCGGCCACGGTCCAGATCTGGGGGCCCCTGCTGGGACTCCCTCTGCTCCTCCTGTTTCGCCTCCTGCTTGCCCCTGCCGTCCCACCCGCCCTCACCGGTGCCACAGGCGGGGCCATCCTGCTCATGTCGCTCGGGCCGGGCCTGGCGGCGTTCCTGCTGGTGACATTCGGCCTGCGCCGGGTGGAGGCCGCCCCTGCCTCCATTTTGCTCACCGTCGAGCCCCTGGTGGCGGCGCTGCTGGGATGGCTGGTGCTGGGGGAACACCTCACGCTGACCCAGGCCACGGGGATGTTGGTGGTGCTGGCCGCCATCTGCCTGGTGAGCCTGGAACGGAAGGCAGGGGAGTTACCCCGGGCCGGCGAACATAGTCCCCACGTACCGGGATAGCACTTCTCTCCGGCGCAGCGCACGTGGGTGAGCCGAAATGGTCCCGCGCGCCGGGATAGCATTCCTGCCGGGCTGCCCTGCCAGAGCCAGAGGAGGAGACCACCGTGCCCACCGTCCCCGGATTTGTCCACCGGCCCGGCGCTCACTGCGGCTCCACTGCCCTGCGTGACCTGGCCGAATCCTGCGCCGGCGTCGTCCTCTCGGAGGCCATGTGCTTCGGGCTGGGAGCCGGGCTGGGCTTCGCATACCTGGCGGACCCCGCCCGCTCCCCCTCCCACGGATTCTGCGGTCGCGCCCCCTACCTCGAACCCCACTTTTTCTTCCACCTGGGCGTCCCCTTTTCGTGGCGCAATGCCCCCCTGCCCTGGGAAGAACTCTGCCAGTGCGTAGATGCGGGTCTACCCGTCCTGGCCCTGACCGACCTTTACTACCTCGATTACTACGCTTCCACCGTTCACTTCGGCGGACATGCCGTCATCGCGGCAGGGTATACACCGGGGCAGGCCTCCGGCACCGCTCCCGGCGGCGTCCTGCTGGCGGATACTGCCTGGCCGGACCTGCAGGAGGTCCCCTACGCGCACTTCCGGCAGGCCATGCACTTCGTGGCCCCACCCTTCCCCGTGGACGGACAGTGGACCCCCGTGCCCCGGTTCGCCATACCGGAAGGGGTGCTGCCAGCCGCCGTGCGCGCCGCCCTGGCCACCTGCGCCCGTTCTTACCTCCACGCGCCCCCGCCCCCCGAACTCACCCGGCTGGGCGTCCGGCACTACGGCATCTCCGGCCTGCGCATCATGGCCGCCTCCCTGCCCTCGTGGGAGGATGCCCCCGACTTCCCGTGGTGTTGCCGCTTCGCCTACCAGATGATCGAGAAACGGGGGACGGGCGGCAGCACCTTCCGGCGCATGTATGCGGCCTTCCTGCGGGAAGCCCGCACCCTGGTGCCCGCCCTCCCCCTCACCGCCATCGCCGAAATGGAAAGGGCCGCCGCCCTCTGGAGTGAAGCGGCAGCCCTCTTCCGCGACCTTGCTGTAGCCACCGACCCGGAACGGGTCCAACCCGGCGCACCGGCTCCTCCCGCGGTTAGCGCCACCCTCCGGCGGATCGCGGACATCCTGCTGGAGGCAGCGTCCCATGAGGAAGAGGCCCTGATGCTGGTCGCCTCCCTCTGACCACCCATGCCCCCCACCAGCCGCCAGCAGCACGCCCTCCACAACCTCTCAGGCGGAGCGGCGCAGCGGCCTGCGGTCGCCGGCGCCGGCAGCAGCGGTATCGCGGGCGGGGTGAGGTGGCGGCGCGGCGGCCTGCGGTCGTCGTTATGGGGAGCGGGGCCTGTGAGGTGGGTCAGGTGGCGGCGCGGCGCCCTCCCGCCAGCAGACGGGCGATGCGCACCTTCTCGGGGAGGGGTTTACCTTCCTCGTCGACGGCCCGGCACGCACCCCCCACGATGCGGGTGCGCACGGCACCGGATGCCGCCGGGTTCCCCCGCAGGTGGGGGGCGTCCAGCAACCCGACGCGCACCGCCAGGGTGAGCGTGGCCGCGTCGGCCCAGGGGTCGGCCGTACCGGGAGGGGCGATGTCCCGGATGGCCCCAAGCAACAGCCGCGCCTCTTCGAGGAGTTCCTCCTTTCGCTCCTGCACGGCGGGATCGCGGGTCATGTCGGGCAGACCGTGGATGGCATTGCGGATCACACCCCGGGCTATCCCCACCGCCTCGATGATGTCCTCCGGCGTGGCGGCATGGTGGGCTTCGCAGTGCGCCACCACGTGCACGATATGGGGGCGCAGGCTCATCTGCAGCATGGTGGACGAGGCCAGCTGCCCCTTGGCCAGGTTCATGTCGACGGGGAGACTGGCCAGGCCGGTCCGCGTCTGGCGGTACACGGTGAAGTGCCGGTCCTGCAGGGACTCGATCAGTTCCACCTTGGCCAGCATCTTGCCCAGGTCCATGGGGAACGTGGTCCCGGGCGGGGTATTGAACATGTACTGGGCCACGTAGTGACTGACGCCGGCCTTCTTGGCGTTATACGCGGCCAGGAAGGCGGCGGCGACCGCCACCTGATCGGGTGCGTCGCGGAGGCTCCAGTGGTGCGCCTCGTTCACTTCCAGAGGAATCCCCTCCCGGGCGTGCCACCGCATGGCCTGCTGCGCCTCCCGGATGGACTCCCCCAGCGGTCGCCCGCTGCGGCCGTCCAGCACGTTGTACCACAGGAGAGGCACCGCACCCCAGGCCAGGTTGACGGTGTTCTTGAGCATGCGGGCCATGGGGATGAGGTCGCGGGTGCCGCTGTACGAGCGTACCAGGGGATAGTTACCGCAGCGGGAGGCCGCGTAGATGGCGGCGAAATCCTCGGGTCGCCGCACCGGCACCCCGCCCGCCCCATCCTGGCGAGGGTCCATCTCGTGGGGCCGGAAGAAGCTTTCCTGGGCGTTCTGATCCGGCCCGATGGAGATCACGTCCAGCACGCGGGCTTCGGCCAGCCGGCGGGCACCCTCTATGGTCGCTTCCAGGGAGGGCAACCCGAAGTGATGCCGGATGAGGGGGTAGGGGGCCTGCCAGGCCACCCGTTCGGGCAGGGTCTGCGGAGGCGGCGACTCGCGGTCGTGCCGCCCGACCCGACCCATGCCCCGGAGGCCCTTCAGGTAGGCGATCACCGCTTCGTCCCCTTCCGACCCGTCGAAAGTCCACTCGAAGAGCCCCGTCTCCCGGGCCACCTCCACCACGGGAGGAGTTCCGCCGAACACCATCCTCCGCGGCAGCATCCCCCTTGATGCGAGCAACACCTTGAGGTCGGCAAGCAGCCGCGCCGCAGCCCCGGCGGTCAAGCGGTAAGAAAGCGCCACCAGGTCGGGCCGGTGCCTGGCGATGGCTTCCACCACCTCCTCCGGGGAACGGGCCGACCCCAGGAAGTGGCACCGGTACCCCTGGTCTTCGGCCAGGCGCAGGAAGGCGAAAACGCCGGCCACGTGCACGCAATCCCCTAGCGTGGCGGCAAGCACAAACGGGCGGCTCATGCCGCTTCCCTCCTCTCGCGCACGTAATCCAGCAGGTCCGCCACGGCCAGGCCGCCAAGTCCCATGCGCCCGAGGGTACGGCCGTGGCGGAAGTAATCCACCCCGTGGACCAGGGAAGCCAGGTGAATGAGGCTCCGCATGGTGGGGGTAGGAACCCCGGCCAGTTCCCCCAGCGAAGCCAGCGGGACCAGGCCGGTGGGGACATCCTCCCACAGGTACCTGGTATCCAGGTCGGTCGGCGCCCTGATCCCCCGGTAGGCCCGGTTCTCCTGGAGGGCCCGGTGCAGGTCCGGACCGTCCACCCCGTAAGCCTCCCGCAGCCATTCGCGTGCAGTGGGCAGGCCGATCCCGAGGGCGGCGGCCACGCTGAGGCGCTCGCCATCGAGGGCCTCCAGCACCCGGGCCACCGCCGGGGTAATCCCCTGGTGGTAGTGGTCGAAGGGCTCGCCCCCTTCCACCCGGGCCAGGTTGAGCAGGACCGGTGCGGGGTGGAATATGGCGCCTATGTTGTCCAGACTGGTGTGTAGCACCGTCTCCGCGGCCACGAACTGGGGGAAGGCCTCGCGCAGCAGCGCCAGCACCCGGGGCGTCTGCCAGGCGGGCAGGGCCGCCAGGGGCACCCGTTGCTTGATGCTGAAGATGTGCACGTGCCCTAGCCCCACCACCCGGGCGGCGTACAGCAGGCTCTGCGCCTCTGCCACTACGGGCAACTCCCGGCACCCACCAGCCCGCAGGGCGCGTTCCATATCAAGCGCCCCCAGGGTGCGGCCGGGGTTCAGCACCAGCACCTGGTCTTCCCGCACGTGGGGGGCCAGGCCGTGCCCCAGGTCGGCATGGCCGGTGGCGGGCACGGTCACCATCAGTACCCGGGCGCGGGCTGCCTCCCCCAGCGACCCCGTCACCCACACCGTCCCCGCCCGGCCCCCGCCGCCGCTCACTGCCCCTGCGCCTGCCGCCCGGCTACTCTCCAGGCGCCCCGGCCCGCGCTCGCGCCCAGGTCGGTCCCCGGCGACATTCACTGCACCCGGCCCACCGCCACCCCGAACGCGCCCTGGCTCGCCGTCGGGCTCAGAGTGGCCCCAGCCACCCTGCGCGTATGCCCTGACCGGTACCCGGGCGTCGACCGTACCCGAGACCTCGAGCGCGCCGTGCTCCAGCAGTTCGCGCAGGCGACCGGGGCTCCGGTTGTATAGGACGACATCCCACCCCTGGCTGGCCAGGTGGGCCGCCATGGCCTGGCCCCCGTTGCCTGCCCCCAGTACGGCGAAGAGGGGCCACCCGGGGCAGCCTCCGGCGGCAAAATGTCCTCTGGGCAAACGAAACACCTCCTCGGCCTGGTGCCACCGGCTCCGGAGGTGGAAAACCCGACCCGGGAGGCTATCCTGGGTCGGGCATCAGTCTCGCCCTGCGCAGTCATGCCCTTCTGGGAGGAGCATTCCTGTCGGGCGGCACGGTTGCCCGGCCCAACCCACCTCCTCTTTCCACGCTTACGAGGTTAGCTGTCGGGCTCGGATCGAAAGAGTGTGACCCGTCTCGCCTTCGCCCGCATCGGTCAGACCGGCACCGGGCCCGGACGAGATTAGCCCCGTCGTCCTGGTTCCCCCGTTTCCCCTGCTGGGGAATTCAGCGATCAAGCGGATTGGCCGGTGAGCCAACCAAGCATTATTAGGTTCTACCACAGGCTAGCATATTCTCCATCCTCCTGTCAACCACCCACCCGCCCCACCGGGCCTCATCGGGGGTCACCGCTCCGGGGCCTCGCGCCACCGAGGGCTTTCAGGCGGTAGGCATTGCTCACGCTTTCCTGGTATCGGACCACGGGATCGTCCCTGTCCAGCTCCCGCAAGGGCACCAGATCTCCTATCCTGGCCCCCGGCCGGGGTGGGATTGACCCGCTTTCACGCCGCCGCTCGCCTTCGTGGTCAGGCAGATAATCCGGGCCGGCCCGGGGCAGGTGCCCCCGCAGGCGCTCGCGGCGCTCGGGCGAGTCGGCGCGACCCGGCAGGCGGCGCTTAAACGAGGGCGGAGCGGAGGGCTCGGGCGGCGGCGGTCACGTCGGGAGCCGACACCACGGCGGATATCACCGCCACGCCCGCCGCGCCGGCCTCCATCACCTGGCGGGCGTTGCGGGCGCCTATTCCTCCGATGCCCACCACGGGGATCCGCACGGCCCGGCATATCTCGCGCAGGCCCTCCGGCCCCATGACGGGGCCGGCGTCTGCTTTACTGGGGGTGGCAAACACGGGGCCCGCCCCCAGATAGTCGGCCCCGCCCCGCTGCGCCCGCTCGGCTTCTTCCACGGTATCCACCGACATGCCGATGATGCGGCGCCGCCCCATCAGGCGCCTGGCCGCCTCCAGGGGAAGGTCGTCCTGACCCAGATGCACCCCGTCGGCGTCCACCGCCAGGGCCACGTCGACCCGGTCGTTCACAATGAAGAGGAGGCCCATTTGGCGCGTGAGCGTCCGCAGCGAGAGCCCCGTCAGGTAAAGCTGCCGGGCGGTCAGCTCCTTGCTCCGCAACTGCACGGCCGTGGCGCCGCCGCGGGCGGCCGCGGCCACCACCTCCTCCTCGCCGCGCCCGCCGGAGAAGGCGCGATCCACGATGACGTACAGGAGCAACCTCTTTCGCAGGTCTGACTTGGGAGCGAAAACCGCCATGCTGTTTCCCCCTCAGGTGGCGGCCCCGCCATACCCCGGGGCGGTTGGCCCCCGCCATCATTCACGGGACCCTGTGGCCCCGCAATCAAACCGCGGGGCCGTGTGGCCCCCGCCAATCACAACCCGGGGCCGGACGGGGGGCCGGCCAGGTGGTGGACGGGGCCGATGCCGTGGCCGAGAGGGTAGGCGGCCGCTATGGCCCGGGTGATGAACTCCTTGCCCGCCCGCAGGGCCGCCTCCACCTCGAGGCCCCGGGCCAGGTAAGCGGCCACCGCCGCCGAGAAGGTGCATCCGGTGCCGTGGGTGTGGCGCGTGGCGATGCGCTCCGCCTCCAGGGTCCAGAACCGCCTGCCGTCATAGACCAGGTCGTCCGCCCGGCCGGGCAGGTGACCGCCCTTGATGACCACATAACGCGGGCCCATGGCGTGGATGCGCCGCGCCACCTCCTGCGCCGCCTCGCGGACCGCCTCGCTGGCCGCGCCGCGGATTGCCTCGTCCCTGCGCTCCGCATGGGCAGCCACCGCCAGCAGGTCGATGCCGGACAGGGCCGCCGCCTCGTGGGCGTTGGGCGCCACCACGGTGGCCAGGGGGAGCAGTTTCTCCACCACGGCACGGTGCGCCTCATCGTCCAGCAGGGCGTGCCCCGACTTGGAACGCATGACCGGGTCAACCACCAGCCTCTCGACCCGATAGCGCGACAGTGTCTCGGCCACGGCGGTGACGACCTCGGCGGTGGCCAGCATCCCCGTTTTGGCGGCGTCGGTGCCCAGGTCGGAGAGCACCGACTCTATCTGCATGACCACCATGTCCACCGGAAGCACGTGCACCCCCTGCACACCCAGGGTGTTCTGAGCGGTTACCGCAGTGATCACGCTCATGCCGTAGGTCCCGAGTACGGTGAAGGTCTTGAGGTCGGCCTGGATGCCGGCTCCACCCCCTGAATCCGATCCCGCTATGGTGAGCACACGTGGCAGCGGCCCCATAATCCGCAACCTCCTTTTCCCCGCGGGTCCCCCGTTGCGGCCCGACTGGCGGGCGGGCGTCAGCCCGGTACCCCTTCCTTCCCGCGCACCGCGCGGGCCCCCGCCATCTGGAGAAACCCCCGACGGTGCCCATCAGGGGGCGGGGGTCAAACCCCGGTTTACCTGCACGACGCCATCCTTCATCACCAGCAGGATGCGGTCCTTGTGCTGCAGGCAGGTGATATCTTCCAGGGGATTGCCGTCCACCACCAGCAGGTCCGCCAGGCGACCGGGCTCAAGCAGCCCGGCCTCCAGGCCCAGCAACTCCGCCCCGCGGGAGGTGGCGGCCACCAGGGCCTGCATGGGGGTCATCCCCGCCTTGACCATGAGTTCGAGTTCCAGGGCATTGGCGCCGTGATAGTTGAAGGGCGTGGCGGCATCCGTACCCATGGCGATCTTGACCCCCGCCTCCAGAGCCATGCGGAAGCTGCGCCAGTGGTCCTCCTGCATGCGGCGGGCCTTTTCCACCGCATAGGGCGGGATGCCCGCCTCCGCGCCCCGCTCCACGATGTGATGCACGGCCGACAGGGTGGGAACCAGGAAGACGCCCCGGGCCAGCATCATCTCGATGATCTCCTCGGTGAGGTAGCAGCCGTGCTCGATGGAGTCGATCCCGGCCAGGATGGCGTTCTTGATGCCCGTGCTGCCCTGGGCGTGTGCGAGCGTCTTCTTCCCCAGGTTGTGGGCCTCCTCGATGGCGGCCCGCATCTCCTCGACGGTGAGGCCCCGGCTGGTGGGCAGGTCTCCCTCGGACAGCACTCCCCCGGTGGCCAGCAGCTTGATGCAGTCGGCCCCATCACGGAGGTGGGTGCGGGCGGCCCGGCGGGCCTCATCGGGGGAATCGACCACTGACATCTCCCGCGCGCGGAATATCACCTCGGGCGGCCAGCCGTTGGCGGGGTCACCGTGGCCTCCGGTGATGGAGAGGCCGGGGCCGCTCACCACCATGCGGGGTCCCGGCACCAGTCCCTCGTTGATGGCCCGCTTGAGGCCCACGTCGATGCCCCAGCTGGCTCCGGCATCCCGGATGGAGGTTATCCCCGCCTCCAGAGCGGTGCGGGCGTTCACCGCTGCCCGCAGTGTGGTGTAAGGGATGGTGTACTTGATGGTCTCCATCCAGCTTGCCTCGCCGGAGCCGGTTATGTGCACGTGGCTGTCGATGAGCCCCGGCATCACCGTCCGGTTGCCGGCCTCGTACACCACGCCGTCAGGAGGAACGCGGACCTCCTCCGGCCTGCCCGCCGCCGCCACGCGCTCTCCCTCCACGACTACCACCGCGGGCGAGACGGGCTCCCGGCCGCTCCCGTCGATCAACAGCCCTGCCCTGATCACCGTGCAAGTGCTCACGCCACCGCCTCCTCTGCCATTCGTCTTCCATCTCCAGGTCGGCCAGGCCCGCCCGGTGTTCGGCGTGATGCCGCAACTCGTGGCGGATCGTCCGCCGTAACTCATCCACCACCCGCGCCCAGGGGGCATCCCCCAGGACGCGGCGGAAAGACCCGTAGTAGAGCACGATCATGCGGCCCAGGCCGGGGTCGACCCGGTACTCCCCCAGCAGGTACACCCCGGGAGGGTCGTCGGGGCGGCGCCCCACCCCGGGGACCACGATCACACCCCCGTTGAGGTCCTCCAGGAGGGGGGCCGGGATCTCGTCCAGCAGCCGGGAGGCCTCCCGTCGGAAACGGCGCAGCGACCACATGTTCCCCTTGCTCACGCTCCCAACCCCGTCCCTCAGAACTCCGTGCGCGGCCCCGGCCCCTGCCAGAGGACCTGTTCCCGCGGGCGTTCACCGCGCAAGCCCTCCCGGTATATGCGCTCAAGCACCAGTACCAGCAGCAGGGCGGAAGCCACGAGGGTCAGGTTCGCCCCCATGGGCCCCAGCTTCCCGATCTGATACAGCACGGCACCCACGTTCAGCAGGGCATGTAGCAGCACCGCCCCCGCGTACCCGCCGAGCACCGCCGCCACCGCGCCCACCCGCCGGCCGTGCAGGCCGGCTTCCGCATAGCGCAGGGCGCGGGCAATCCCACGCAGAGCCACTGCCGTCATGGCCCCGTGGCAGAACATCACCACCAGCCTCTCGTTGATGAAGCCCCCGAAGTAGTACACGGGCAGGCCCGCGTGCAACCCGGCCCGGGCCACCCCCCACGCGATCCACCAGGCCTCACCCAGGCCGAACCCCAACCCGATGGCGAGGGCCAGGTGGACGAGGCCGCTGCGGCCCGCGGTTGCGGCACGCCCGCCGCCGGCTTCGCCCCTCCCCCCGCGCATGCCGGGCACGAGCAGCGCCCGGATACCGGGCACCGCCAGGGGGAGCAGCTTGACCGCCTCCTCGGTGAGCGGCGGTATGGGGTGAACCAGCAGCAGGAACCACCAGGGCAGGGCGGAGATGGACGCCAGGGGGACGCCGGTCAGGCTCTGCAGCCCCAGGTACAGGGGACGCTTGACGAAGAAGTTAACCAGGGGGCTCAAGGGAAGGGCCACGAGCACGGGCAGGAGGACAATCCACCTGCGCCCGGCCGACCACCAGAGCACTGCCGCCCCCACCGCGCCGAACAGGGATACCACCAGGGCCGCCCACCAGATACCGTGCATCACGGCTCTCCGCCCCCGAGGCGGTCGAGTCGCCGCCCCAGATCGGCCAGGAATGCCTCCTCGTCCGCGGGGGTGATCCCGTACTTGCGACGCTCTGTCTCCAGCAGGATGATCCCCTTCAGGGCCCGGGTGGCGCACATCACCACCCTGCCCGCGTCGGCGTAGATCACCTCTCCCAGGGCAAAACCGGGTAGACGCAGGCTGGACCAGGGGGAAAAGGCCAGGTCCCGCTTGACAACCCGCCGGACTTCCGGCAGGGAAACCGCATACCGGAAGGGACCGCAGCGGAGGAGCAGGCGGCGGTCGTCCAGTTCGTACCGCATGCTGGACATCCACACGGCCATGAGCAGGAATGCCCCTCCCACGCCCACCAGCAACAGGCCGGTGAGGAGGACCACGACCCGCGCCGGCCCCGGCATGTCCCCCGGGACGCCGACCGCCCACACCGTCTGGCCCACCCCCTCCAGCAGCAGGAGCGCTCCCGGAACGCCCAGCCACACCCGGCCCCACGACCTGCTCGGTCGGTACACCCTCACCCCCTCACCCCCGCCCATCATATCACACCCTGAACTGCGGTCAGTTCCCGCTGATGGGAGACCAGCGCGCGGCCGGTCAGGCGCGGGCGCGGTGGAGTATGGCGCGGGTGCGGCGCCAGGCGGCAGCGGCACTGCGTCGGCCCAGCCCGACGGCCTGCCGCATTTCCGGCACCGCCAGCAGCCAGAGGATGGCCAGATAGACAAGGGCCCCGCCTGCCACCAGCAGGCCCAGGCGCGCCGCCTCCACCAGGGCAGACCCCGTGGGCACACCCCGGGCGGCCAGCCAGCCCGAGCTCAAGCGGTCGGCACCCCATACCACCGCCCCCATGACCAGCGAGGCCAGCCCTGCCTTGGCCACGCGGTCCAGCATCTGCCGCGCGCCCAGATGGCCCAGGCGCCTCCGCAGGCGCACGAGCAGCAGCGCGGCGGTGACCAGATTAGTAACCGTGACCGCCGCGGCCAGGCCGGCATGGGCCAGGGGGCGCACCAGCACGAAGCTCAGTAGCACCGAAACGGCCATGCCCAGCACGCCCACCAGCGTGGGGTAAGTGGTGTCTTCCAGGGCATAGAAGGCGCGCCGCCACAGGTCGCTGCACACCACCGCCACCATGGACCAGGCCAGGAACCAGAAGGCCGTGGAGGTGGCGGTCGTATCCCAGGCGTCGAACGCCCCCCGCTCAAAGGCCAGCCTCACCAGCGGGGTACTGAGGATGAGAGAACCCACCGTGACCGGTAGCATCACCAGCACGGAAAGATTGATTCCCCGGGCCAGCAGCGCTCGCACCCCGTCCAGATCACCGCGGGCGGTGTGCGTGGAAAAGGCCGGGTAGAGCACCGTACCGAGGGCCGCCACGGTGAGCCCGGTGGGAAGACCGTTGAGCAGAGTGGCGTAGTTGAGGGCAGAGAGGCTCCCTTCCGGCAGGCCCGATGCCAGCACCCGCTGCACCACCGGTGCTACCTGCCCCACCATCCCCCCCGCCAGCAGGGGAAGGGCCAGGGACAGGGCCCGCACCACCTCACGGTTGCGCCACGGGAGACCTGGGGCCCGCACCGGTATCCCCCGCACGCCGGGTGCCAGGGCAACCCATTGAGCGGCGGTCCCCAGCACCAGGCCCGCCGCCACCCCGGTTATCCCCAGCCAGCGGCCCAGGGTGAGGATGGCCGCTATGAGGGCCACGTTCTGGCAGATCCCGGCCAGGGCCGGGCTGGCAAACCGGTAATGGGACTGCAGCAGGCTGGTGGCGAGGGCATTCACCCCCAGGAGCACGGGGAGCGGCGCCAGGTACAGGGTGGTACGGGCGGCCAGCTCGAAGGTGGCCGGCGGGAAATCGGGGGCCAGAAAACGGCACAGAGGTCGAGCCCATACCATGACGGCCGCCCCGGCCGCCACCCCCACCAGGGCCAGCATCAGGAACATGTCCCCCGCCAGCCGCGCCGCCCCGGCCTCGTCCTGCTGCCGCTGGCGCGTGTAGATGGGGATGAAGGTGGTGGCCAGCGCACCCACCACCACCCCCACGATCAGGTTGGGGACGGTGGAGGCCACGAGGTAGGCATCGGTGGCGGCGCTGGCGCCGAACACGGCGGCCAGGCACGATTCCCTGATAAAACCGAGGATCTTGCTGCCCACACTCCCGGCCACGATCACCGACGCGGCCAGGAAAAACTGCCTCGTATCCGTAGCGAACGCCCCCTGTCTGACGCCCCCCGGCCGCTCCCGGCTCCCTACCCCGCGCGGGCCACCCAGGCAGCGGTGAGCCGCAGCCCTTCGGCCAGCGGGGTAGTGGGCAGCCACCCCAGTTCTTCCCGGGCCCGGGAGGAGTCCAGGCAAATATGCCGTACCTCGCCCGGGCGGGGCGGGTCGTACCGGGGCTGGACCCGGGTGCCCAGCACGCGCTGCAGGCCGGCCAGCAGTTCCAGCACCGAGACTTCCCTGCCCCATCCCAGGTTATATACCCCGCCATCCCCCCGTTCCAGGCAGAGGAGGCTGGCTTCCACCACATCGGCCACGTACACGTAGTCCCGGGTCTGGCGGCCGTCACCGAATATCACCGGGCGGTCACCCGCCAAGAGGACGCGGCTGAAGATGGCCACGACACCCGCTTCCCCGTAGGGGTCCTGCCGGGGTCCGTAAACGTTGGGATACCGGAGGATGCTGTAACGCAGGCCGTGGTTGTCCCGATAGAGGCGCAGGTAAAGCTCCCCCACGTACTTGGACAGCCCGTAGGGGGACAGGGGGCGTACCGGATGGTCCTCACGCACGGGGAGGCCGTCCGGCTCACCGTAAATCGCGCCCCCCGAAGATGCGTATACCACCTTCTCCACCCCGGTACGGACGGATGCCTCCAGCACGTTGATGCTGCCCACCACGTTGGTGGCAGCATCCCCGGCGGGATCACCCGTCGACCGCCGCACGCTGGTCTGGGCGGCCAGGTGAAAGACGACCTGCGGTCGGAACTCCTCAAACACCTCGTTCAGGTGCAGGGCATCGCCGACGTCCACGGCGTGGAAGTCCACCCCGGAAGGCACGTTTTCACGCCGCCCGGTGGACAGGTTGTCCACCACCGCCACCCGGTAACCCCGTGCCACCAGGGCATCCACCAGGTGGGAGCCGATGAAGCCAGCACCTCCGGTAACCAGCACCCGTTTGTGCAAATGGCGTCCCCTCCCGCACTGCAATACGCCCCGGGCCTGCTCCAATCCTCCCACCGCTGCGCCGAGACCCCATACCTGGCCCACGCCCCTCAACGAGGCAACAGCACACCACCGTTGGGCAGAGCCTGCTGCGCTTTGCCTCAACGGTCCCGCCATGTTACAATGATCACGTGCGTGCCTGTCCGTGGTTCGCGCTTGAGGTGAAACGTTGCAACCGGCAGTAGTACTGGAACCGGGGCCGCTGGCCACCGTCATGATAACCCGGCCCCCTATGTGCGGCAACTGCGGCATGTGTCAAACCCGCGGGGGCACCCACAGGGTGCGGGCGGTCGATCTGGTGGGGGCCCGGCGCGGACAGCAGGTGCTCATCGACTTCCCCCAACGCACCTTCCTGCTGGCTGCCTTGCTCTCGTTCGGCATCCCTCTGGCCGGCCTGCTGGCCGGTCTGCTGCTGGGGACCACCGCGGCTGCCAGCCTGGCCGGGATTGTGGCTGCGGGCGGCGCAGCCATTGTGGGCGGCGCCAGTGCCGCGGCCGACGCCACGGGCCTGGGCGGGAGTGGAGCCGCGGGGGGCGTGCAGGCGCTGGGCGGGGTGGCCGGCGGTGCACTGGGCCTGGGGGGAGCGTATCTTCTCCTGCACCTGCTGGACCGCAGGCTGCTCCGCTTGCCGCGCCCGGTCATCGTGGCCATTTGTCCCCAGACAGGAGGAGAAAAGTGAGTGCCAGGACGTTCCCGGGCGGGATCCACCCCGCCTACCACAAGCTGACCGCCGGCAGCCCCATCCGCGACCTGCCGCCTCCGGCGCAGGTGGTGATCCCCCTCCACCAGCACACGGGCGCCCCCTGCCAGCCCCTCGTACAGAAGGGCGATACCGTCCGGAAGGGCCAGAAGATCGGGGACGTGGAGGCGGTCGTGGCCGCCCCCGTCCACGCCTCCCTGCCGGGCAAGGTGGTGGCGGTGGAACCGCGTCCCCATCCCGCGGGGCGGGATGTCCCTGCCGTGGTGGTGGAGTGGGACGGCTCGGACGCCACGGTGGATCTAGAACCGCACCCGGACCCCCACGACCTGGAGCCCACGCGCATCGCGGAAATCATCCGCGAGGGTGGGCTGGTGGGGCTGGGCGGGGCTGCCTTCCCCACCGCCGTGAAGGTGCGACCGCCCGCGGGTACCGTCATCGACACGTATATCCTCAACGGGGCTGAGTGTGAGCCCTTCCTCACCGCCGACCACCGACTCATGGTGGAGAACCCTCAATCCATCGTGCTGGGGCTGCGCGCCCTCATGAAGGCGGCGGGGGCGCCCCGCGCCATCGTGGCCATCGAGGACAACAAGCCGGACGCCCTGGAGGCCATGGCCGCCGCCACCCGGGGCATGCCCGGGGTAAGCGTGGAGGCCGTACACACCAAGTACCCTCAGGGCTCGGAAAAACACCTAATCAAGGCGCTACTGGGGCGCGAGGTGCCCTCGGGCGGGCTGCCCTTCCACGTGGGGGTGGTGGTCTCCAACGTGGGGACGGCAGCCGCCGTGGGTGAACTGTTTGCCACCGGCATCCCCCTCGTGAGCCGGGTGGTCACCGTGACGGGCAGGGTCCGCGAACCGGCCAACCTGCGGGTTCCCATCGGTACCCCCTTTTCCGTCCTGGTGGAGGCAGTGGGGGGATTCAACGGAGACCCCCTCAAGGTGATAGCCGGCGGCCCCATGATGGGCGTGGCCCAGTACAGCCTGGAGGCCCCCGTGGTAAAGGGGACCTCGGGGCTGCTGGTGCTGGGCCCGGAGGACCGGGTCCCCGAGCCCACCTCCTGCGTACGGTGCGGGCGCTGCGTGGAGAGTTGCCCCATGCGGCTCCTTCCCCTCTACCTGGAAGCGTACTACCGCGCAGGGATGATCGAGCAAACCGAGGCCCTGCACGCCATGGACTGCATCGAGTGCGGCTGCTGCGGCTGGGTGTGCCCGGCGCGGCGCCCGCTGGTGCAGTCCATCCGGCTGGCCAAGCTGGAGATCACCGCCCGCCGCCGCAGGGCCGCCTCATGACCGCCGGCCGCCGCAGAATCGCTCGCAATCACCACGTGAGGAGGGCCGTTACATGAAGCTGGTCGTCAGTTCGTCGCCCCACCTGGTTTCTCCGGAGTCGGTCCCCGTCCTCATGCGGCAGGTGGTGCTGGCCCTGCTCCCCGCCCTGGTGGCGGCGGGCTACTTCTTCGGCCCCTATGCCCTCTTCCTGGTCGTACTGTCCGCGACCACGGCGGTGGCCTGCGAGGCGGCCTGGCAGAAGGCAACCGGGCGGCCGGTATCCGTGCACGACTGGTCGGCGGTCATCACCGGCATCCTGCTCGCCTATAACCTTCCCCCCCGGGCGCCCTGGTGGCTGGCCGTGGTGGGGTCGGCCTTCGCCATCATCGTGGCCAAACAGCTTTTCGGGGGGCTCGGGCACAACTTCATCAACCCGGCCCTGGCGGGCAGGGCGTTCCTGCTCGCCTCCTGGCCCGCCGCCATGACCTCGTGGGTGACCCCCTTTGACGCCCGCACCACCGCCACCCCGCTCCCCCTGCTCATTCCCAAAGGACAGGAACTGGCGGGCGTGGCGGCACCCGCCTACCGGGATCTCTTCGTGGGCTCCGTACCGGGCTGCCTGGGGGAGACATCGGCCCTGGCCCTGCTGGCGGGAGGGCTGTACCTCATCTGGAGGCGGGTGATCGACTGGCGCATCCCCGCCTGCTACCTGGGTACCGCGGCGGTGCTGGGCTGGGTCCTGGGCGGCCCGCGGGGGCTCTTCCGGGGGGACCCCCTCTACCACCTGCTGGCCGGCGGGCTCATGCTGGGGGCCTTCTTCATGGCCACCGACTGGGTCACCACCCCGGTCACCCGCCGGGGGCGCATAGTATTTGCCGTCGGATGTGGCATCCTTACCGTCCTCATCCGCGTGTACGGCGGCTACCCCGAGGGGGTGTCCTACTCCATCCTGCTTATGAACCTGGCCACCCCCCTCATCGACCGCTACACCGTGCCGCGCCAGTTCGGCGCCCAGGCACGCAAACCCGCCGCTTCGCGGGGAGGGAGGTAGCCCATGCGGGATATAGTGCGCATCGCCGCCGTCCTCATGCTCATCGCCGCCGTGTCGGGCGGGGCCCTTGCCTACGCCCACAGCATCACCGCCCCCGCCATCGAGAGGGCCCTGCGCCAGGCCAAGGAGGAGGCCCTCGCCCGCGTGTTGCCCGGGGCCGACCGCTTCCAGGACCGTACGGAGGCCTACCGGGAAGTCCTGGCCGACCCCCGCTTCCGCGCCGTGCAGGAAGTGTGGGAAGGCCTGACGGGGGATAAGCCCGCCGGCACGGTGGTGGTGGTGGCTCCCACCGGCTACGGCGGTCCCATTACCTGCCTGGTGGGCATCGGGCCGGACGGTAAGATCACCGGCATGGAAGTGCTCTCCGCGCCTGGGGAGACTCCCGGCCTGGGCTCCCGGGTCAAGGAGCCATCCTTCCTGCAACAGTTCCCGGGCCAGGCGGGACAGGTGAAGGCCCACACCATATCGGGTGCCACCATCAGTTCCCGGGCGGTGATCGGCGGCGTGCAGGCCGCCCTGGAACTGGTAGCCGGCAGGCCTCGCTAGCCGGCCGAAGTTCCCACCGGGGGCGGCGCCCTAGGGGATCTTCAGACCGGGAAAAGGGGGAGGAGCGTGCTGCGCGACTTCTGGAACGGGATACTGAAGGAGAACCCGGTGTTCGGGCTGGTACTGGGGCTGTGCCCGACCCTGGCAGTGACCACGGCCATGGAGAACGGGCTCTGGATGGGGCTGGCGGTGATATTCGTGCTCACCTGCTCCAACGCCCTCATCTCGCTGCTGGCACCCGTCATCCCTTCCCGGGTCAGGATACCCTGCTTCATCGTGGTCATCGCCACCTTCGTTACCCTGGTGGACATGACCATGCACGCCTTCGTCCCCGCCATGTACCAGATCCTGGGGATATTCATTCCCCTGATCGTGGTGAACTGCATCATACTCGGACGGGCGGAAGCCTTCGCCTCCCGCAAGCCCTTCCTCAACTCCGTCGCCGACGGCGTGGGCATGGGAGTCGGTTTCACGGGGGCCCTCATGCTCATCGGGGGCATCCGCGAGGTGTTGGGGACGGGGGCCCTCACCCTCTTCGGCCACCGGCTGCTGGACCTGGGGCCGTCCTACCCGGCCGCCCTCAGCTTCATCCTCCCTCCCGGGGCCTTCCTTACCATGGGGCTGCTGCTGGGCGGCTTCAACGCCCTGGGTAATTACCGTGCCGCCCGCACCCGGCAGCGGCGCCGGTCTGCCCTGATCGAACGCACGGCGTCCCGTGCGGAAGCAAAGGCAACGCCCACCGGCCCAACCGCCGGGGCGGGTGCAGAGAGGGGGCAGCAGTCGTGAAGTTCGTGGCCATCCTTGTGGGCGGCATCCTGATCAACAACTTCATCCTTGCCCGCTTTCTGGGCCTGTGCCCCTTCTTCGGGGTCTCCCGCCAGGTGGAGACGGCCACCGGCATGAGCATGGCCGTCATCTTCGTGATGACCCTGGCCTCCTTTATCACCTGGCTGGTGCAGAACCTGGTGCTCGTTCCCCTGCACCTGGAATACCTGCAGACGGCGGCCTTCATCCTGGTCATCGCCGCCCTGGTGCAGTTCGTGGAAACGGTGCTGCGGAAGACCACGCCCAACCTGTACACCGCCCTGGGGATCTACCTCCCCCTCATCACCACCAACTGTGCCGTACTGGGCGTGGCCCTCTTGAGCGTGCAGCAGCACTACGGACTGGTGGAAGCTGTCTTCAACGGACTGGCCGGGGGAATGGGCTGGTCCCTGGCCATCCTCCTCTTCGCCGGCATCCGCGAGCGGCTGGCCCTGGCCGACATCCCCCCCGCCATGCGGGGCTGGCCCATCGCCTTCATCTCCGCCAGCCTGATGGCCATCGCGTTCTTCGGGTTCCAGGGCCTCTTCAAGGACCTCTTCTTGCGCTGACGTCCGGTGGCCGGGTCCCGCGCGACCCGGCCCGGCCGCATGGGGAGCAGGGTCGCCCCCATGGTCGCCGATGCCGGTCCCCCGCTGCACGCAGGACCGCACGAGGAAGAAGGTGATCACTTGCTGGAAGCAATACTGGTCATGGCCGTATCCGGGGCCCTGTTCGGCGGGCTGCTGGCATACGCCGCCCGTCGCTTCGCCGTCCCGGTGGATGAGCGGGCCGAAGCCATTGCCGGCGCCCTCCCCGGCGCCAACTGCGGCGGGTGCGGGTATCCCGGGTGCAGCGGCCTGGCTGCCGCCATTGCGGCCGGGAAGGCTCCCGTGGACGCCTGCCCCGTGGGAGGGGCGCGGGTGGCGGCAGCGATAGCCTCGATTATGGGAGTGCAGGTGGATACCGCCCGCGAGCGCCAGGTGGCCCGGGTTTTCTGCGGGGGTGGCCCCCGCTGCCAGGATCGTTACGCCTACCAGGGCATCCCCGACTGCCGGGCAGCCGCCGCTGCTGCCGGCGGAGGCTACAAGGCCTGCTCCTGGGCCTGCCTGGGCCTGGGCACGTGCGTGCGCGTCTGCCCCTTTGACGCCATCTTCATGGGGCCCGAGGGGCTGCCCGTGGTGGATAAGGAGAAGTGCACCGGTTGCGGCAAGTGCGTGGCCGCCTGCCCCCACAACTGCATCGCCCTGGTGCCGGTGTCGGCGCGGGTGCACGTCCTCTGCCGCAACCGGGACCGCGGTCCGGTGGTACGCAAGATCTGCCAGGTGGGATGCATCGCCTGCCGCGCCTGCGAACGGGTATGCCCCACCGGCGCCATCAAGGTCAGGGACAACTGTGCCGAGATCGATTACGGCCTGTGCACCAACTGCGGGGCCTGCGCCGAAAAGTGCCCCGTCCACACCATCACCGTGGAACCCGAGGAAAGACGGGAGGAATCGGTCGCTGCCGCCTCCTGAGCCCCGCATCCCGTGCCGTCGCCCGCACCCGCGCAGCCGCCCACGCCCGCGCAGCGTCTTCCTGCTGCTCTCCGCCGCAGTGGTGCTGGCGAGCCCGGCCCTGACGGGCTGCCACGCGTCGGCGCCGTACGAAGAATCGCGCCTCCTCATGGACACGGTGGTGCGCATCGAAGCTTACGGGCCCCGGGCCCGGGAAGCGGTGGAGGCGGCCTTCGCCGAATTCACCCGCCTGGATCAACTCTGGAACCCCTACGACGAGGAGAGTGAACTCGCCCGCATTAACCGTGCGGCCGGCCGGGGCCCCGTGGCCGCCAGCCCTGACACGCTGCGCGTACTGGAGACCTCCCTCGAGGTGGCGGCCCGGACCGGCGGGGCGTTCGATCCCACCATCGGGCCCCTGGTGAGGTTGTGGGGGTTCGGCGAACAGGCCGCACCGCAGCCGCCCGCACCCGCGGCCATCGCACGGGAGCGCGCCCTGGTGGACTACCGCCTCGTGCGGCTCGATGCCGGCTCAGGCACCGTGGAACTGCCCCGCGCCGGTATGGCCCTCGACCTGGGGGCCATCGCCAAGGGGTACGCCGTGGACCGGGCCCGCGCGATCATGCAACAGTACGGCGTCAGCCGGGCCCTCATCACGGCGGGGGGTTGCGTGTACGGCCTGGGCGATGCCCCCGGCAACCGCCCCTGGCGGGTGGCCGTGCAGCATCCCCGCGATTCCCGGGCGATCCTAGGCGTCATCCCCGTACGCGACCTGGCGGTGGATACCTCGGGCGACTACCAGCGTTTCTTCGAAGCAGACGGCACCCGCTACCACCACGTCATCGATCCGCGCACGGGCTACCCCGCCCGTGCCTGCCAGAGTGCCACCGTCCTCCATCCTTCTGCCCAGTGGGCCGACGCCCTGGCCACCGCCTGCATGGTGCTGGGCCCCGAGCGTGCTCTGGCCCTCGTGGAGACGGTACCCGGTGCAGCCCTCCTGCTCGTCGACGAGCGGGGGCAACTGCACCGAACCCCCGACCTCCCCTGGGAGGAGGCGTCCCATGGCAGATAGCGGCGCGCGGCAAGCCCTGCCGCAAGGGCCCGGGGCCGGCGGGGGGGTGACGCACCTGGCGCAACTCGCCCTGCTGGTGTCCCTGGCCACCTGCCTGCACTACGTGGAGGGATTCTTCCCTCCGGTGCCGGTGCCGGGCGCCCGCCTCGGGCTGGCCAACCTGGTTACCACTGTGGCCCTCTGCGTCCTGGGCCCGCGCGACGCGGTGGCCGTGGCAGCCATGCGCGCTCTCCTCGGGTCGCTGCTCGGGGGCAGGTTTCTGGGCCTGGGTTTCGCCATGAGCCTGGCGGGCGCCACCGTCAGCGCCCTGGCCATGGGGGCAGCACGCGCGTACCTGCGTGCCGCACCCGTCCCTGCCAGCACGGCGGGCGGGCTGGTGCACAACCTTACCCAGGCGGCAGTGGCCTACCTGGTCATCGGCGTGGGCATCCTTCCCTACCTGCCCCACCTGGTGGTACTGGGCCTGCTGGCCGGATGGATAACCGGCCACCTGGCCCGCCCCATCATCGCTGCCGTCAGCGTCTCACCGGCCGTGCAGCGCCCGGCGCGGCCTCCCGCCGCGATGGCCCACCGGCGACGGGTGGGCTGGCGCGGGGCACTGGCGGCCGCATTGCTGCTCGCCCTCGGGGCGGCATGGGTGGCAGGATTCGCCCTAGCCGGGGACCACCGCGATCTGGTGGTGGAGTTGCGCAATCGGGAGGTGGCCCGCATTCCCCTGGACAGGGACGCCCCTCCCCGCTACCTGGAAGTCGAGCTCCCCGGTACGGGCGGCTACCGGGCCACCATCGAGGTACGCTCGGGCCGCGCCCGCATCCTGCCCATCCCCGAACGGTATTGCCCCCGCGGCATTTGCTCCCACACCGGCTGGATCGAAAGGCCCGGCCAGGCCGCCATCTGCCTGCCCAACCGCCTCGTCATCCGCGTGGTGGACCGCTCCCGCTAGTCGCCCCGATCGCGGGGCTTGCAGATGATCTCGAGGATTTTGGTCTTGAAGAAGCGACGGGAATGGGCGGGGAGCATCACCAGGGCGCTGTCGGCGCCCCGCCCGCTACCCCCTACGGCGATGACCTCCTGGCCGTAGGGGATGAGGCCGGCATCCAGGGCCATGACGGCGACCTCCACGGCCACCTTCACTCCCTGGGAAAACATGTACAGGGCGTGGGCTACTACCTGGCCGGGGTAGAGCCCGCCGAACTCCTTGGTGATGGCGCGGTCGACGCCGGAGAAGAGGTGGGTGGTGGTGAGCACGCGCACGCCCTCGGCCATCAGGCTCCGCCGTACCTCGGCGGGCATCTCGTCCACGCCGGGCTCGCGGAAACCCACCTGGTGGGTGACCACCACCAGGTTGAGCATGCTCTGGGGGACCGCCGCCGCGTCTGAGCCCGGCACGGCACGATACAGCTGCAGGCCGCGCTCGCGGGCCTGGCGGATGAACTCCTGTGCGGTGACACCCTGGTTGGAGGCCACCACGATATGGCGGATGTCCAGTTCCTGCGCACGGTCCAGGCACAGGGATGCGGTGCGCTGCGTGTTATCCGGGCCGGCCTTCTCGAAGTACAAAGGAATCAACCCCCGTTCCGGTAGGATTGCCACAACAGTTGCACGGGATGGACCACCCGCGCCCCCGACTGAGCCACCGGCACGCCCACCCCGGCACGCGCGGCCAATTCGCCCCGCCGCAGCCCGAACCCCAACTGCAGCAGGCAGGACGGGCAAGAGGTGGCCAGCAGCCGGGCTCCGGTCTGCCGGAAGTTCTCCATCTTCCGCTCGAGGATGCGTACGGAGAGTTCGTGGTGGGTGACGTTGTAGGAGCCCGCCCCTCCGCAGCACCAGTCCGCCTCCGGCAGTTCCCGGAACTCCAGCCCGGGGATGCTGCGCAGGATCTGGCGCGGCTGGGCACGCACCCCCATGCCGCGGCCCAGGTGGCAGGGATCGTGGTAAGTGACCGTCTCCTCCACGGCACCGCGCGGGTCCGCAAAGCCCTCCTCCACCAGCAACTGGCTCACCTCACGGACTTTACCGGAGAGTTCCGCCGCCGCCGCGGCGTGGTGGGGGTCGTCGGCCAGGAGGTCGCCGTATTCCCGCAGGGTGTGGGCACAGGTGGCACAATCGGTCACCACCAGTTCGGCCCCGGTACCGGCCAGTACGGCCAGGTTCTGCCGGGCCAGTTCCTCGGCCGCGGCCACGTCGCCGTATGCCCGGTGCGCCACCCCGCAGCACAGGTTCTCCGGCACCACCACCTGGTAGCCATTCCGCTCCAGGACACCTATGACGGCCTCTCCCACGGGCGGGAAAAGGTTGTCGGTGACACACCCCAGGAAGTAGGCTACCCGCTTGCGCGGCGCAGCGCCGCGCGCCCCACCGGCCCGGGCAGCCAGGCGGGCCCGCAGGGAGGACGGTGGAATGCCGGGCAGGATGCCCTCCACCTGGCCCAGCGTACCGAGGAGGTTGAGGAGGCCGGTGTGTCGCGCCACCCAGCGCAGGCCGGAATTCTGGTACAGGCGCAGGAGCATGATGGGGACCGCCAGCCGGCGGGGACTGCGCAGGACGCCGTGGAGGGCGGTCCGGTACAGGAACGGCAGTCCTCGTCCGCGGGTGAGGTCCGCCCTCGCGGCGGCCACCAGCCTGTCGGTGGGCACCCCCGGAGGGCACACCACGGTGCAGGCGCCGCACAGCAGGCATGTGTAGAGGTACTCTTTCAGTTCGGGGTCGCCCTCCAGGGTGAGCCGCCCGTCCACCACCAGGCGCATGAGCCGGTTGCGCCCCCGCGCCACGGCGAACTCCTGCCCGGTGACCTTGTAGGTGGGGCACACCTCCTGGCAGAAGCCACACTTGTTGCAGCGCACCACCTGTTCGGCGGCCTGCGACAGGCTCTTCATGCTCCCTCACCCCCGAGCCGGCCAGCCGGGCACATTATACCCGCTGGATCCAGCGCCCCCTTCAGACGCTTCCAGACCGCGGCCAGGCCGCCGGCAGGGGGTAGCACTTCGTAAGGGCTACCTGACCAGGCGGCATCATCGGCCAGCAGATAACCGCCCAGCGCACGTACCGCCGCACCGGCCGCCTCCAGCTCGGCCACCTCGCCGGGGGGCACCCGGGCGCCCTCGGGCGTAGAACCGCCCAGGAAGAAGTGGGCGTGCCCGTTGCCGGCGTGGGCCGCCACGCCCAGCACGCCCGGTCCGGGAGCGCCCTTCTCCCGTGCGCCCCCGGAAGCCTCGCTCCCGCTGCCCAACAGGCCCTCCAGCAGGTGACCCAGGCTGGCCGGTAAGACCGCGGCATTCCAGATAGACGCCCCCTCCTCAGCCGCCCGGTCGAATAAAGACCGCCGGGCGGCCCAGACGGCGGCTGCGCCTCCATCCTCTCCTCCCGCCGTGGGTGAGGTCGCCCACCACTCAGGCCGGACCAGGCCATGCCGGGCAGCGAGTCCTTCCAGCCACTCGCTCTGCCACTCCACCGCCTCCCGGGCACCCTCCAAACCCACCAGCAGCACTGCGGACGGCGCCACCCCGGCGTCCGCCAGGCCCATCGCGGAGTAGCACCAGGAGGCGGCCCGCCCGTGCAACACTTCGATGGCAGCCGCGCCGTACAGGTCGCACCGCACCTCCTCCGCCGCCCGCAGCAGGGCCGGCATCGTTCCCGTGAAGACTTTCACTAGAACCCGTTCAGGAAGCGGCCGCACCTTCAGTACCACCTGGGTGATCACCCCCAGGGAACCCCATGACCCGCACAGGAAGCGGGAAACGTCGTATCCGGACACGTTCTTCACCTGCTTACCGCCGAACAGGCCACCCGAACCGTCCGGAAACACCACCCGCGCCCCCAGGAGGTACGAACGAGTGGAACCATATGCATACTTGCGCGGTCCGGAAGCGTCCGCCGCCACCTCTCCCCCCAGCGTGGAACGTTCCGGCCACGCCGTTTCCGATGGCAAGAAAAGACGGTAGGCGGCCAGGGCCGCCTGCAGGGCGGCGTGGCTCACGCCCGCCCCCGCCACCACGGTCAGATTGTCGGGGTCCAGCTCCTCAATGCGGTTAAGGCCCCTCAGGTCCAGCCCGACGCCCCCGCGGAACGGCCGCAACCCCGCGCGCCACCTGGTCCCGCCTCCCCGCGGGTAAACGGGAACCTTCTCCCGGGTCGCCCAGCACAACAGTTCCCTCACCTGCTCCTCGTCGCGGGGCGTCACCCACACCTCGGGCTGCCTGCCCGCAGCACCGGCCGCCAAACCCTCCGGCGCCGCACGCCCCCCGGCAAGGCCCCCGGCCAATTCATCGCCCTGCGCGGGCACCTCACCCGGGCGCACCGCCCCCGCTCCCAACAGGGCTTCCAGCCGGAGGGCCAGGGACCCCTCAGCGGACGTCATGAGCGCAACCCTCCCCCTACTGCGCTTCCCCCTGGCCCGGTCGTCGGGTAAGACCTTACCCGGGTTGAGGGTTCCGCCCGGGTCGAAGGCCGCCTTGATGGCAGCCATGGCCTGCAGAGCCCCCTGCTCGAACAGCCAGGGCATGAACTCCCTTTTCAAGATTCCGATGCCGTGCTCCCCGGACAGGGTGCCGCCGAGGGCCAGGGCGCGCCGGAAAAGCTCGCTGCGGGCGGCCATCACCCGGTCCAGTTCCTCGCGGTCGCGGTCATCGAACAGGATGAGGGGGTGAAGGTTGCCGTCCCCCGCGTGGGCGAGCATGCCGATCTGCAACCGGTACTCGCGGGCCAATTCCGTCACCTGGCGGAGCATCTCGGTGAGCCGGTTGCGGGGCACGGTGGCATCCTCCAGGTCGTAGCACGGGCGCAGGCGGGCGATGGCCCCGATGGCCGTACGCCGGCCCAGCCACAGGGCATCTCGTTCCGCTGCGGAGCGGGCGATGCGCACCTCGCGGGCGCCCTGCTGGCGGCACACCTCCCCAATAACCTCTACCTGACGGGCGAGCGCGGTTTCCACCCCATCCACCTCGATGAGCAACACCGCCTCCGCGTCCGCGGGCAACCCGGCATGGACGTAGGCCTCCACCGCCTCGACGACGGGGCGATCCATGAGCTCCAGCGTGGTGGGAATGATCCCCTGCGCCACGATGGCCGACACCGTGGACCCCGCATCTTCCAGTCGGTCGAACACGGCCAGCATGGTCTTCACGGCCGGGGGCTTGGGTAGCAGCCGCACCGTGATCTCGGTCACCACGGCCAGGGTGCCTTCGGAGCCCACCATGAGCCCGACCCAGTCCACCCCCGGCACAATCGGCTCGAGGGCTCCCCCCACCTGGCACACCTCACCATCGGCCAGGACCAGCTTCAACCCCACCACGTGGTCCTTAGTGACCCCGTACTTGAAACCGCGCATTCCGCCCGCTCCCTCGCCCACGTTGCCGCCCAGGGAGCACACCTTCTGGCTGGCGGGGTCGGGGGCGTACATGAGGCCCAGCCGTTCCACGGCTTTCTGCAGGTCCATGTTGATCACGCCGGGCTGTACCACCGCCACCCGGTTGGCGGCGTCGATGGAGAGGATACGGTTCATGCGGGTGAGGACCATGACCACGCCACCCAGGGGGATCGATCCTCCGCTCAGGTCGGTGCCGTGCCCCCGGGGTGTCACGGGGATCCCCCGTCCGTGGCAGTAACGCAATACCGCCGCTACCTGCTCCGTGCTGGTGGGAAAGACGACCGCGTCGGCGTGACCCTCCAGGAGAGTGGCGTCGTACCCGTAGGTGGCCAGGCTCACCGGCGTCGCCGCCACGTTACCCCGACCCACCATGCGTTCCAGATCCCTGACCAGTTCGCGTTCTTTCACCGCGCCCCCCCCCCCCCCC
>JACIYH010000025.1 GCA_014360055.1 Bacillota bacterium | reverse complement strand
CACCTGCCCGCGTTGCTGGCACGGGGCGGGCGGGAGAAGGTGGCCTGTGGCCGCATCCCCCGCCACCTGCTCGAGGTGCCCGCCTCACTCTCCCCGGGGCAGAGGGCGCGGGTGATGGGGCCGGAGGGCGACCTGTGGGCCATTGCGCGCTGGACCGGTGAGGGAGACCCGATTCCGGAAACGGTACTGGTAGGGGTGGATTGAAAGGGTGCGTTGTGAGGAGTTCTCGCTGGGATGTCCCCCTGACCTGCCGGGGGACCTGGCCCTCGCGGTGGGCACCTTCGATGGGGTACACCTGGGGCACCAGCGCCTGATCGGGCGCCTGGTGGAGGGGGCGCGGGGGGCGGGCCTGCCCGCCGCCGTCCTCACCTTTGAGCCCCACCCCCTGGAGGTGGTGCGCCCCGGGAACGGGCCGGGGCGGCTCACCCTTCCCGAGGAGAAGGCCGCCCTGGTGGCTGCCCTGGGGGTTGACCTGCTGCTGGTCATGCGGTTCGACCGGGAACTGGCCGCCCTGGAGGCGTCCGACTTCGCGCACCAGGTCCTCGAGAGGATGCTGCGGGCGCGCCAGGTGTACGTGGGGTTCAGCTTCTCTTTCGGCCGGGGGGGCCGGGGGACTCCCGCCGACCTGCTGCGATGGGGGCAGGAACGGGGGGTACGGGTCGAGGTCATGCCACCGGTGCGCGTGGGGACGCAGGTGGTGTCATCCACGGCCATCCGGGAGGCCCTCACCAGGGGGGCGGTGGGCCGCGCCCGCCAGATGCTGGGACGGGCCTATGCGGTGGCGGGGCGGGTGATAGCCGGTGACGGGCGGGGGCGCACCCTGGGCTATCCCACCGCCAACGTGGACTGCCCTCCCGGCAAGCTGATGCCGGCGCCCGGTGTGTATGCCGTGTGGGTAAACGGGGATCAGCCCGGGGTGGCCAACTTCGGCTGCCGTCCCACCTTCGGCGGGGGCGAGCTGCGCCTGGAAGTGTATCTTCCCGGCGCGAGTGGAGACCTCTACGGTCGGACGGTGGAGGTGGCGTTCTGGAGACGCCTGCGCGGAGAGCGCGCCTTTGCCGACGCCGGCGCCCTGGCCCGGCAGCTGGAAGCCGACCGCCGGCGCGCCCTTGAGGTCCTGCGCGTTTACACGGGTGGGACGGTGTGCTACAATCGTCGCGGTTGAACCCGCACGCGGCGGTGCGAGACCTCCGGCGGCCGGCTGGGTGCGGGGGTTGTGAAGTAAGGAGGAGTAGGCTGTGACCCTGGCGCGGGACAAGAAGCAGGCCATCATCTCGGAATACCGCCGGCACGACAAGGACACGGGGTCGCCGGAAGTGCAGATCGCCCTGCTCACCCAGCGTATCTCGGAACTCACCGAACACCTGAGGGAGCACCGGCACGACTACCACAGCCGCCGGGGACTGCTCAAGATGGTGGGGCACCGGCGTAACCTGCTGCGGTACCTGAGGGACACCGACATCGAACGCTACCGAGCCCTGGTGGAACGACTTGGCATCAGGGGTTGAGGGGGCGGGCGGGAGGCCCGCCCTTCGTCTAAGCATCCCTCCGGAGCCCGGCCGGTGTAGGGGCCGGGAACGTTCCGGGGGAAGGGAGGAATGGTATTGAACGAAGTTGCCCTTGAACCTGGTATCTCTACTTGGGAACCAGAAACCTTCCGGTGTTTCGAGACGGATTTCGCCGGGCGTCCCCTGCGCATCGAGGTGGGCAAGATGGCGACCCAGGCGGGGGGCGCCTGCCTGGTGCGGTATGGGGACACCGCCGTGCTGGTTACCGCCACCGCCTCGCAGGAGCCGCGGGAAGGCGTGGACTTCCTCCCCCTCACCGTGGACTACGAGGAGCGGCTGTACGCCGTGGGGCGCATCCCCGGTAGCTGGCACCGGCGGGAAGGGCGCCCCAGCACCCGGGCCATCCTGAGCGGCCGGCTCATCGACCGCCCCATCCGGCCCCTGTTCCCCGAGGGACTGCGCCACGACGTGCAGGTGATCGTGACCGTCCTCTCCGTGGACCACGATCACTCCCCCGAGGTGTGCGGGCTGGTGGGGGCATCGGTGGCCCTCTCCATCTCCGACATACCGTGGAACGGGCCCGTGGGCGGCTGCGAGGTGGGCCTGGTGGACGGCCAGGTGGTGCTGAACCCCACCCTGGACCAGCACGCCGCCTCGCCCCTGGGCCTGGTGGTGGCGGGCACCGAGGGAGCGGTCATCATGGTGGAGGCGGGCGCCCGCGAGGTGCCGGAAGAGGATGTGCTGCGGGCCATAGCCGCCGGGCACGATGAGTGCCGGCGGGTGTGCCGCTTCATCGCCGACATAGCCCGGGAGGTGGGGAAACCCAAGCGGCAACTCCCCCTGTTCCTGCCCGACGCCGAGCTGGAGCGCCGGGTCCGGGAATATGCCACCCCTCTGGTGAGGGAACTGCTGGGCTACGCGGACAAGACCGAGCGCGAGCGGGCGGAGGCGGAAACGGAGGCTCGCGTGCACGAGCATTTCGCCGCCGAGTTCCCCGAGTCAGAAGCCTACATCGCCATGGTCCTGAAGAAGATACTCAAGGAGGAGATGCGCCGCCGCATCATCGAGGAGGGCATCCGGCCGGATGGCCGCCGGCCCGATGAGATCAGGCGGGTGTGGTGCCAGGTGGGACTCCTGCCCCGGGCCCACGGTTCGGGGCTGTTCACCCGGGGACAGACCCAGGTGCTCACCGTGGCAACCCTGGGTGCCGTGGGTGACGTCCAGTTGCTGGACGACACCGGCGAGGAAGAAGAGAAGCGCTTCATGCACCACTACAACTTCCCGCCCTACTCCACCGGGGAAACGAGGCCCCTGCGGGGGCCGGGCCGGCGCGAGATCGGCCACGGCGCCCTGGCGGAACGGGCACTGGAGGCGGTCATTCCGCCCGAGGACGTCTTCCCCTATACCCTGCGCCTGGTGTCCGAGGTGCTGGAATCCAACGGCTCCACGTCCATGGCCTCCGTGTGCGGGAGCACCCTGGCCCTCATGGACGCCGGGGTGCCCATCACCGCCCCGGTGAGCGGGGTGGCCATGGGCCTCATCAAGGAAGGCGACCGGGTGGTCATCCTGAGCGACATCCAGGGCATGGAGGACGCCCTGGGGGACATGGACTTCAAGGTGGCGGGGACCACCAAAGGGATCACCGCCCTCCAGATGGACATCAAGATCCCGGGGGTCACGGTGGACATCCTCCGTCAGGCGCTGGAGCAGGCGCGGCGGGGGCGGCTGTACATCCTGGACCACATGCTCAGGGTCTTGCCCGCGCCACGGCCCCAGCTCAGCCGCTGGGCGCCGCGCATCCTGAGCATCACCATACACCCGGACCGCATCCGGGATGTCATCGGTCCGGGCGGCAAGACCATCAACCGTATCGTCGCGGAAACCGGTACCAAGATCGACGTGGAGTCGGACGGGCGCGTCTTCGTGGCCGGTCCTGCCGAGGGCGCGGAGAAGGCGCTGGAGATCATCCGCGGCCTGACCGCCGAGCCGGAGGTGGGACACATCTACCGGGGCAAGGTCACCCGGGTCACCAACTTCGGCGCTTTCGTGGAGATCCTGCCCGGCAAGGAAGGGCTGGTGCACATCTCCGAACTGTCCGACCGCAGGGTGAACCGGGTGGAGGACGTGGTCAACGTGGGGGACGAGGTGCTGGTTAAGCTCACCGAGATCGACCGCATGGGTCGCATCAACCTCTCGCGGCGCCAGGCCCTGCCCCCGGAGCAGGGGGGAGACCAGCGCCGCGCGCCCGAGCGCCACGCCCCCGGGCACCGCCGCCCGGGCGGGCACCCGAACGGCCCGGGTGGGCGCCCGCATGGGCCGGGTGGAGCCGGCAGGAGGTGAGCTGCGGTGGTGGCCGTGCGCGTGGGGGCCCACCTCTCCATCGGGGGAGGCTGGGCTCAACTCATTAGCGACGCCGTTTCCCTGGGGTGCGAGACGGTGCAGATCTTCTCCCGCAGCCCGCGCGGGGGTAAGGCCCGTCCCCTGGGGGAGGGAGAAGTGGCCGTGCTGAGGGAGGGGCTGGCCCGGGCCGACCTCCACCCCCTCATCGTACATACTCCCTACCTGGTGAACATAGGTGCTCCCGAAGAGAGCAAGTGGGAGTACGCCGTCAGCGTGCTGGCGGAAGACCTCACGCGGGCGGCCCTGCTGGGTTCCCCCTGGGTGGTGGTGCACATGGGGCATGCCCGCGGGCTCCCCCCCGAGGAGGGATTGCTGCGCTGCGTACGCGCCCTCGACACGGCCGTGGAGCGGGCGGGGACGGCGGGGGAGGGAGTCACGATCCTGCTGGAGAACACCGCCGGGGGACTGGGGGCGAGCGTGGAAGCCCTGGCCGCGGTCATATCGGCCGCCCGGCACGGCGGGCGGCTGGGACTGTGCCTGGACACCTGCCACGCCTTCGCGGCCGGGTACGACCTGCGCCTTCCCTCCGGCCAGGATGACTTCCTGGGCAGGGTGCGCCGGCTGGTGGGTTCCGACCGGGTCAGGGTGTGGCATTTCAACGATTCCGTGGGCGATTGCGGTTCTCATCTCGACCGGCACGAGCACCTGGGGCTGGGGCGGCTCGGGCGGCAGGCCTTCGCCCTCCTGCTGGCCCAGCCGGAGCTGGAGGGGCGTCCGGTGATCCTGGAGACGCCGGTGAAGGGCCCCGAGGGTTACCGGCCCGACCTGAGCGTCCTGCGCGAGTTGCGAGAAGGCGGTTAGCGATGCGCCGTTTCGAGGTGGTATCGGCCTACCGGGACCGGGGCGTGGCCCTGCCCCGCCGCGGCACGCCGGGGTCGGCGGGGTACGACCTGGCCGCCGCCGAGGACGTGGTGGTACCCGCGGGCGGCGTGGCGCTCGTACCCACGGGCCTGAAGGTTTACCTGCCGCCGGGAGAGTTCCTGGCCGTGTTCATACGGTCGGGCCTGGCGGTGGAGCGGGGGCTGGGGCTGGCCAACGGGGTGGCCGTGATCGACGCGGATTACGCGGACAACCCGGCCAACGAGGGACACATCCTGCTGGCCGTGCACAACCGGGGTCGGGAAGCGGTGACCATCCGCCGGGGGGAGCGGGTCGCCCAGGGGGTATTCCTGCCCTTTGCCCTGGTGGATGAGGACCGGCCGGGCCCGCCGCGCCGGGGCGGCCTGGGCAGCACCGGGCGTGTGTAGAGCACACCGAATCTCTCGTGGTCCGAGAGGGATGCTGTCGGGGCGCGGACGCTTTTCGCTCTTGTCGAAGGATGTTCCGGTCTGTCGAAAAGTTTCTGCGCGCTAGGGTCTCTCCCTCGCTATAATGGGGGTGGTCAGCGATCCCCCGCCCGGTCCCCAATCCGCAGGGGGAGGTAAGTTGAAACCGGAGCAAAGCAGCGAAGAAAGCCTGCTGCGTGAGCTAGAGGAGTTGCGGCAGGAACTGTACCGGGTCACGGGAGGAAGCACAGTCGAGCTTGACGGGGGCGGGCGCGAGAGCGCCGAAGAAATCAGTGCCAGGCTGGATCGCCTGGTGGTCGAGGTGGTCAAGCGGCGGAGGGCTAAGAGGAAGCCAGGATAACGGTGGGGACCGGGCGGGGGATATCATTTTGACATCTCTCATATACGTGTGCGGGGAGTGACATGGACTGGTATCTCCTGGCACTGGCGGGAGCGGGTCTACTCGTACTGGTTTCCCTTCTGCAGCGGGTCAGGCACATCCGCATGGCCCGCGAGCAGCAGGCGGTGGAGCCGGTGGCCTCACCGGTGGCGGAGGCGGTCAAGCAACTGGTGGGAGTGGCCGGGGGAGTCTACGTGGCCCTGGTGAGCCTGGCGGCCTTCCTCCGGCTGCCCGTGCAGGAGACCGTGCAAGTTTTTGGCCTCACCTTCGATCCCCTGGCCCTGGCGGCCCTAATCATCGCCATCGTGCAGCCTTTCTTCCTCCCCTGGGGCAGGCGGCAGCCGTAGCGCCCGGCCGCGCGCCTGAGCTGGCCGCGCACCTGAGCCCCGCCGCAGACCCCGGCCTGGCCGGGCCGGTGCAGGTTTGGTGCTGAAATTGCGGGCCGCAACTGCGGCATACTAGGGAACGCCCGGATGAACCGGTACCACAACCCGCCTTACGTGCGGGAAACACATCCCGCCTTGTGCGCGGGAAAGGGGGTATGGGTTTTGGCGAAGACTGTCATCGGGGTGTTCCGCAACCGCAGCGATGCGGACCGGGCGGTGGAGGAACTCCGCCAGAAGGGCTTTGGCCGGGAGGTTTCGGTGATCGCCAGGGATGACCGCCAGGGAGGCGGCGGGGGGACGGTGGCCGAAGGCGTGGTAACCGGCGGTACCCTGGGCGGCCTGGCCGGATTGCTGGCCGGAGCCGGGGCTCTGGCCATCCCCGGGGTGGGTCCCATCCTGGCGGCGGGACCCATCGCGGGAGCCCTGACGGGGGCGGCCACGGGGGGCCTGGCAGGCGGGCTCATCGACTGGGGGATCCCCGAGGAGCGGGGCCGCTTCTACGAGCAGAAGGTGCGCGAAGGAAACCTGGTGGCCATGGTGAAGAGTTCCGACCCCAAGGTGAACGAAGCCGCCGACATCATGCGCCGGCACGGAGCCCAGGACGTGGAGACCCACGCGGCCCGGGGCTGAGCAGGCCGGAGGGAGCAGGGGGGCGAGTGGGTTTTCTCCCGGAGGAGCGGGCGGGGGAGGGAGTCCTTCCCCCGCCCCTCGTTTGGTGCGTGGGAGCAGGAGTGGACAGCCCGAGGGAGAATATGGGGAGGTATATGCGGTGAGGGGGAGAGGAGAACTGGTGTGCACCCCATAGCCTTTCGCGTCGCCGGACTGGAAATCCACACCTGGGGGGTTCTCTTTGCCCTGGGTTTTGGCCTTGCCATCCTGGCAGGGGAATTGAATGCCCGCCGGGTGGGGCTGCCCTCCTGGCTGTACGTGGAGTCATCCTTCTACATCGCGGTGGCTGCCATCCTCGGTGCCCGCCTGCTGTACGTCGCCCTGGAATGGGGACAGTACAGCGGCCAGCCCTGGCGCGTGCTCAACACCCGCGAGGGGGGGCTGTCGCTGTACGGCGGGCTCATCGGGGGAGTGCTGGCAGTGTGGGGGTTCACCCGCTGGCGGCGCGTCCCCACGGCGCGGTTCCTGGACGGTGGGGCCCCTGCCATCGCCCTGGGCACTGCCATCACCCGGGTGGGTTGCTTCCTGGAGGGGTGCTGCTGGGGTATCCTCACGGGAGGGGACTGGGGGTTTCTCACCCGGTTCGCACCGGGCCTGCGCCACCCCGCGCAGTTGTACGAAATGGTGCTCGACCTGGCCCTGTTCGCCGTGCTGTGGTACCTGGCCCCGCGCCTGGCCCGCCTGCCAGGTCAACTCTTCCTGTTCTACGTGGCCGGCTACTCGGCCATCCGTTTCGCGGTGGAGTTCTGGCGGGATGTCCCCCACCTGTGGGGATGGGTGACCGTGACCCAGCCCGCCGCCCTGGCAGCGGTGCTGGGCAGCCTGGCCCTGGCATGGCTACGCTGGCACCGGGCCCGTAGGTCACCCGGGGCGGTGGAGTCACATAACCTGTAGTGAGTATATCCGTCCCCAGCAAGGGATGAGGGCGGTGCGGGGAGTACAGCTTGCGGTACTGGGTGGTGACCGCCGGGAGGCGGAGGCAGCCCGCTACCTGGCCGGGCGGGGCGCGCGGGTGCGGGTTTGGGGCCAGCCCGCCGCCCGGTTGTCGGACGGGGTGCAGGCGGTGAGCCGGGCCCAGGAGGCACTGGCGGGGGCGCGCCTGATAGTGGGTCCCGTGCGGGGCACGGACGGGGCCGGTCGCCTCTGGAGCGAGGCCGGACCTCTGGAACTGGATGAGATGGACTGGGCCTCCCTGGCGGCGGGCGCCCTCTTCCTGATCGGGGTGGCCGATACCACCCTGCGGGATCGGGTGGCGGCGCAGGGGGCCTCCCTGGTGGAGTACCGGGACCGGGACGACTTTGCCATCTGGAACTCGGTGCCCACCGCCGAGGGGGCCGTATTCATGGCCCTCAAGGAACTGGACATCACCCTGCACGGGTCGTCCTGCCTGATACTGGGCCTGGGCCGCACCGGGACCACCCTGGCCCGTCTCCTGGGTGCCATGGGGGCGCGGGTGACGGTGGTGGCCCGGCGGTCCTCCCACCTGGCGCGGGCCGAGGAGATGGGATGCCGGGCGGTGCCGCTCGAGGGACTGGAAGAGGCGGCGGCGGGCGCCGATGTCATCTTCAACACCGTGCCTGCTCCCGTGCTCCACGCCGGAGTGCTCCGGCGGGTACCGCCCCGCTGCCTGATCATCGACCTGGCCTCCGCACCCGGAGGTACGGACTTCGCCTGTGCCGCGGCCCTGGGACTGCGTGCCACCCTGGCCCCCGGTCTCCCCGGGATAAAGGCGCCCGTGACCGCCGGGGCGGTCCTGGGCCGGGTGGTGGAGGCGATCTGGAGGGAGAGCGAGAAGGGGTGAGAATATGACTCTGGCGGGCAGGAGGGTGGGATTCGGTATCACCGGTTCCCTCTGTAACCTGGACCGGCTGTGGCCGCAACTGGAGAGGCTGGTGGCGGCGGGGGCCGAGGTGGTACCCGTGGTCTCACAGGTGGTGCAGAGCACCGAAAGCCGCTTCGGAACACCGGCGGAACACCTGGCCCGGTTGCGCGAGATCGTGGGGCGGGAGCCCATCCGCACCATCGCGGAGGCCGAGGCGCTGGGGCCCACCTCACCGGTGGACATCATGGTGGTGGCCCCCTGCACGGGGAATACCATGGCCCGCATCGCCAACGCGCTCACCGACGGCCCGGTGACCATGGCGGTCAAGGCCACACTGCGCAACGGCCGGCCGGTTCTGCTGGCCATCAGTTCCAACGACGCCCTGGGGCTCAACGCCCGCAACCTGGGCACGCTGCTTGGGGCGCGCAACATCTTTTTCGTCCCCTTCGGGCAGGACAACCCGTGGAGCAAACCCACCTCCCTCGATGCCGACCTGGACCTGCTGCTGCCGGCCATCGAGGAGGCCTTGCAGGGCAGGCAGATCCAGCCCCTGCTGGTGGTCCGCCACGGTGGCCCTCCCGCCGGGGGCCGCGCCTGACCGGCTGGCGCAGGGCGGGCCGCCGGGGAAACTGGTGGCGCGGGGGCTGACGCCCCGGGGTCAGCTGGAGGTGTGCGCGGGCGGGCACCATAGATGGAACGGGAAGGGAGAGGACGCGGTTGGGCTGGCGCGTGGGAGTGCTGGGAGCGACGGGTGCGGTAGGGCGCGAAGTGGTGCGCCTGCTCGAAGAGCGGGATTTCCCGGTGGACGTGCTGCGGCTGTGGGCCAGCCAGCGTTCGGCCGGGGAATGCCTGACCTTCCGGGGAGAGCAGGTGGAGGTGGCGGACCTGGCCGCCTCGCCGGTCGAGGGGGTCGATTTTCTGTTTTCCGCCGTGGGTGACCGGGTCGCCCGCGAGGTGGTGCCGGCGGCGCGACGGGCGGGGGCGGTGGTGATCGACAAGTCGGCCGCCTTCCGCCTCGACCCGGAGGTGCCACTGGTGGTTCCGGAGGTGAACCCTGAGGATCTGGAGGACCACCGCGGTATCGTGGCCAGTCCCAACTGCTCCACCATCCAGCTGGTGGTGGCCCTGGCACCCCTCGCCCGCGAGGTGGGGCTGGAGAAGGTGGTGGTCAGTACTTACCAGTCGGTCTCCGGTACCGGGCGGGAGGCGGTGGAAGAGCTGTACGAGCAGACGCGCGCGGTGCTGGAGGGTGGGGAGCCCCGGCCCCGCGTCTACCCGCACCCCATCGCCTTCAACCTGTTCCCCCACATCGATTCCTTTGCCGAAACGGGATACTGCCGCGAGGAGATGAAGCTGATCCGCGAGACCAGGAAGATCCTGCACCTGCCCGACCTGGCCATCACCGCCACCGTGGCCCGGGTCCCCGTGGTGATCGGCCACGCGGAAGCGGTGTGGGTGCGCACCACCCGGCTCCTGCCTCCCGAGCGGGTGCGGGCCCTCCTGGAGGAGGCCCCCGGGGTGGTGGTGAGGGACGAGCCGGCCTCCTGCCTGTACCCCACCCCGCGCGAGGCGGCCGGACAGGACGCCGTGCTGGTGGGCCGCATCCGCGCGGACCTCGATGACGAACGCGGCATATGGATGTGGGTGGTGGCCGACAACCTGCGTAAAGGGGCGGCCACCAACGCGGTGCAGATCGCCGAGTTGTTGGCGGGGTCGCGGGGCTCCTGAGCCCCGACCCCGCCCGGCACGGTGGGGGCGAGGACGTGCGCATCCTGGTGCAAAAGTTCGGGGGAACCTCGGTATCCACGCCGGCGGGCCGGGAGAGGGTCTGCGCGCATGTGGCCCGGGCCCTGCAGGCCGGGTTCAGCCCCTGCGTGGTGGTCTCGGCCATGGGGCGCTACCCGGAACCGTACGCCACCGACTCCCTAATCCACCTGGCGGCGGCCTCAGGGGGTCGCCTGTCCGCCCGGGAACTGGACCTCATCATGTCCTGCGGTGAAACCATCGCCACGGTGGTGGTGACGGGGGCGCTCCTGGCCAGGGGCATCGACGCCTGTGCCCTCACCGGGGCGCAGGCCGGGATCGTCACCGACGGCGGTTTCGGGCAGGCCGAGGTGGTGCGGGTGGAGCCGGTGCGCATCCTCCGTTGCCTGGAAGAGGGGCGGGTACCGGTGGTGGCGGGCTTCCAGGGGGTCACCGACTCCGGCGAGGTGACCACCCTCGGCCGGGGCGGGTCGGACACCACGGCCGCCGTCCTGGGGGCCGCCCTGCAGGCGGAAGCGGTGGAGATATACACCGACGTGGACGGGGTGAAGACGGCGGATCCCCGCCTGGTGCCGGGGGCGCGCACCCTGGGCGTGGTAACCTACGACGAGGTGGCCCAGATGGCCCATGAAGGGGCGAAGGTAGTTCATCCCCGGGCGGTGGAGATCGCCATGCGGGCGGGGGTGCCCATGCGCATCCGCGATACCTTTTCCGATGCGCCCGGCACCCTGGTCACCTTCACCTTCGCCCGCCAGGGCTGGTCCCAGGTGCGGGACGGCCGGGTGGTGACCGCGGTGACCCACATCCCCGGGGTTGCCCGCCTGCGCGTGCTCAACCCGCCGGCCGGTCCCGCGGGAGCCGTCCATATCTTCCGTTCCCTGGCGCGCGAGGGGATCAGCGTGGACATGATCCAGGTGGCGCCCGGCCACTGCGCCTTCATCGTGGGGGAAGAGGTGGCGGAACGGGCGTCCCGGGTGCTCAGGCAGCAGGGTATGGAAGTCGAGGTCAGGGAGGGGTGTGCCAAAGTCTCGGTGGTGGGGTCGCGCATGCGCGGTCTGCCTGGGGTGATGGCCAACGTGGCGGAGGCCCTGGAGCGGGCGGGGGTGGAGATGCTGCAGACGGCGGATTCGCACGTCACCATCTCCTGCCTGATCGCGCAGGAAGACCTGGAGAAGGCGGTGCGTGCCCTGCACCACCAGTTTGGGCTGGACGACTAGACCCGCTGCGGCCCCGCCGGAGGGTAGCGCATCGCGCGGGAGGTTGCGGGCCCACCGCGAGGGCGAGGGGGTCGCCCGGCCCCCAGGAGGTGCACACCTGATGAGCGAACCGATATTCGGGCGGGTGGTCACCGCCATGGTGACCCCCTTCACCCGGGAAGGGGAACTGGACGCCCCGCGGGCGGCGCAGTTGGCCCGCCGCCTGGTAGAGATGGGCTCCGACGGCCTGGTGGTCACGGGGACCACCGGGGAGTCCCCCGTGCTGGCCACCGAGGAGAAGGTCAGGCTCTGGGAGACGGTGCTGGAGGCGGTGGGGGACCGGGTACCGGTGGTGGCGGGGACGGGCACCAACTGCACGCGTGACTCCGTGCACCTGACCCGCCTGGCGGAAAGGGCGGGCGCCAGCGGCGTCATGCTGGTGACCCCCTATTACAACAAGCCACCGGCGGAGGGATTGCTCCTCCATTTCCGGACCATTGCCGAATCCACATCCTTGCCCATCATCCTGTATAACGTCCCCGGGCGCACGGGGGTGAATATGACCCCGGCCACGGTGGCGCGCCTGGCCGAGATCCCCAACATCGTGGCGCTGAAGGAAGCATCGGCGAACCTGGACCAGGTGACGGAGGTCCTCCGCCTTGTGCCCCCGGGCTTCTCCGTGTATAGCGGCGACGACTCCCTCACCCTGCCCGTGCTGGCGGTGGGAGGGGTGGGCGTGGTGAGCGTGGCCTCCCACCTGGTGGCCGGGGAGATCGCGCACATGGTAAGGGCCTGGCGCGAGGGCCGGGTGGAAGAAGCGGCCCGCATTCACCGGCGACTGTTTCCGCTCTTCCGGGCCATGTTCCTCACCACCAACCCCGTACCCGTCAAAGCGGCCTTGCGGCTGGCGGGATTTGACGTGGGACCGGTGCGGCCCCCCCTGTGTGAACTGGGCTCGCAGGAGGAACAGGCCCTGGCGGGGGTCATGCGCGCCTCGGGGCTGCTTGCGTAGGGGAGCGCCTGCTCCGGCGCGGGGCTGCTTGCGTGAGGCGGGCCGGGCAGATATAATAGCGGTGGCGGATTTGCAGGTTCCGGTTCGGCATGGCCGGGCCGTTTTTGTGGGTTTGGGGAGTGACGCCCGGGCGAGCGGGCTGGCGCAGCGGGCGCGTGGTGGGTTTTTGCGGTTATCCAAAGGGGCACCTGGAGGTGGTTCTCGTTCATGGTGAGGAAAGCAGCCCGCCCCACCCTGCGCATCATCCCCCTGGGCGGCTTGGGGGAAATTGGAAAAAACATGACGGTGATCGAATGCGGCGATGACATGCTGGTCATCGACTGCGGCTTGGCCTTCCCGGAAGAGGAGATGCTGGGGGTGGACATCGTCGTCCCCGACATCTCTTACCTGCAGGAGAACATGGACCGGGTGCGGGCGGTGGTGCTCACCCACGGCCATGAAGACCACGTGGGGGCCATCCCCTACCTGCTCCCCCACCTGCCCGTTCCCTTTTACGGCACCCCGCTCACCCTGGGGCTGGTGCGGGGTAAGCTGGTGGAAACCGGTATGGCGGAGCAGTTCGACGGGCGGGCCCTGCAGGCGGGTGAGAAGGCGGATATCGGATGCTTCCAGGTGGAGTTCTTCCGCGTAACCCATTCCGTCCCCGACGCCGTGGGGCTGGCCATCCGTACCCCGGCGGGCCTGGTGGTGCACACCAGTGACTTCAAGTTCGATCAGACGCCCGTGGACGGCCGCGTGTCCGACATCGGTCGCCTGGGGGAACTGGGCCAGGAAGGCGTGTTGGTGTTGCTGAGCGACTCCACGGGTGCGGAGCGCCCGGGCTTCACCCCCTCGGAGAAGTCGGTGGGCAAGACCCTGCAGGAGGTGTTCCGGGCCACCCGGTCGCGGGTGCTGGTGGCCTCCTTCGCCACCCACCTGCACCGCATCCAGCAGGTGATCAGCGCTTCCTACCAGCAGGGCCGCTACGTGGGTGTGATCGGGCGGAGCATGGAGGACACCGTCCAGGTGGCCATGACCCTGGGTTACCTCGACGTGCCCGAGGGCATGATGCTGGACATCGAGGAACTGGAGGGCCTCCCCCCTGAGAAGGTGACCATCCTCACCACGGGCAGCCAGGGTGAGCCCATGTCGGCGCTCACCCGCATGGCGGTGGGAGAACACCGGCGCGTGAACATCAACCCCGGCGATACCGTGATCATCGCCGCCTCCCCCGTCCCCGGCAACGAGAAGATGGTGGCCCGCACCATCGACAACCTGTACCGGCGGGGGGCAAAGGTCATCTACGGGCCGGACGCGGGCGTGCACGTGTCCGGGCACGGCAGCCAGGAGGAACTCAAGATCATGCTCAACCTGCTGCGGCCGCGCTTCTTCATCCCCGTGCACGGCGAATACCGGCACCTGGTCCACCATGCCTCCCTGGCCGAGGCGGTGGGCGTCCCCCGTCGCAACATCCTGGTGGGGGACAACGGCTCCGTCTTCGAGGTGAGCGGGGACGTGGCCGCCATCACCGGGCGGGTGGACGCCGGCATCCTCATGGTGGACGGCCTGGGTGTGGGCGACGTGGGCAACGTGGTCCTGCGCGACCGCAGGCAGCTGGCCGAGGACGGCATCGTGGTGGTGGTCATCGCCGTGGACCGGGAGACGGGTGAGCTGGCCTCGGGGCCCGAAGTCGTCTCCCGCGGTTTCGTGTACGTGCGTGAGTCCGAAGCCCTGCTGGAACAGGTGCGTGCCACCGTGCGGGGGGCTCTGGAACGGCGGAACAACCACCGCCCCGACTGGCCGGGGTTGAAGAACCTCATCCGCGAGACGCTTTCCCAAGAGCTGTTCGAGCGCACCGGCCGCCGCCCCATGATCCTCCCCATCGTGATGGAAGTCTGAATCCGGCGGCACTGCCTCCGGCAAGAGTACGGCCCGAGTCCGGGTGTGTGCACGCGGCAGTGGTCCGCGGCCGGCATGGGGGGAAGGGTGGTGGCGTACGTGTTGATAGTGGACCGGTTTGAGGGAGAGTGGGCGGTGCTGGAATGGGAGGGACGCACCTTCCCGGTCCCCCGCAACCTGCTACCCGAGGGTGCCAGGGAAGGGGATTGCCTGCGCTGGACCCTGGAAGTGGACCCCGCCACCACCACCGCCCGCCGTCGACGGGTGAAGGCCCTCCTCGACCAGTTGGAGGAGTGAGTCTGCAGTGGTTCGACCGGGCGGGAGGGCGCGCGTATGCCTTGCCGCCCTCCTGGCCCTGCTCCTGCTGGTGGGGACGGCGGCGTGCCGGTTTCCTGCCCGTCCGATGGCGGGACCTGACGCCGGGGAAAAGGGCGGGGAGCCGGCGGAGTGGGGGCGGGGGCTGGCCGCCGTGTATTTCCTCGACGTGGGCCAGGGGGACAGCATCCTGATCCGGTTTCCTTCGGGGTTCGCCATGCTCATCGACGGTGGCAGCCGGGAGGCGGGAACGGGGGTGGTGGAGGCCCTGCGCGGGCTGGGCGTCGAGCGTCTGGACGCCCTGGTGGTGACCCACGGTCACGAGGACCACGTGGGGGGCCTGCCCGCCGTGATCCGTGCTTTTCCCGTGGGGCGGGCCTACCTCTATCGGGGAGAGCACACCACCGAGGCCTTCGAGGCCCTCCTGCGGGCGCTGCTGCGGGCAAAGGTGGCGGTGAGCAGGCCGGGATCGGGTGAGGCGATCCGCACCGAGGGGGAGGGCGAGACGGACGGGAAGGATGGGCATAGCCCGGCCGCCCGGGCTGTGGTAGTTGGTCCGGTGAAGTCGTACGAGGATCAGAACGATTCCTCGCTGGTGGTGAGGCTCGTGGTAGGTGAAGTGGCCTTCCTCTTTACCGGCGATGCGGGCACGCAGGCCGAGGAGGACCTGCTGGCGGCGGGGGCGGAGGTGGGGGCCGATGTGCTGAAGGTGGGGCACCACGGCAGTGCCGGCTCCAACGGCAGCGCCTTCCTGCGCGCGGTGGCACCGCGCTGGGCCGTGATCAGTGTGGGGGCCGACAACCCCTTCGGGCACCCGGCGCCCTCGGTGTTGAAGCGGCTGTCCCGGGCGGGGGTGACCGTGTACCGCACGGATCAAAACGGGACGGTGACCTTCCTTACGGACGGCATCCGGGTGTGGATTCACACCGAGCGGGACGGGGCATGAGTTTCACCGCGGTTAAGTCCGCTTCCCCGGGTGAGACGGCACGCCCGGCGGGATCGGAGGAGACAGGTGACGCAAGCTCTTGTTAAGACAGGCACAAGGCAAATGCAAGAAATGGGCAAGGAACTGGCAAGCAGGAGTGGGAGGGGAGGTGTCGAATACTTAGTGCGGGCGAACGAACCGTCGCGGGAGACGGGGTCGCCTTGTATTGGGGAGGGATTGTGAACCGGTTCACGAGAGAGGGGAGGAGGTGAAGGGTTCGGCGGGCGGCATATCGCGCAGCTGGTTACTGTTATCACGGGGGGCGCTTAGGGTGCCTCACAGGAAGGGGTGAGCTGATGAAGATTACGGAGGACTGGTGGTCGGTTATCATCGGTTTCGCTCTCATCGTGGTGGGTGCTCTCGGGTTCACCATACCGTGGAAGATCTTCACGTACGGGGGGTGATGCGGAGTGTCGAGTCAACCGGGTACGGCTGTCAGGCCGGCTCCGACAAATAAGACTGCGGGCCTGATCCTGGGCCTGGCGCTGATCGTCGGCCTCGCGGTGCTGACCAACTACCTCTCCAACCACCCGGGTGTGCACAAGGCTCTGGAATACCCGCTCTGGGCCGCCGCCCTGGGTCTCATCGCGAACATCATCCTCACCGTCACCGGCACCAAGCAGTTCATCATGCCGGCGGTCAGGACGGAGCTGTTCCTGAAGATCGGTCTCGTGCTGCTGGGCCTCAAGGTGAACATCAAGGAAATCGGTGTCGTGGGCGGCAAGGGCATCGTACAGGCTCTCATCATGGTCACCTGCGTGTTCCTGTTCACCTACTGGCTGGGAGGTGTCTTCAGACTGCCCGAGAAGATGCGGGCCGTGATGGCCACCGCCATCTCCATCTGTGGTGTATCGGCCGCCATCGCGGCGGCGGGGTCGGTGCTGGCCGGCAAGGAGGAGCTGACCTACATCACCGCCCTGGTCATCTTCACGGCCCTTCCTCTGATGGTGTTGATGCCCTACCTGGCCCACGCCTGGGGCTTGCCCACACAGGTGGCGGGTGCCTGGTTCGGGGGCAACATCGATACCACGGCGGCGGTGGTAGGCGCGGGGGCCATCCACAGTGAGGCGGCCATGAAGGTGGCCTCCATCGTGAAGATGTCCCAGAACGCTCTCATCGGTGTGGTGGCCTTCATCCTGGCCCTCTACTTCACCACCGTGGTCGAGCGCCGCAACGGCGGCACGGGCGAGCGGCCCAGCGCCAGGGTCATCTGGGACCGCTTCCCCAAGTTCGTGATCGGGTTCGTCGTGGTGTCCCTCATCCTGAGCCTGGGTCTGCTCAGCAAGGATACCGTTAAGATGGCGGGGAACTTCCGCGAATGGGCCTTCGCCCTGGCGTTCGTGTGCATCGGCCTGGAACTCTCCTTCGGCGAGTTCAAGCGGCTGGGCTTTGGGCCCACCATGGTGTATATCATCGCCACCATCTTCAATACCGTGCTGGCCCTGGGTGTGGCCTACCTGGTCTTCGGGGGCATCCTGTTCCCGGCCGGGTAACGCGGAGGTCTGGCAAGGTCCGGTGCTGTCGCGAGTGTTGTAGCACGAGGGCGGTGGGCGCACGGGGTACCGCGCGCCCACCGCTCCGTAGAAAGGAAAGGGAACGGACGTGTACCTGGTCAACGTGGATGCGGACAAGTGCGAGGGTTGCGGCAAGTGCGTGGAGGTCTGCCCAGCCTTGATCCTGGTGCTGAACGATGGTAAAGTCGAAGTTACCGGTAACCCCGACGACTGCATGGGTTGCCGCTCCTGCGAGGCGGTGTGCGAGCAGGCCGCCATCGTGGTGCAGGAACTCTGATGGGGTAGAGGGGCGCGCCGGTGATGGGGCCCCCGGTGGGCCTGGCTGCGTCCCGGTGCAGTCGGCCTGCCAGGCGCGGCGTCCCGGTGTGTGAACTGAACGGAGGTGTGAGGAGTGCCGGAGATAGAGTACAAGGACAAGAAGATCGAGGTGGACGAGGACGGGTTCATCCAGGATCCCGACCTGTGGAACAATGACCTGGCGGAATTCCTCGCCCGCATGGAAGGCATCGAGAACATGACGGAGGACCACTGGAAGGTGGTCAATTTCCTGCGCAACTACTACCTGGAGTTCGGCATCGCCCCCATGATCCGCAAGCTGTGCAAGGAGACGGGGTTCACGCTTAAGTATATCTATGAGTTGTTCCCCAGCGGACCCGCCAAGGGGGCCTGCAAGATCGCTGGCCTGCCCAAGCCCACCGGTTGCGTGTGACGCCTGCCGGGTCGCCGGCACAGCCGGTGTCGCGGCAGGTGCTGGCCGTCCGCCCGCAGCTCCCGGGGGCCGGGCGGGCGGAAGGAGTAGCCGGGAGGCGAGCGCACGATGGCGAGGCGGATCGTGGTCATAGGGGGAGTGGCGGCGGGGCCCAAGGCGGCCGCCCGTGCACGCCGGGTTGACCCCGAGGCTGAGATCACCCTGCTGGAGAAGGGGCCCCTGGTATCGTACGGCAGTTGCGGGTTCCCCTTCCTGCTGGCCGGCCTGGTGGACTCCCTGGCCCCACTGCGCTCCACCCCGGCCGGGGTGCTGCGGGACGAGGAGTACTTCTGGCGCGAGAAGCGGGTGCGCGTGCTCACCGGTACCGCCGCGGAGGAGATCGACCCGGAGCGACGCCTGGTGCGCGCCCGCCGGGCCGGGGAGACCCTCACCATCCCGTACGACCGGCTCGTCGTCGCCACCGGTGCCGTCCCCCGGCGGCCTCCCATCGAGGGTCTGGATCAGGAGGGCGTTTTCGGGCTGCACCGGCCCGAGGATGCCGAAGGACTGCGGCGGGCCCTGGCGCCCCGGCGCCGGGCCGTGGTGGTGGGCGGGGGGATGATCGGCCTGGAGGTGGCCGATGCTCTCGCCGCCCGGCGACTGCAGGTCACGGTGTGCGAGGCGGCCGAACACCTCCTCCCCGGCCTGCTGGACCGGGATGTGGCCCGGCTGCTGGAATCCCGCCTGGGGGCGATGGGTATTCAGGTGGTGACGGGTGAGCCCGTCACCGCCATCTCCCGCGAGGACGGTGGCCTGCGCGTGCGGGCGTCCGCCTGGCAGGGGGAAGCCGACCTGGTGGTGGTGGCCTGCGGGGTGGTGCCGGAGGTGGATCTGGCACGGCGGGCGGGCGTGGAGATCGGGTCCACGGGGGCTATCGCCGTGGACGAGCGGCAGGCGACGAGCGTCCCCGACGTATTTGCGGCCGGTGATTGCTGCGAGACCACCCATCTGGTGTCGGGGCGGAAGACGTGGCTTCCCCTGGCCTCCACTGCCGGCAAGCAGGGCCGGGTGGCGGGCACCAATGCGGCCGGGGGTGAGGAGCGTTTCCCCGGGGTGGTGGGGACGGCCGTTCTGCAGGTGGCTGAGCAAAACGTGGCCCGCACCGGGCTGGGCGAAGAGGAAGCACGCCGCCTGGGGTACCGGGTGGTGACGGCCCTGGTGGCGGGCACCGACACCCCGCACTACTATCCCATGCACGCTCCCCTGGCCCTCAAGGTGGTCGCCGATGCCGCCAGCGGCCGGCTGCTGGGGGCCCAGGCGGTGGGTCCGGGGGAGGCGGTCAAGCGCATAGACGTGCTGGCCACCGCCCTGGCCTGCGGGGCCACGCTGGAGCAGGCCGCCCACCTGGATCTCGGCTACGCGCCGCCCTTTGCCACCGCCCTCGACATTTGTCTCCACGCCCTCAACCAGGCGCGCAACGCGAGGGACGGGCTGGCCCGGCCCCTCAGCGCGGCCGCGCTGAAAGCGCTCATGGAGGGGCCGCGGCCTCCTCTGCTGGTGGACGTGCGTACACCGGCCGAATACGAGGCGCATCGCCTGCCCTATCCCGCCCTGGCCATCCCGCTGGCCGAGCTACGCGACCGCCTGGACGAGGTGCGCCAGCAAGTGCTACCGGGCCAGGAAATCGTGGCCGTGTGCGAGATGGGCGTGAGAGGATTTGAAGCCCAGCGTTTGCTGGATGCCGCCGGGCTGGGTCCGTCCCGCTACCTGGAGGGGGGGATATGGGCCTGGCCGTACGGCCTGCAAGACGGGTAGAAGGGAGAAACGGGGGTGGCGGTGAAGGAGGCGTTGGTTCCGGCGGCGAACCCATCAGGAAAACGGTGACTGCCGGACGAGGGGTGAATTATGGGCCGTCAGGGTGGGGCGAGTGGCCCCGCACCGCCGGGCGACGGGAGGTTGTCGGGGCTCAACCCGGAGCAGCGGGCGGTGCTCGACTACGTTTTAGGCTATTACCGCCAGCACGGTCACACACCAAACCTGCGTACGCTCGTCAACGAAATGGGACTCGACAAGAAGAGGGTGTACGCCCTCTTCCCGGGCAATCCCATCCGGCGCATATGCCAGTTGACCGGCCTGCCCATGCCCCCCGAGTGCTGAGGTACCCCGACCGCCTGGGGGAGATCTCGCGTTCGTCTTACCCGACGGCCCTGTATTGTGAGGCGGTCACCGGCAGCCGTTCCCCTTTTGGACCGGAGGATCCCGAAGTCATCCTCCCGCTCCCCGCCGGCATGGGACAGCGGCTGGCACAGCGTTCCGACCAGTGGCCGTGGTCGGTGTACCTGCGGGTGCTGCCCCCTGCGGGGGGCTGGATGTCCGCCGGGCTGCTGGAGGCCCTGGCCGACCTGGTGGAGCGCCGGGGGGCGGGGCTGCTGCACCTGGCGTGCGGGGGGACGTGGGAGATATACACGACCCCCGAAGAAGCCCTCGCCCTGGTAGGGGAATTGAATGCCCTGGGCCTGGACGTAGGCTCGACCGGGGATGACCTGCGCTGCGTGGTGGCATGTGCGGGTCCGGCCAGGTGTGACGAAGCCCTGGTGGATGCCCCCGCCCTGGCCACCTATCTGGCCCGACGCTTCCTGGACGAGCAGCAGTATCCCGCTCTACCCCGCAAGTGTAAGCCGGCGGTAGCGGGGTGCGGACATGACTGCGTGCGGGCCGCCCACCGGGACCTGGCCCTGATCGGGGTGAAGCGCCCCCGAGAGGGGAGGGGCGTCACCCTGGTGGTGGGGGGCAAGTACGGGGCGCGCTCCGGCGGCTGCCCCCGCCCGGCCCGGGTGCTGGTCCCCTTCGTACCCGTGGCCGGGGAGGAGGACTACCGGGTGGTGGGTGACCTGTGGGAGCGGTTCCTGGACGTATGGTCGCGCCTGGCCGGCAACCGGGAGAGGGTGGGTGACTTCCTCGACCGGCTGGGGAGAGACCGCATCCTGCGTGAGATGGGGTGGGACGACCGTGGCGACCTGGCCTGAACCCGGCGGGGAGCCGGTCCTGCCGGCCGGTTTGGTGGCGGACTTCCGGGAGCAACTCCCCTCCTTCCTGAGGGAGCATTACGGGAAGTGGGTGGGGCACGACCACCCGGGACCCGGGCTGGTGCGTCACCTGGCGGCGGATGGTGCGGAGTGCTGGACCCTGCGCCTGCACCTGCCCCCCGGGGGCGTGCTCTCTTCTTCCACCCTGCGGCTGCTGGCGCGGTGGATAAGGGAATACGCCCTGGTGGGTAGGCGGACCAGCCGGCAGGGGTTTGAACTGGTGGGCGTGGATCCCGCCCGCCTGCCCGCTCTGATGGAAGAGGTCCACCTGGCAGGACTGCTGCCCGGGGGGACCGGTCCCACCCTGCACCAGGTGAAGGCGTGCGTGGGGTTTCTGCACTGCCAGAACGCCCTGGTGGATTCGCCCGGCATTGCCAGGGTGCTGGGGGAGGTCCTGCTCCCGCTGGCCCGGGACGGCCTTCCCGCCCCCCTGCGGATCTCCGTGGCCGGCTGTCCCAACGATTGCGGAGGAGCCCACGGGGCGGACCTGGGCCTGATGGGGACTTACCGACGGGGACCTAGCGTGCGCCTTTACACGGGTGGCCGGGCCGGTCTTCACCCCCGGTTGGGGTGGGCCCGGGAATACCTGCCGGCGGAGCCCCCCGATTACCCCGGCGTGGTGGAGCACGTGGTCGATCTGGTGGAGGCGTGGCGGGCCGGGGCGGCCTGCGGGGAGAGGCTGGGGGACTGGTTGGACCGGGCGGAGGAACGCGAAGAGGCGAGGGAGAAGCCGTGAGGCGTGGAGAGCAGGGGCCGGGGACGAGGGGACTGGTGCTGGCGGCACCCCGGGGGCGATCGGGGAAGACCACGGTGGCCATGGGCCTGTGTGCGGCCCTGCGGGCACGGGGCCTGCGGGTGCAACCCTTCAAGAAGGGACCCGACTACATCGACCCGGGCTGGCTTACCCTGGCGGCCGGGCGGCCCTGCCGCAACCTGGATCTCTTCATGCTGGGCGAGGACACGGTGCGGCAGAGCTTTCTTGAGGCGAGCGCCGGCGCCGACCTGGCCCTGGTGGAGGGAGCCATGGGGCTCTTCGACGGCCTGGATCTGGCCGGGTCGGGCAGCACGGCTCAACTGGCTCGCGTCCTGAATTTGCCCGTGGTCCTCCTCCTGGACGTGACCCGCATGACCCGCACGGCGGCGGCGGTGGTGCGGGGAGTGACCGGTTTCGAAGAGGGTCTGCGGTTTGTCGGGGTGATCCTCAACCGGGTGGGCACCCCCCGGCAGGAACGACTGGTGCGGGCGGCGGTGGAGCAGTACGCCGGGTTGCCCGTGCTCGGTGCCATCCCCCGGCGCCCGGAGGTGGAGGTGCCCGACCGCCACCTGGGGCTGGTACCCGCCGCCGAGAGGGTGGGCCCCGATGGCCTGCTCGCCGAGGGTGCGGTGGCGGAGGCGGCACGGGCCGTCGAGGCGGGCGTGGACCTGGACCGCCTGCTCGCACTTGCCGGCCCGGTGGGCGCCCGTGCTGGGGAGGCGGGCGTCTCCCCGCCGAAGGGAGCCGCCGCGGTGCCGGCGGGCACGGGTGCGCAGGAGGCAGGCCGGGTTGGTCAGCACGGGGTGCCGGCCGGTAGGGTTGCGGGTGATGGCGTGCCCGTGGGCGTGATGAGGGACCGGGTGTTCAGCTTCTACTACCCGGAAAACCTGGAATGCCTGCAAGCGGCAGGAGCCCGGCTGGTGTTCGTGGATTCACTGCGTGACACCGCCTTGCCGCCGGTGGCGGCCCTCTACATCGGGGGCGGTTTCCCGGAGGTGTTTGCCGCTGAACTGGAGGCCAACGGGGGCCTGCGGGCCTCCCTGCGGGAGGCCATCGCCGCCGGGTTACCCGTCTACGCCGAGTGCGGCGGCCTGATGTACCTTTGCCGCTCGCTCGCCTGGCAGGGGGAGCGCTGGGAGATGGTGGGAGCCATCCCCTTCGACGTGGAGATGTCCCCGACCCCGCGCGGGCACGGGTACGTGGAGGCGGAAGTGGTGCGAGACAACCCCTACTTCCCCCCGGGGGAAATCATCCGCGGTCATGAGTTCCACCATTCCCTGCCGGCGGCGGTGCCGGTGGCGGACATGGTTTTCCGGCTGCGGCGGGGCACGGGCTGGGGCCAGGGCTGGGACGGCCTGCGCTGGGGCAGTGTGTTTGCTTCTTACCTGCACGTACACGCCCTCGCCTATCCGGGCTGGGCCCACGCCCTGGTGGAGGCGGCACGCCGGTTTGCAAGGGAGCGGGGGGGAGTCGGGCTATGGCGGTAGGGCCACGTTTGCGTTACTGGCGGGAAAGGCGGGGGGTATCCCTGGAGGACCTGGCCGACCGGCTGACCATCGCCCCCGACTGCCTGCAGGAAGTGGAGTCCGGGCAGCGGCGCATGGCCATGGCTGCCTGGCAGGAGGCTGCCAGCTTCCTGGGGGTACCCCTGGAGGAACTCCTGGGCGAGGGGGAGCCCGACCGGCCGGGTGAAGAGTCCCCGCCAACGGGGGAAGGGCAGCCGGGACGGCCGCGGGATATCCACTCCCCCGGGGCGGAAGGCGCACCCGAGGGCGCCCGCTGCGATACCGGAGGCACCCAGGTACGGGCGCGGGTGGGGAGCACCGTACGCAGGCTCCGGGAACAGAAGGGGATCACGGTGACGGAACTGGCCCGCGCCACCGGGTTGTCCCCGGCCCACATCTCGGAAATCGAGCGCGGCCGCAGCGCTCCCTCAGTGCGCACGCTGGAGAAACTGGCGCGGGCGCTGGGGGTTTCTCCCGGTGTGCTGGTGAGATCGGTGGGCGCCAACGGGGTGGGCGAGAAGCTGCGCCGCCTGCGGGAGCGGCTGGGCCTGACCCAGAAGGAAGTGGCCGAGAAAGCCGGTGTGTCTTACGGGCTGATCGGACAGATCGAGTCCGGTCGCACACAATCCTCGGTGACTACCCTGAGCCTGTTGGCGGAAGCGCTGGGCGTCTCCCCCTGCTATTTCCTGATGGACGAAGAAGAGGTGCTGGAGGTCACCCGTTCCCTTTCCCCCGAGGTAGCGGAGTTGCTCTCCGAGCCGAGGGTACGGGAGGTCCTGTCCCGGCTGGGGCGCCTGGGCAGGTCCGACTTCCACCTGGTGATAGGGGTGGTGGAGGCCCTGGTGGCCAGGCTGCCCGAGGGGGCCCAGCGCGAGGACGAGGAGGTGCGGGAACTGGGTGCCCTCTGGCGCGAACTCGGTCCCGAGGAACGTGAGTTTCTCCTGGAATCCGCCCGTTTCCTCAAGTCCCGCAAGACGCACCAGGCCGGTTGAGGTGGGATGGCGTCGTGCTGCGGGTGGTGGGTATAAGCTGCCATACTGCTCCCCTCAGCTTGCGTGAGAAGCTGGCCGTTTCACCCGGGGAGTACCCCGGACTGCTGCGGGAACTGGCCTCACGGCCGGGCGTGGAAGAGGTGGCCCTGCTGGCCACCTGCAACCGCACCGAACTGTACCTGGTGGACGGGCCGGGGGGAGCCCCCGGCGATGCCGCCCGGGCGTTTTTCCGCGCGCGGGGGCTGAGTGGCGGCGAAGCGGACCTCCTGTACGAGAGGGAGGAGCTTGACTGCGTCAGGCACCTCTTCTCCGTGGCCTGCGGGCTGGACTCCCCCGTGCTGGGGGAAACCCAGGTGTTGGGGCAGGTGAAGGGTGCCCTGGCGCGGGCGCGGGAGGCGGGCACCGCGGGTCCCATCCTGAACGGGCTGTTTTCCCGGGCGGTGGCGGCAGCCGGGCGGGTGCACGCGGAGACGGGCCTGGGCGCCCACGCGTGCTCGGCAAGCAGCGCCGCCGTGGAAGCCATTTCCCAGGAACTCGGCGGGTTGCAGGGGCGACGGGTGCTCCTCCTGGGAGCGGGGAAGATGGCGGAACTGGCGGGCCGGGCCCTGCGCGGCCGGGGGGCGGAGGTGCGCGTGGTCAGCCGGAATCCGGCCCGCTCGGGCGCGGTGGCGGAGCGTTGCGGGTTCGCCACCATGCCCTGGTCCGAGCTGGAAAGGGGGCTGGGGGAAGCGGACGCGGTAATCTGCGGTACGGCGGCACCCCATCTGATACTGGACCGGGAGCGGGTGGCCTGGGCCCTTGCGCGGCGCGGAGGGGCACCAGGCGACGACGCGGGCCTGAGACTGGTAGTGGCAGATCTGGCCATGCCGCGCAACGTGGATGCCGCGGTGGCGACCCTGCCGGGCGTACGCCTTTTCGACCTGGACGAACTGCAGGCACGGGCCCGCGCCAACCTCGAGCACCGCCGAGCCCTGGCCGGGCGCGCCCGGGACATCATAGAAGCGGAGGTCCAGGGCTTCGGCAGGTGGCTGGCCGGCCGCCGCGTGGCGCCCCTCATCAGGGCGGTACGGCGGCGCTACGAGTCCCTGGCCCGGGCGGAACTGGAAAGGGCGCTGGCACGCCTGGGTCCCCTGGCCCCCGGACAGCGGCAGGTGCTGGAGGAGATGATGGGGCGCCTGGTGAATAAGGGGTTGCACGGCCCCATCAAAACCATGTGCCGCCTGGCGGGCGATGGCCGGGGATGGTCCGCACTGGAGGTGCTCGCCGAGGCACTGTTGACCCCGGGGGCCAGGGAAGCCCGCGGCGGCTGCCGGGGGCGGACTGAGTGAGTGAAGGCCACCTGGCGGTGATGTTGCGCGCTGCAGGAAAGCGGTGCCTGGTGGTGGGCGGGGGAGCGGTGGCCCACCGCAAGGTGGAAGAGTGCCTGCGGGCCGGACTGGAGGTGCTGGTGGTGTCCCCCTCCCTGGCACCGCCCCTGCGGGATCTGGTCCGCCAGGGTCGCATGCGGTGGCGCCAGGGAGAATTCGAGCCCCGGGACGTGGAGGGGATGTTCATCGTCTTTGCCGCCGCCACCCCCGCCGTCAACGAGACCGTCTGTAAGGCCGCCCGCCGGGCGGGGGTGCTGGTCAACGTGGTTGACTGCCCCGAGTTGTCGGACTTCATTTCCCCGGCCGTGTTGCAGCGGGGGCCCGTTACCGTGGCGGTGAGCACGGGTGGAGCCAGTCCCGCCCTGGCTGCGCTCATCCGGGATCGCATCGCAGATGTGGTGGGCGACGAGGTGGGCGAGTGGGCGGAGGTCCTGGCTTCCTTCCGCCGTCGCGTCCAGGAGAGGGTGGGGGACGCGGCGGCACGCCAGGATTTGCTCCGGCGGGCGGCCGCCCTGGACGGTGCCACATGCATTGCCCGCGGGGAAAGGGAGGCCCTGCTGGCCATGCTGGACTCATGGCTGCGGGTAGCCGACCCGGGGGTGCGGGTGGACCCCGGCGCCCGTGGCGGGGGAGGGACCCAAGGTGGATGAACTGGTGCTGGCCAGCCGTGGCAGCGCCCTCGCCCTGGCCCAGGCGCAGTGGGTGGGGGCCGCGCTGCAGGCCGCCATGCCGGGACTGGCCATCCGCATCCTCATCGTCCATACCCGCGGGGACCGGATCTCGGCAGGGTCTGTCAATACCCCCGGGGGAACAGGGGAGTTCGTGCGGGAGGTGCAGCAGGCGGTGTTGGCGGGGGAGGCCCACGCCGCCGTCCACAGCCTGAAGGATCTCCCCCTGAAGGGTCCCCGGGAACTGGTCGTGGCGGCTGTCCCCGTGCGGGGGGACGTGCGGGAGGCCCTGGTGTCCCACGGGCGGCGCCTGGGGGAACTCCCTCCCGGGGCGCGGGTGGGTACTTCCAGCCCGCGCCGGAAGGTCTTCCTGCGCCACCTGCGCCCCGACCTGGCCATACTGGAGATGAGGGGCAACCTGGACACCAGGCTGAGCAAGCTGGATGCGGGGCTGTACGATGCCCTGGTGGTGGCGGCTGCCGGCCTGGGGAGGCTGGAGATGACGCAGCGGGTCAGCCAGTTTTTCCTCCCCGACGAGTTCCTGCCCGCGCCGGGCCAGGGGGCCCTGGCCGTGGAGGTGAGGGCGGGCGACGCCGCCACGCGGGAACTGGTGGCCCGCATCGATGATCCCCACGCCCGCCAGGCGGTGGAGGCAGAGCGGGCCATGCTGGAGGCTCTGGGAGGAGGCTGCCGGGTTCCGGTGGGGGCATGGGCCCGGCGGGAGGAGAGGGAACTGGTGCTCACCGGGGCTTATGCCCCCTCCGGTGAGCGTATCTTCCGGGTAACGGAACGGGTGACCGCCCGTCCGGGGGACCGGGTGGCCGGCCGCGAACTGGGGCGGCGGGTGGGGGAGCGCCTGCTCAGGGCCGCCCGCGACGGAGGGTAGGGATCGGGCATGGCGAGCACGGGTGAGGTATGGCTGGTGGGGGCGGGCCCCGGTGACCCGGGGCTGTTGACTTTAAGGGGTCGGGAGGTCCTGGAACGGGCCGACGTGGTGGTGCACGATCGCCTGGTCAATCCCGCCCTGCTCGGGCTGGCGCCCCGTGCCCGCCACATTGACGTGGGGAAGAGCCCCGACGGCCACGGCTACCGCCAGGAGGAAATCAACCGGCTGCTGGTGGAGCTGGCCCGGGAGGGCAACCTGGTAGTGCGCCTCAAGGGCGGGGACCCCTTCATTTTCGGACGGGGCGGGGAAGAGGCCCTCGCCCTGGTGGAAGCGGGTATCCCCTTCCGGGTGGTACCCGGCGTGACCGCCGCCTCCGGTTGCGCGGCCTGGGCCGGCGTCCCCCTCACCCACCGCGGGCTGGCTTCGTCGGTCACACTGGTGACGGGGCACGAGGACCCGGGGAAGCCGCCGCAGGTGAACTGGCAGCGGTTGGCGGCCGGCACCGACACGCTGGTGGTGTACATGGGCGTGGGACGGCTGGAGGTGATCGTCTCGGAGTTGCTGGCAGGGGGAAGGCCGCCCGGGGAGCCCGCCCTGCTGGTGCGGGAGGGGACGCGGGCGGGCCAGAGGGTGCTTTACTCCGCGTTGCGGGAACTTCCCGCACGGGCGGCGGAGGCGGGGATCGGTCCCCCCGCCCTGCTGGTGGTGGGAAAGGTGGCCGCCCTGCGGCAACGGCTGGCCTGGTACGAGGACCTGCCCCTCGCGGGCTGCCGCATAGCCCTGACCCGGCCGCGCCTCACTTTTGCCCAGCCGGCCGGAGGTGGGGGAATGCCGTCCGGCGATTGGGAGATGGGCCCGTGGTGGCTGGCGGGGGCGGAGGTGGGGGTGTATCACCTGCTGCGCCTCCAGATGCCGCCCGACCCCGGCCCCCTGCGCCGTGCCGTCCTGGAGGTGGGCCGCTTCCGCTTTGTGCTGTTCACCAGTGCCCCCGGTGTGGAAGCCTTCTTCCTGACCCTGCGTGGCGAAGGCCGCGACGCGCGGTCCCTGGCCGGCTGCCGCCTGGGGGCGGTGGGGCCGGGTACCGCTGCCGCCCTGCGGCGATACGGCCTGGTGGCCGACCTGGTGCCCCGGACCCATACCGTGGAGGACCTGGTGAGAGAAGTGGCGGCGCGCATCGAGCCCGGGGACCGGGTGCTCCTTCCCCGCAGTGATCTGGCTCCGTCCCAGGCCGAAGTCCTGCGCCGGGCCGGGGCCGGGGAAGTACGGGAAGTGGTTGCCTACCACGCCGTCCCCGACGAAGACGAGGCGGCGCGCCTGGCCCGCGACGTGCGCGCGCGGAACGTGGACGTGCTGGTCTTCACCAGCGCCTCGGCCGTCCGCGTGGCCTCCGCCCGGCTGGCCCCGGGGGAGGCCGGTATGCCGCAGGCGCAAAAGGCAGGAGAGTCGGCGGTGGGAGAGGAATTCCCCCTGGTGGTGGCCATCGGTCCGGTGACGGCGGCCGCCTGCCGCCAGGCGGGCTGGGAGCCCGATGCCGAAGCGGCCAACCACGACCGGGCGGGGTTACTGCAGGCGGTGGTCGAGGCCTGGCGACGTCACCGTGCGGGCTCACCCGGAGTGGAGAGGTGAAGAAAGGGTGCTGGGCAGGTTTCCGGTGAGGAGGCCGCGCAGGCTGCGGCAAAGCGAAGGACTGCGCAGGATGGTGAGCGAGACCGGACTTGAGGTGTCCGATCTCATCTGCCCCATGTTTGCCGTGCCCGGTGAGGGGGTAAGGCAGGAGGTGCCGTCCCTGCCGGGAGTGTACCGGATGTCGCCCGACCTCCTGGTGGAGGAGGCGGCTGCCTGTCACCGCCTGGGCATCCCGGCCGTGCTCCTGTTCGGTTTGCCCCGGCGCAAGGACGCCCAGGGGTCGGAGGCGTGGGACGACGGGGGAGCGGTACAGCAGGCGGTGCGCCTGGTGCGCGAGAGGGTGCCCGGCCTGGTGGTGATCACGGACGTATGCCTGTGTGCGTACACGCAGCACGGCCATTGCGGGGCGCTGGTCCATCAGCAGGTGGACAACGACCGCACCCTGGAGCTGCTGGCCCGGGTGGCGCTCTCCCACGCCCGGGCGGGGGCTCACCTGGTGGCGCCTTCGGACATGATGGACGGGCGCGTGGGGGCCATCCGCCGTGCCCTGGACGAGGCGGGACTCACCGAGGTGGGCATCCTCTCCTACGCGGCCAAGTATGCCTCCGCTTTCTACGGCCCCTTCCGGGAGGCGGCCGATTCGGCGCCTTCCTTCGGTGACCGCCGGGGCTACCAGATGGACCCCGCCAACGCGCGCGAGGCCCTGCTGGAGGTGGAACTGGATCTGGAGGAAGGGGCCGATCTGGTGATGGTGAAGCCGGCCCTGGCTTACCTGGACGTCATCCGCCGCGTGCGGGAGCGTTTTCCCGTCCCCGTGGTGGCCTACAACGTGAGCGGCGAGTACGCCATGGTGAAGGCGGCCGCCCGCAACGGCTGGCTGGACGAGCGCAAGGTGGTGCTGGAGATCCTCACCGCCATCCGCCGGGCGGGGGCCGACCTGGTCGTTACTTACCACGCCCCCCAGGTGGCGCGGTGGTTGCGCGAGGGCGCGTAGGCCCGCGTCGGGCCGGGAGCGGCGCCTGCCGCGGCCGCCCTGTGGGCTCACATCGGAGCGCTCAGGGTGAAGGTGCGTGGCCGGCGTCGGGGCGGCGCGGCTCGGGCTTCGGGAGCGAGCCGGGCGGGATGGCGGGACGGTGGAGGTGGGGAGTTTGCGGCGCGAGCGGTCGCAGGCATTGATGGAGAAGGCGCGCACCCTCATGCCGGGAGGGGTGAACAGCCCCGTGCGTTCCTTTCGGGGCGTGGGCGGCACCCCGTTCTTCGTGGATCGCGGGGAGGGTGCGTATCTCTGGGATGTGGATGGGAACCGCTACCTGGATTACGTCTGTTCCTGGGGTCCTCTGATCCTGGGACATGCCCACCCCGAGGTGGTGGAGGCGTTGGCACGGGCCCTCGAGCGGGGTACCAGCTACGGCGCACCCACCGCGCTGGAAGTGGAACTGGCTGCCATGGTAACGGAGGCCATGCCCGGCGTGGAGATGGTGCGCATGGTGAACTCCGGCACCGAGGCGTGCATGAGCGCCATCCGCCTGGCACGCGCGTTCACGGGAAGGCCGCACATCATCAAGTTTGCCGGCTGCTATCACGGCCACGCCGATCCCCTGCTGGCACGTGCCGGTTCCGGGGTGGCCACGCTGGGACTGCCCGATAGCCCGGGCGTGCCGGCGGGTACCGTGGCCGATACCATCGTGCTCCCTTACAATGACCTCGACGTGGTGAATGCCGCCTTCGCCGCCCACGGGGAGCGGGTGGCCGCGGTCATCGTGGAGCCGGTGGCGGGCAACATGGGCGTGGTGCCACCCGCCCCCGGGTTCCTCGACGGGCTGCGCGAGTTGACCCGCAAGCACGGCGCCCTCCTCATCTTCGACGAGGTCATCACTGGCTTCCGGGTGGCCTACGGGGGAGCCCAGGCCCTCTACGGGGTGGTGCCCGACCTCACCTGCTTCGGCAAGATCATCGGAGGCGGGTTGCCCGTGGGGGCCTATGGTGGCAGGCGCGACATCATGGAGATGGTGGCCCCCGCCGGTCCCGTCTACCAGGCGGGTACCCTCTCGGGTAATCCCCTGGCCATGACGGCAGGGCTGGCCACCCTGCGGGTCCTGTCCCGCCCCGCTACCTACGAGCGGCTGGAGCGGTCAGGGGCGGCTCTGGAGGCCGGTCTGTTGGAGGGCGCCCGCGAGGCCGGGGTACCTGTGTCCTGCCAGCGGGTGGGGTCCCTGCTCACCCTCTTCTTCCGGGAAGGCCCGGTGCGGTGCTGGGACGATGCCGCCCGCAGCGATACGGGCCGCTACGGTCGCTTCTTCCACGCCCTGCTGGAACGGGGGATCTACTTCCCTCCCTCCCAGTTCGAGGCGTGTTTCCTTTCCCTGGCCCACGGCGACGCGGAACTGGAGCAGACCATCGCCGCCGCCCGGGCAGCCTTCCGGGTCCTGTGATGGCCGCGGGAGGCGGATCGCGTCGGCAGTTCGCGTCGCTGGAGTGCACCCCACGGCGGTGCGAGATGGTGAGGCCCACAGGTGGGCGAACGGGGGGCTTGCAGGCATGACGGAGACGACTACCAGGCGGATCGTACTGGAGTGGTTGGGCGGCATGGGTTTCGTGGCCCGCAACGAGGCAGGACGGGCCATCCTGGTGGGGACACCCCCGCCCGAGCGGGCAGGCGAAGTCCTGGCGGGATTGGATGTGGCCCGGTCCGGGCTTTCTCCCATGGAGATGGTGCTGGCAGCCCTGGGTGGGTGCACCGGCCTGGACGTGATCTCCATCCTGGACAAGATGAGGCAGCGGGTGGATACCTTTGCGGTGGTGGTGGAGGGCGAACGGGCCACCGAGCATCCCAAAGTCTACACCACAGCACGCCTGACCTACCGCCTCACGGGGGAGATCGAACCTGCCAACGCGCGGCGGGCGGCCGAACTCTCCATCCAGCGCTACTGCTCGGTGGGGGCCATGCTCACCCGGGCGGTGCCGGTTACCTACACGCTGGAGCTCAACGGAGAAGTAACGGACCTGGGCACCCGCGGACCCGCCGGTTGAGCCGCCGGTCTCGGGACCGCCCCGGTGGCGGGATGGGATGCTGGCGGCCCGCGCGGCCCGCGAGAAGGGGAATTCAGGGGGAGGGAATGAGATGCCAGCCAGGAAAGTCGTAACCACGAACGAAGCACCCGTTCCGGTGGGGCCTTACTCTCAGGCCATCGTGGCTGCCGACAAGGTGTTCACCGCCGGGCAACTCGGCATTGACCCGGCGACGGGTAAGCTGGTGGGGGAAGGGGTGGAGGAGCAGACCCGGCAGGCGTTGCAAAACCTGCGGGCGATCCTGGCCGCGGCCGGGACCTCCCTGGAAAATGCGGTCAAGGTGACGGTCTTCCTCACCGACATGGGAGCCTTCCCGCTCATGAACCGGGTGTACGCGGAGTTCTTCCCCAAGGATCCCCCGGCGCGTACCTGCATCGGGGTGGCCGCGCTCCCCATGGGCGCGGCGGTCGAAATCGAAGTGGTGGCCGCGCTCCCCACCCACTCCTGACGTCCCACCTTAAGGTTGAGAACGCCAGCCGCGGAATATCCCGCCCCCGCGCCGCACCTGCTGTGCTTCATGCCAACTAGGCCGGCGTGGGCGCTGCAGGATGGGAGCTAAACCTGGTGGGCGAGGATGGCTACGGTGCAG
>JACIYH010000024.1 GCA_014360055.1 Bacillota bacterium | reverse complement strand
GACCATCCAGGACGTGGAGTCGGTCACCCCGCAGGTGCTCATCAACATTCGCCCGGTGACGGCGGCCGTGCGGGAGTTCTTCGGTTCCAGCCAGCTTTCCCAGTTCATGGACCAGACCAACCCCCTGGCGGAACTGACTCACAAGCGCCGGCTCTCCGCGCTGGGCCCGGGCGGGCTCTCCCGCGAGCGGGCGGGGTTCGAGGTGCGGGACGTCCACCACTCCCACTACGGGCGCATGTGCCCCATCGAGACTCCGGAAGGTCCCAACATCGGCCTCATCAGCTCGCTGGCCACCTACGCCCGCGTTAACCCCTTCGGTTTCATCGAGGCCCCTTACCGGAAGGTCGACAAGGACCGGGGGCGGGTCACCGATGAGGTGGTGTACCTGAGCGCCGACGAGGAGGACGAGTGCGTCATCGCCCAGGCCAACGCGGCTGTGGACGAGCAGGGCAATCTCATCGGACCCCGGGTGGTGGCGCGCTACCGCGGCGACGTGGTGTACGTGCCGCCCACGGAAGTGGATTACATGGACGTGTCCCCCAAGCAAATCGTCTCCGTAGCCACCGCCCTCATCCCCTTCCTGGAGCACGACGACGCCAACCGCGCCCTCATGGGGTCGAACATGCAACGACAGGCGGTACCCCTCCTGCGCGCGGAGGCACCCCTGGTGGGTACCGGACTGGAGTTCCGGGCGGCCCGCGACTCGGGCGTGGTGCTGCTGGCTCCCGAGGACGGGTTGGTGGAGTCGGTGACGGCCACCGAGATCAAGGTGCGTTACGATTCGGGGCGTACCGTTACTCACCGGCTCATGAAGTTCGCCCGTTCCAACCAGGGCACCTGTATGAACCAGCGCCCGGTGGTGCGCAAGGGGCAGCGGGTGTCCAGGGGCGACGTCCTGGCGGACGGTCCTTCCACCGACATGGGCGAGCTGGCCCTGGGCCGTAACGTGTTGGTGGCGTTCATGCCCTGGGAGGGCTACAACTACGAGGACGCCATCCTGATCTCAGAAGACCTGGTGCAGGATGACGTTTACACGTCGATCCACATCGAGGAGTACGAGTGCGACGCCCGCGACACCAAGCTGGGGCCGGAAGAGATCACCCGGGAAATCCCCAACGTGGGCGAAGACGTGCTCAAGGATCTGGACGAGCGCGGGATCATCCGCATAGGCGCCGAGGTACGACCGGGGGACATCCTGGTGGGTAAGGTGACCCCCAAGGGGGAGACCGAGCTCACCGCCGAAGAGCGGCTGCTCCGGGCCATATTCGGCGAGAAGGCCAGGGAAGTGCGCGATACCTCCCTGCGCGTCCCCCACGGCGAGTCCGGGGTGGTGGTGGACGTCAAGGTGTTCTCCCGGGAGCGCGGCGACGAACTGCCGCCCGGGGTGAACCAGCTGGTGCGGGTCTACGTGGCCCAGAAGCGGAAGATCTCGGTGGGGGACAAGATGGCGGGGCGGCACGGCAACAAGGGCGTCATCGCGCGCATCCTGCCCCGCGAGGACATGCCTTTCCTGCCGGACGGCACCCCGGTGCAGATCGTGCTCAACCCCCTGGGAGTCCCCTCGCGCATGAACCTGGGGCAGATCATGGAGACCCACCTGGGCTGGGCGGCCCGGGCCCTGGGCGTTTACGTGGCCTCCCCGGTATTCGACGGGGCGCGCGAGGAGGAAATTCTCGACCTGCTGGAACAGGCCGGCCTTCCCCGCTCGGGTAAGGTCATGCTGCGGGACGGACGCACGGGACAGCCCTTCGGCCAGGAGGTGTGCGTCGGTTACCTCTACATGATGAAGCTGGCCCACCTGGTCGACGACAAGATCCATGCCCGTTCCACCGGCCCGTACTCCCTGGTGACCCAGCAGCCCCTGGGGGGTAAGGCCCAGTTCGGGGGCCAGCGCTTCGGTGAGATGGAGGTGTGGGCGCTGGAAGCTTACGGCGCCGCCTATACCCTCCAGGAGTTGCTCACCGTCAAGTCGGACGACGTCCTGGGGCGGGTGCGCACCTACGAGTCCATCGTCAAGGGTGAGAACGTGCCGGAGCCGGGGGTACCCGAGTCCTTCAAGGTGCTCATCAAAGAGTTGCAGAGCCTGGCCCTGGACGTGCGGGTCCTGGACGAGGACGGCCGCGAGATCGAACTCAAGGAAGTGGAAGATGAGATGGAAGCCCGTCCCAGTGCCCGCCGCCTGGAGCGTGCCATAGCTGCCCCCGCGGTGGCCGCCGGTGAACTGGCGGAGGAAAGCGTGTACGCCGAGGCAGACGAGGAGTTGCAGGAGGCGGAATCGCTGGAAGAAGAGGACACCTACGGGGAACTGCCCGCTACCCTGGTCTCCGCCCGTGGCCTGGCCGCTTCGGGAGGGGAGGGGGACTACGACGAGAGCCTGGAGGAACTCCAGGAGGCCGAGGAAGAGATGCAGGGCGACGAACGGGACGAACAGTGAGTGGCGAAGGGAGCGAGCACGTTGCTGGACGTGAACTTCTTCGACTCCATCCGCATCGGGCTGGCTTCTCCGGACCAGATCCGGGCCTGGTCCCGGGGCGAGGTGAAGAAACCCGAAACCATCAACTACCGCACGCTCAAGCCCGAGCGTGACGGGTTGTTCTGTGAGCGCATCTTCGGCCCCACCCGCGACTGGGAGTGCCATTGCGGTAAGTACAAGCGGGTGAGGTACAAGGGCGTCATCTGTGACCGCTGCGGCGTGGAAGTGACCAGGGCGAAGGTGCGGCGTGAGCGCATGGGGCACATCGAGCTGGCCGCGCCGGTTTCGCACATCTGGTACTTCAAGGGTATCCCCAGTCGCATGGGGCTGCTCCTGGACATCTCCCCCCGCGCCCTGGAGAAGGTGCTCTACTTCGCCGCCTACATCGTCACCGATCCCGGTACCACGCCCCTCCTGGAGAGGCAGCTTCTCACCGAGGCCGAGTACCGGGAGGCGCGGGAAAAGTACGGGCACAACTTCGAGGCCCGCATGGGCGCCGAGGCCATCAAGAAGCTGCTGGAGCAGATCGACCTGGACGAGTTGAGCGCGGAGCTCCGTCACGAGGTGGCCACCGCCACCGGGCAGCGCAAGGTGCGGGCCATCCGCAGGCTGGAGGTGGTGGAAGCCTTCCGCAAATCCGGCAACCGCCCGGAGTGGATGATCCTGGAGGCCATCCCCGTCATCCCGCCCGAGTTGCGCCCCATGGTGCAGCTGGACGGCGGGCGCTTCGCCACTTCCGACCTGAACGATCTCTACCGGCGCGTCATCAACCGCAATAACCGGTTGAAGAGGCTCCTTGACCTGGGTGCGCCCGACATCATCGTGCGCAACGAGAAGCGCATGCTGCAGGAAGCCGTGGATGCCCTCATCGACAATGGCCGGCGCGGACGCCCCGTCACCGGTCCCGGCAACCGCCCCCTCAAGTCCCTGTCGGATATGCTCAAGGGCAAGCAGGGGCGTTTCCGCCAGAACCTGCTGGGCAAGCGGGTGGACTACTCCGGCCGCTCGGTGATCGTGGTGGGCCCGCGGCTCAAGCTCTACCAGTGCGGCCTGCCCAAGGAAATGGCCCTGGAACTGTTCAAGCCCTTTGTGATGAAGCGGCTGGTGAAGGACGGGCTGGCCCACAACATCAAAAGTGCCAAGCGCATGGTGGAGCGTGCGCGCCCGGAGGTATGGGACGTACTGGAGGACATCATCAAGGAGCACCCCGTGCTCCTCAACCGCGCCCCCACCCTGCACCGTCTGGGTATCCAGGCCTTCGAGCCGGTCCTGGTGGAGGGGCGCGCCATCCAGATCCACCCCCTGGTGTGCACCGCCTACAACGCCGACTTCGACGGCGACCAGATGGCCGTGCACGTTCCCCTTTCGGCCGAGGCGCAGGCGGAAGCCCGTATCCTCATGCTCTCGGTGAACAACCTGCTCAACCCCAAGGATGGCTCCCCCGTGGTCACCCCCACCCAGGACATGGTGCTGGGGGCTTACTGGCTCACCCTGGAACGGGAGGGGGACCTGGGCGAGGGTAAGGTTTTCGCCTCCGTGGAAGAGGCCATCATGGCCCACGAGTTGGGGCACCTGGGGTTGCAGGCACGCATCCAGGTGCGCATAGGAGGCCAGCGCATTTCCACCACCCTGGGCCGGCTCCTTTTGTGCGAGAGACTGCCCGAGGAAATGCGCGCGCGGTACTATGACCGCGTGGTGGATCGCAAGGTGCTGGGCGAAATCGTGGCCGAGTGCTACCGGACCTACGGGAACACCCGCACCGCCGAGGTGCTGGACGGCATCAAGGAACTGGCCTTCGGCGCCGCCACCCGGGCGGGTATCACCATCGCCGTGGGCGACGTGGTAATGCCGCCCAACAAGGCCCAGCTTCTGGAGGAAGGCCAGCGCCAGGTGGACGAGGTCGAGAAGATGTACCGGCGCGGCCTCATATCGGACGAGGAGCGCTACCGCAAGGTCATCGAGATCTGGGAACAGACCAAGGACCGGGTCACCCAGGCGCAACTGGCGAGCATGGATAAGTTCAATCCCGTGTTCATGATGGCCCACTCCGGCGCCCGCGGCAACGTGCAGCAGATGTCGCAGTTGGGCGGCATGCGGGGCGTCATGGTGGACCCCACCGGCCGGGTCATCGAGGTGCCCGTGCGCTCTTCCTTCCGCGAGGGCCTCTCCGTGCTGGAGTACTTCACCTCCACCCACGGTGCCCGCAAGGGCCTGGCCGACACCGCCCTGCGCACGGCCGACTCCGGCTACCTGACCAGGCGCCTGGTGGACGTGGCCCAGGACGTGATCGTGCGCGAGGAAGATTGCGGCACCGAAGATGGCATCCTGATCGAGGCGCCCGCCGGGGAGACCCTGGAGAGCGTCCGTTCCCGCGTGGTGGGCCGTTGCGCCCTGGAAGACGTGGTCCACCCCGAGACGGGGGAGGTGCTGGTGAGGGCGGACGAGGAGATCCGCGAGGACGACCTGGTCCGCCTGGTGGAGGCGGGGATCACCGGAGTCAGGATCCGTTCCGTGCTCACCTGCAAGACCAGGCACGGGGTGTGCGTCCGGTGCTACGGTCGCAACCTGGCCACCGGCTCCCTGGTGGAACCCGGGGAAGCGGTGGGCATCATCGCCGCGCAGTCCATCGGTGAACCCGGCACCCAGCTCACCATGCGCACCTTCCACATCGGGGGTGTGGCAGCGGAAGACATCACCCAGGGTCTGCCCCGGGTGGAGGAGCTCTTTGAGGCCCGGCGGCCCAAGGGTCAGGCCGTCATCGCCGAGGTGGGCGGCGTGGTCCGCATCAGTGAGGGTAAGGGCCGCCGGGAACTGGAGATCGTGAGCGAGGACGGGGAGACCCTGGCCACCTACGGTATCCCCTATGGCAGTCGGCTGAAGGTCCAGGACGGCAGCCGGGTGCAGGCGGGGGATGAGCTCACCGAGGGTTCCATCAACCCGCACGACCTCTTGCGGGTCAAGGGCCTCCGTGCGGTGGAGCAGTACCTGCTGTCAGAGGTGCAGCGGGTCTACCGCATGCAGGGTGTGGACATCAACGACAAGCACATCGAGATCATCATCCGGCAGATGCTGCGCCGGGTGCGGGTGGAAGACCCGGGTGACACCGACCTCCTGCACGGCGAGTTCGTGGACATCTGGGAGTTCGAGGCGGAGAACGCACGGGTGCTCGAGGAAGGCGGCCAGCCGGCCGTGGCCCGACCCCAGCTGCTGGGCATCACCAAGGCCTCGCTCGCCACCGATTCCTTCCTGGCAGCGGCATCCTTCCAGGAGACCACCCGGGTGCTCACCGAGGCCGCCATCAAGGGGAAGCACGACTCCCTCATCGGGCTAAAGGAGAACGTGATCATCGGTAAGTTGATCCCGGCGGGTACGGGCATGTCCCGCTACCGCCGCCTGGAGGTGGTCAAGCTGGCGCAGCCTCCCGTGCTGCCCGAGGAGGAGGCGGCCCGGGCCTGGGCCCCGGAAGAGGTGGAGGCGGGATGGCCGGAAGAGCTGGAGGCGGAAGGTGAAGCCGGTTCCGATTGACACTGCGAGGGTGCGATGCTAAAATCACAAAGTGTGCTCCGGGAGGGTTGGCGTTGAGCCTGGAGGATCTGAAGACGGCCCGGAGGCGCACGGTGGGGACCAAACAGACCCTGCGGGCCGTGGAAAAGGGCAATGTGCTGTGTGTATTCGTAGCCAGGGACGCCGAACCCCATGTGGTATCCGACCTGGTGCGGCTTTGCCAGGAGAAGGATATCCCGGTCGAGTGGGTGGAAACCATGGCTCTCCTGGGGAAAACTTGCGGGATACAGGTAGAGGCTGCCTCGGCAGCCATCCTGAAGTAAGCGAGGTGACGCGGTGCCTACCTTCAGCCAACTGGTGAGATGGGGGCGGGAAACCCCCCGTAGAAAGTCCAAGTCGCCTGCGCTGCAGGGGAACCCCCAGAAGCGGGGTGTCTGTACGCGCGTGGGGACGGTAACGCCCAAGAAACCCAACTCCGCCCTGCGCAAGATCGCCCGTGTGCGGCTGTCCAACGGGGTGGAGGTCACGGCATATATCCCCGGCATCGGCCACAACCTGCAGGAGCACTCGGTGGTGCTGGTGCGGGGCGGACGGGTGAAGGACCTGCCCGGTGTGCGCTACCACATCATCCGGGGGACCCTGGATGCCGCCGGGGTCCAGAAGCGCATGCGGGGTCGCTCCAAGTACGGGGCCAAGCGGCCCAAGAAGTAGGGGGGAGAACGGGATGCCGAGACGAGGGAGTGTCCCCCGCCGGACCGTGGCTCCCGACCCCGTGTACGGGAGCGAAATGGTGGCCCGCCTGATCAACAAGGTAATGTGGGACGGGAAGAAGTCCCTGGCCGAAAAGATCGTCTACTCGGCCTTCGAGGTGGTGGGCAAGAAGTCGGGGCGCGATCCCCTGGAGGTGTTCGAGCAGGCGCTCAAGAATGCCATGCCCGCCCTCGAGGTGCGGCCGCGCCGGGTGGGTGGCGCCACCTACCAGGTACCCATCGAGGTGCGCCCGGAACGGCGCGTTTCCCTGGGCATGCGCTGGCTGGTGCAGTTCGCCCGCGCCCGCGGGGAGCGCACCATGGTGGAGCGGCTGGCCGGGGAGATCCTGGACGCCTCCGCGGGACAGGGGGGCGCCGTTAAGAAGAAGGAAGATACCCACCGCATGGCCGAGGCCAACCGCGCCTTCGCCCACTACCGCTGGTAGCGGAGGCGCCGGCCGCCCGCCGCGGCCGCCTGGGTGGTGCAGGGAGGCCGACCCGTCCGGGCCGCGGGGCGAGACGGACCCGGCCGCGCCGGTGGGGTGCGACCAGAGGAACGGGTGGAAAGGAGGGATGGAGATGCCCAGGGAATATCCGCTGGAAAAGACGCGCAACATCGGAATAGCAGCTCACATCGACGCCGGTAAGACCACCACCACCGAGCGCATCCTGTTCTACACGGGCAGGGTGCACCGGATGGGTGAGGTGGACGAAGGCTCGGCCACCATGGACTGGATGGTGCAGGAGCAGGAGCGGGGCATCACCATCACCTCTGCCGCCACCACCTGCTTCTGGAAGGGGCACCGCATAAACATTATAGACACGCCCGGCCACGTGGATTTCACGGTGGAGGTAGAGCGGTCCCTGCGCGTGCTGGACGGGGTCATCGCCATCTTCTGCGCCAAGGGCGGTGTGGAGCCACAGTCGGAGACGGTGTGGCGACAAGCCGAGCGCTACGGGGTACCGCGCATCGCCTACGTGAACAAGATGGACACCGTCGGAGCGGACTTTTTCCGCGTGGTGGAAGAGATGCGCACCCGTCTGGGGGCGCACCCGGTACCCGTGCAGGTGCCCATCGGGTCGGAAGACGGCTTCCGTGGTGCCGTCGACCTCATCACGGAAGAGGCCGTGGTGTACGTGGACGAGTTGGGGACACAGAGCGAGTCCACCGCGGTCCCCGCCCACCTGGCGGAGCAGGTCGCCACCTGGCGGGAGAAGCTCATCGAAGCTTGCTGCGATTTTGACGAGGAGATCCTGGCCCGGTACCTGGAGGGCGAGCCCATAACACCCGACCAGATACGCCGTGCCCTGCGCCGGGGGACCCTGGCCAATGCCGTCGTGCCGGTGTTGTGCGGGGCTTCCTTCCGCAACAAGGGCGTGCAGCCGCTGCTCGACGCCGTGGTGTACTACCTTCCCTCGCCCCTGGACGTACCGGCGGTGCGCGGGCTCAACCCCCGCACCGGCGAGGAGGAGGAACGGGCGACCAGCGACGACGCACCCCTGTGTGCCCTGGCCTTCAAGGTGATGTCCGACCCCCACGTGGGGAAGCTCACCTACCTGCGCGTTTACTCCGGTACCCTCAGCGCCGGCTCGTACGTTTACAACGCGACGCGCGGAGTGAAGGAACGGGTGGGCCGGGTGCTGTACATGCACGCCAACCACCGCGAGGACGTGCGGGAGGTGCACGCCGGGGACATCGCCGCCGTGGTGGGCCTGAAGGAGACCACCACCGGTGACACCCTGTCCCCGGAGGACCACCCCCTGGTGCTGGAGCCCATGGCCTTCCCCGAGCCGGTCATCTCGGTGGCCATCGAGCCGCGCACGCGGGCGGACCAGGACCGGCTGGGGCTGTCACTGGCCCGGCTTGCCGAAGAGGACCCCACCTTCCGGGTACGTGTGGATCCCGAGACCGGGCAGACCCTGATCTCGGGCATGGGGGAACTGCACCTGGAGATCATCGTGGACCGCCTCCTGCGTGAGTTCAAGGTGGAGGCCAACGTGGGTCGCCCCCAGGTGGCGTACAAGGAGAGCATCGCCGCCGCGGCCGAGGCGGAGGGCAAGTGGATCAAGCAGACCGGCGGCCGCGGCCAGTATGGCCACGTGTGGTTGCGGGTGGAGCCCCTGCCCAGGGGGATGGGGTTTGCTTTCGAAGACCGCATCGTGGGCGGCGTCGTGCCCAGGGAGTTCATCCCGGCGGTGGAGGCGGGCGTGCGGGAGGCCATGGCCAGCGGGGTGCTGGCGGGATACCCCGTCATCGACGTGCGGGTGACCCTGTTCGACGGCTCCTACCACGAGGTGGATTCGTCGGAGGTGGCGTTCAAGCTGGCGGCGGCCCAGGCCTTCCGCTCTGCGGCCGAGAAGGCCTCTCCCGTCCTGCTTGAACCTGTCATGAGGGTGGAGGTGGTGGTCCCGGAGGCGTACATGGGGGATGTGATGGGAGACCTGACGGCCCGCAGGGGCCACATCGAGGGTCTGGAGTCCCGCGGTAACGCCCAGGTGATCCGGGGGACGGTTCCGCTGGCGGAGATGTTCGGTTACGCTACCGACCTGAGATCCCTCACCCAGGGGAGGGGAACGTACACCATGCAGTTCGATTCCTACCAGCCCGTTCCCCCCCAGGTGATGGAGGGTATAATGGCGCGGTCGGGATACCGCAGCCGGGTATAGAAGGGGGAAGGAATCTTGGCCAAGAAGAAGTTCGAGCGCACGAAGCCCCACGTGAACGTGGGCACCATCGGGCACATCGACCACGGCAAGACCACGCTGACGGCGGCCATCACCAAGGTGTTGTCGCAGCACGGGCTGGCCGACTACGTGCCCTTCGAGCAGATCGACAAGGCACCGGAGGAGAAGGCGCGCGGCATCACCATCAACACCGCCCACGTGGAGTACGAGACTCCCAAGCGGCACTACGCGCACGTGGACTGCCCGGGCCACGCCGACTACATCAAGAACATGATCACGGGCGCGGCCCAGATGGACGGGGCCATCCTGGTGGTTTCCGCTCCCGACGGGCCCATGCCTCAGACCCGGGAGCACGTGCTGCTGGCCCGCCAGGTGGAGGTTCCCTCCGTGGTGGTGTTCCTGAACAAGGTAGACGCGGTGGACGACGAAGAGATCCTGGAACTGTCCGAGCTGGAAGTGCGGGAAGTGCTGAGCAAGTATAACTTCCCCGGCGAAGACACCCCCGTCGTGAGGGGCTCGGCCCTGAAGGCGCTGGAGTGCGGGTGCGGCAAGCGGGAGTGCCAGTGGTGCGGCAAGATCTGGGAGCTGATGGATGCGGTTGACGACTTCATCCCCACTCCCGTGCGTGAGGTCGACAAGCCCTTCCTGATGCCGGTGGAAGACGTCTTTTCCATCACCGGGCGCGGCACCGTGGCCACCGGCCGCGTGGAACGGGGCCGGGTGAAGGTGGGCGACGAGGTGGAGATCGTGGGCTTCGCCGACCGGCCGCGCAAGACGGTGGCCACCGGTGTGGAGATGTTCCGCAAGACCCTGGATGAGGCCGTGGCGGGCGACAACATCGGGGTGCTCCTGCGGGGCATCGACAAGGACGAGGTGGAGCGGGGTCACGTGCTGGCCAAGCCCGGCTCCATCAAACCGCACACCCGCTTCTCGGCCGAAGTGTACGTGCTCACCAAGGAGGAGGGCGGCCGTCACACCCCCTTCTTCCCCGGATACCGCCCGCAGTTCTACTTCCGTACCACCGACGTCACCGGCACCATCAAGCTCCCCGAGGGCGTGGAGATGGTCATGCCCGGCGACAACATCAACATGGAAGTAGAACTGATCACCCCCATCGCCATCGAGAGCGGGCTGCGCTTCGCCATCCGCGAGGGTGGGCGCACGGTGGGGGCCGGGGTAGTGACGGCCATCCACGAGTGAGGAGGGGCGGCATGCCCGGTCAGAAGATACGCATCAAACTACGGGCCTTCGATCACAAGATACTGGACCAGTCGGCGGAACGCATCGTGGACACGGCGCGGCGGACGGGGGCCAGGGTCTCTGGCCCCATCCCTCTGCCCACCGAGCGCAAGGTTTTCACCGTGCTGGTGGCCCCCAACGGCGAAAAGGACCACCGGGAGCAGTTCGAGATGCGCACCCACAGGCGCCTCATCGACATCCTGGAACCCAACCAGCGCACGGTGGACGCCCTCATGCGCCTGGACCTCCCCGCGGGCGTGGACATCGAGATCAGGCAGTAGGCGGGGGTGGTGACGGTGAAGGGGATCCTGGGCAGGAAGCTGGGCATGACCCAGGTGTTCGACGAGGCCGGCCGGGCAGTACCCGTGACCGTGGTGAAGGCCGGACCGTGCGTGGTGGTACAGAAACGAACCCCCGCCCGCGACGGTTACAGCGCCATCCAGCTGGGCTTCGAAGAGGTGAAGGAAGGCCGCCTAAACCGGCCCCGGCGGGGACACCTGGCCCGGGCGGGGGTGAGGCCGGTACGGATCCTGCGGGAGTTGCGGGTACCGGACGCCGAGGCCTACCAGGTGGGTCAGGACCTGCGGGTGGACCTCTTCAAGCCCGGCGACCGTGTGGACGTCACGGGGATCAGCAAGGGGAAGGGATTCGCAGGGGGCGTGAAGCGCTGGGGTTTCGGCCGCGGCCCCATGGCCCACGGTTCCAAGTACCACCGGGGCACGGGCAGCCTCGCCACCGGCGGGCGCATGTCCGGCGGGGGCGGGCGGGTGTTCCCGGGCCGGAAGATGCCGGGCCACCTGGGTGCCGAGCGCGTCACCGTGCAGAACCTGCGCGTGGAACGGGTGGATCCCGAGCACGACCTGCTCCTCCTGCGGGGGGCGGTGCCCGGGCCGCGAGGCGGCCTGGTGATCGTGCGCAGTGCGGTTAAGGGGTAGATCGGGCATGGCACAGGTACCAGTGGTAAATCCCGACGGTGAACGAGTGGGGGAAATGGACCTCGCGGATGGGGTATTCGGCCAGGAACCCAACGAGCATCTCATGCACGCCGCGGTGGTGGCCCACCTGGCCCGCAGGCGGGTGGGAACGGCCTCCACCCTCACCCGGGGCGAGGTCTCCGGGGGTGGGCGCAAGCCGTGGCGCCAGAAGGGGACCGGCCGGGCCCGTCACGGCAGCATCCGTTCCCCCCTGTGGAGAAAGGGCGGGGTGGTGTTCGGTCCCAAGCCGCGCGACTACGGGTACGCCATCCCGGTGAAGGCACGGCGCCAGGCCCTGCGCAGTGCCCTCTCCGCCCGCGTGCGGGAGGGGGCGGTCACGGTGGTACAGGGCCTGGGGCTGGAAGGACCGCGCACGCGGGCGCTGGCGACCATGCTGAAGAAGCTGGGGGTGGATGGCTCCGCCCTGATCGTGACCGCCCAGCGGGACCGCAACCTGGAACTCTCCGCCCGCAACCTCCCCGGTGTGGAAACCGCCCTGGCCCACCAGTTACACACCTACCAGGTGCTCAACCACGACTTCCTCCTGTTCACGCCGGAGGCGGTGCAGCGGGTAGAGGAGGTCCTCTCGTGAAGGACATCCACGACGTGATCATCCGTCCCATAGTATCGGAGAAGTCCAATGCCCTCATGGGCCAGGGCAAGTACACCTTCGTGGTGCACCCGCGTGCCACCAAGGTGCAGATCCGTCAGGCGGTGGAGGAGCTGTTCCGCGTGAGGGTACGCTCGGTAAATACCGCCCGTTTCCGGGGGAAACCGCGCCGCTTCGGTGTGCACCGGGGCCGTACCCCCGCCTGGAAGAAAGCAGTCGTAACCCTGGCACCGGGGGAGAAGATCCAGTTCTTCGAGGGCATGTAGGAAATGGAGGTCTGGGTCCATGCCCGTAAGGGGCTTTAAGCCAACCTCGCCCGGACGCCGGCAGATGACCGTGCTGGCGTTCGACGAGATCACCAGGAAGGAACCGGAAAAGTCGCTCCTCGTGCGGTTGCGGCGGCACGCCGGCCGCAACTTCCAGGGACGCATCACCGTGCGCCACCGGGGAGGCGGTCAGCGCCGCTTCTACCGGCTGGTAGATTTCCGCCGCGACAAAGAGGGTGTGCCCGCGCGGGTGGCGGCCATCGAGTACGATCCCAACCGGTCCGCCCACATCGCCCTCCTCCATTACGCCGACGGCGAGAAGCGGTACGTGCTGGCTCCCCTGGGGTTGAAGGTGGGCGACCGGGTGGAGGCCGGTCCCGCCGCCGACATCAAACCCGGCAACAGCCTCCCCCTGGCCAACATCCCTGTGGGTACCGTGGTGCATAACATCGAACTCACCCCCGGCAAGGGCGGCCAGGTGGCGCGCGCGGCGGGGGCGGCCGCCCAGGTGATGGCCAAGGAGGGCGGGTTTGCCCTCCTGCGGCTGCCGTCGGGGGAGCAGCGCCTCTTCCCCCTGGAGTGCCGGGCCACCGTGGGCCAGGTGGGTAACCTGGACCACGAGAACGTGTCCCTGGGCAAGGCCGGTCGCAAGCGCTGGCTGGGCATCCGTCCCACCACCCGCGGCTCGGTGATGAACCCGGTGGATCACCCCCACGGGGGTGGAGAAGGCAAGGCGCCCGTCGGACACCCCGGTCCCCTCACACCGTGGGGCAAGCCCGCCCTCGGGTACAAGACGCGCAAGAAGGGTAAGCCGTCCGACCGGCTGATCGTGAAGCGGCGCCGCGGTTAGGAGGAAGAAGATGGGCCGTTCCAGCAAGAAGGGTCCCTACGTGGACCAGAAGCTCCTGGAGAAGATAGTGGCGCTGAACAGGAAGGCGGAGAAACGGGTGATCAAAACCTGGGCCCGCGCCTGCACCATCGTCCCCGAGATGGTGGGACACACCATCGCCGTGTACGACGGGCGCAAGCACGTCCCCGTGTATATCACCGAGGAGATGGTGGGGCACAAGCTGGGTGAGTTCGCGCCCACCCGCCTCTTCCGCGGCCACGGCGCTCACACCGAGCGTTCCACGGCCCTGAAGTGAGGGAGACCCTATGGCAAAGAAGACCGCCAAAGCAGAATCCGCTCAGGCTACTGCCCGCTTCGTGCGGCTTTCGCCCACCAAGGTGAACCTGGTACTGGATCTGGTGCGGGGCAAGCCGGCGGACGAGGCGCTCGCCATCCTGCGCTTCTCGCCTCGCCGGGCAGCCCGCACGGTGGCCAAGGTGCTGCGTTCGGCGGTGGCCAATGCCGAGAACAACTACGACATGGACCGCAAGAGCCTGTACGTGGCGGAGGCCCAGGTGGGGGCTGGCCCGGTCCTCAAGCGCTGGCATCCGCGCATGCGCGGCCAGGCGTTTCCCATCCTGCGGCGCACCTGCCACATCCGCGTGGTGGTGCGGGAACGGGAGGGCGAGTGATGGGCCAGAAGGTACATCCCAAGGTATTCCGCATAGGGATCAACAAGGACTGGGACTCCCGCTGGATCGTCCCCAAGAAGCAGTTCGCCGACGTGCTGCACGAGGACCAGCGCATCCGCAAGTTCATCAAGGGGAAGCTGTATGCCGCCGGCATCTCGCGGGTGGAGATCGAACGGGCAGCCAACCGGTTGCGCATCACCATCCACACCGGTAAACCGGGGCTGGTGATCGGCCAGGGTGGCACCAGGGTGGAGGAGTTGCGCAAGCAACTGGAGGCCATGACGGGGAAGCACGTGTCCATCAACATCGCGGAAGTCAAGGTGGCCGACCTGGATGCGCAGTTGGTGGCGGAAAGCGTGGCTTCCCAGCTGGAGAAGCGCATATCGCACCGGCGGGCCATGAAGTCGGCCATCAGCCGGGCCATGCGGGCGGGAGCCAAGGGGGTCAGGATCATCGTTTCCGGTCGCATTGCCGGGGCGGAGATCGCCCGCCGGGAGCGTGCCAGCGAGGGCAAGGTGCCCCTGGGGACGCTGCGGGCGGACATCGACTACGGGTTCGCCGAAGCCCGCACCACTTACGGCCAGATCGGCGTCAAGGTGTGGATTTACCGGGGCGAGATCCTGCCCGACCGCCGGCGGCCGGTGGAGAGGGGGGCATAACCCGTGCTTAGCCCGAAGCGCGTGAAGTGGCGCAAGCAGCACCGCGGCCGCATGAAGGGCGCCGCCTACTCGGGTAACGAGGTCTTTTACGGGGAGTACGGGCTGCAGGCCCTGGAGCCGGCCTGGGTGACCGACCGCCAGATCGAGGCGGCCCGGGTGGCCCTGACCAGGTACATGCGCCGGGGCGGCAAGGTGTGGATCAAGATCTTCCCCGACAAGCCGGTGACCGCCAAACCGGCGGAAACCCGCATGGGGAGCGGCAAGGGCAACCCCGAGTACTGGGTGGCCGTGGTCAAGCCGGGACGCGTACTCTTCGAGGTGGCGGGCGTGGACGAAGCCACCGCCCGCGAGGCCATGCGGCTGGCGAGCCACAAGCTGCCCATCAGGACCCGCTTCGTAAAGCGGGAAGAAGTGATGCCCGCGACGGGCGGTGAGGCGGAATGAAGGCCAGGGACATCAGGGACATGACGGCCGAAGAACTGCAGGCCAGGCTGAAGGACCTCAAGGGTGAACTCTTCAACCTGCGCTTCCAGCTGGCCACCGGGCAGCTCGACAACATCATGCGCATCCGCCAGGTGCGCAAGGACATTGCCCGCGTGAAGACGGTCATGCGCGAGATGGAGCTGGCCAGGGAGGGACGGCTATGACCGAGCGCGGCCGGCGCCAGGAAATGGTAGGGACCGTGGTGTCCGACAAGATGCAGAAGACGGTGGTGGTGGCGGTCGAGCGGCTGGTCGCCCACCCCCTGTACGGGCGGCGCATGCGGCGCACCTCGCGGTTCAAGGCCCACGACGAGATCGGGTGTCAGGTGGGCGATCGGGTGCTGATCATGGAGACCCGGCCCCTCAGCAAGGAGAAGAGGTGGCGGGTGGTACGGATCCTCGAACGAGCCAGGTAGGGAGGGAGGGGCTATGATTCAGCCCCAGACCAGGCTGCAGGTAGCGGACAACACGGGTGCCCGGGAGATTATGTGCATCCGGGTGCTGGGCGGGCCCAATCGCCGTTACGGCAACGTGGGCGACGTGATCGTGGCCGCGGTCAAGGAGGCCACCCCGGGCGGGGCGGTCAAGAAGGGCGACGTGGTACGGGCGGTGATCGTGCGCACGCGGCACGGCGTGCACCGGGAGGATGGCTCCTGGATCAAGTTCGACGACAACGCCGCCGTAATCCTTAAGGACGGACGGGAGCCCCGCGGCACCCGCATTTTCGGGCCGGTGGCCCGAGAGTTGCGAGAGAAGGAGTTCATGAAGATCATCTCCCTGGCGCCCGAGGTGCTGTAGGCAGGTGGAAAAGATGAAGTTGCACGTACGCACCGGCGACACCGTGGTGGTGATCTCCGGTAAGCACAAGGGAGCGAGGGGGAAGATCCTGCGCACCGAGCCCGACCGGGGGCGCGTGGTGGTGGAACAGGTCAACCTGGTCAAGCGTCACCAGCGTCCCACGGCCAAGGTCATGCAGGGTGGCATCATCCAGAAGGAAGCCCCCATCCACGCCAGCAACGTCATGCTGGTCTGCACGCGCTGCCACAAACCGACCCGGGTCGGCCACACCTTCCTGGAAGGCGGCCGCAAGGTGAGGGTGTGCAGGCGCTGCGGAGAGGTTATCGACCGCTAGGAGGTCCAGCGGTGGAATCGGCACTCAGGAAAAGATACCGGGAACACGTGGTCCCCGCCATGATGGAGAAGTTCGGATACCGGAATCCCCTGCAGGTCCCCCGGGTGGAAAAGGTGGTCATCAACATGGGGGTGGGGGACGCCATCGGGAACCCCAAGCTGCTCGATGCAGCCGTGGCGGACCTCACCGCCATCACCGGGCAGCGGCCGGTGGTCACGCAGGCCCGCAAGTCGGTGGCGGCCTTCAAGGTGCGCAAGGGCATGAAGATCGGATGCAAGGTCACCCTGCGGGGGGACCGCATGTGGTCCTTCCTGGAGCGGCTCTTCCACATCGCCCTGCCCCGGGTTCGGGACTTCAAGGGGGTGTCTCCCCACAGCTTTGACGGGCGGGGGAACTACTCCCTGGGCATCCGGGAGCAACTGGTGTTCCCGGAGATCGACTACGACAAGGTGGAGAAGGTGCGGGGCATGGACGTTACCATCGCCACCACGGCCCGCACCGATGAGGAGGCCCGCGAGTTGCTGGCTCTCCTGGGAATGCCGTTCCGGTCGGAGTGAGGAGGTGAGCGTCCTGGCAACCAAGGCCAAGATCGAAAAGGCCAAGAAGACCCCCAAGTTCCGGGTGCGGGCGGTCCGCCGCTGCCGCATTTGCGGGCGGGCCCGGGGCTACATGCGGTACTTCGACATGTGCCGGATGTGCTTCCGGGAGGCTGCCCACCGGGGTGAAATCCCGGGTATCCGGAAGGCGAGCTGGTAGTGAGGAGGTCGGGCTCATGCCCCCAACTGACCCCATAGCAGATATGCTCACCCGCATCCGCAACGCGGTGAAGGCCCGGCACGAGCGCGTCGACGTCCCCGGTTCCCGCGTCCTGCGCGGGATTGCCGAGATCCTGAAGCAGGAGGGGTACATCCGGGATTACGAGTGGATAGAGCAGGGGCCGCAGGGCGTACTGCGCATCCACCTCAAATACGGTCCCCAGAAAACCCGGGTGATCACCGGTCTCAAGCGCATCAGCCGTCCCGGGCTGCGGGTGTACGCCGGCAGGGACGAACTCCCGCGGGTGCTGGGCGGGCTGGGAATCGCCATCATCTCCACCTCCCAGGGGTTGATGACGGACAGGAAGGCGCGCCAGCTGGGCCTGGGTGGCGAGGTCCTGTGCTACATCTGGTGAAGAGGCCGGCGAAGAGAAAGAGGGATGCAGCTTGTCTCGGATAGGCAGAAAGCCGGTCCCCATCCCCCCGGGGGTGGAGGTGACCGTGGAAGGACAACTGGTGAGGGTGAAAGGGCCCAGGGGCGTGCTGGAGCGCGAGTTCCACCCCGACATGCGCATCGACAAGGGCGACGGGTTCCTGAAGGTGGAGCGGCCCTCCCATGAGCCTTTTCACCGCGCCCTGCACGGCCTCACCCGCGTGCTGCTGGCCAACATGGTGACCGGGGTGACCCAGGGGTTCGAGAAGCACCTCCAGCTGGAGGGCGTGGGGTACCGGGCCAGCAAGGCCGGCAAGAAGCTGGTGCTGACCGTGGGTTACTCGCACCCCGTGGAAATCGAGCCGCCCCCGGGGATCGAGTTCGAGGTGCCCGCGCCCAACCGTATCGTGGTCAGGGGAAACGACCGGGAACTGGTGGGCCAGGTGGCCGCCCGGGTGCGGGAAGTACGCCCGCCCGAACCCTACAAGGGCAAGGGCATCATGTACGTCGGCGAACGCATTCGCCGTAAGGCCGGTAAGGCCGGCAAGAAGTAGCGGAGGTGGCCCTATGGAGGCCCAGGAACGGGCGTGGAGGAGAAAGAGGAGACACCTGCGGGTGCGCCGCCGCGTGAGGGGAACCCCCGAGCGGCCGCGCCTGTCGGTGTTCCGCTCCGGCAGGCACATTTACGCGCAGGTCATCGACGATACCGCGGGCCGTACCCTGGCGGCCGCCTCTTCCCTGGATGCGGAGGTGCGGGGCGAACTGGGCCACGGTGGCAACGTGGCGGCCGCGCGCCGGGTGGGCGAACTGATCGGGAAGAGGGCCGCGGAGAAGGGGATCAGGAAGGTAGCCTTCGACCGCGGTGGCTACCGCTACCACGGCCGGGTGGCGGCCCTGGCGGAAGGGGCCCGGGCAGCCGGGCTGGAATTCTAAGGAGGGAAGGTCTTGCCCCGTCAGCAGGCTCAGCAGGAAGGAACCGGCTCGGAATTCAAAGAGAAAGTGGTCTCCCTGAACCGGGTGGCCAAGGTAGTGAAGGGGGGGCGCCGCTTTTCCTTCAGTGCCCTGGTGGTGGTGGGCGACGGGGACGGGCGCGTGGGGGCCGGCCTCGGTAAGGCCGCCGAGATCCCCGAGGCCATCCGCAAGGGTATTGAGGACGCCAAGAAGAACCTGGTGGAGGTGCCGCGCCGGGGTACCACCATCACCCACGAGGTACTGGGGCACTTCGGTGCCGGTCTGGTGCTCCTGCGACCGGCCGCCCCCGGCACGGGCGTGATCGCCGGTGGCCCGGTGCGGGCGGTGATGGAGGCGGCAGGCATCCGGGACGTGCTCTCCAAGTCCCTGGGTTCGGCCAACGCCATCAACGTGGTGTACGCCACCATGGACGCCCTGCGCCAGTTGCGGTCGCCCGAGCAGGTGGCCGCGCTGCGAGGCAAACGCATGGAGGAGATCCTGGGAGGTGGCCGCGGTGCGGGTAGGTGACCTGCGTCCGGCGCCGGGGAGCCGCAAGGCTAAAAAGAGGGTCGGCCGCGGTATCGGCTCCGGGCATGGCAAGACGGCCGGCCGGGGGCACAAGGGACAGAAGGCCCGCGCGGGGGGTGGCGTCCGCCCCGGCTTCGAAGGGGGGCAGATGCCCCTGCAGAGGCGCATGCCCAAGCGCGGGTTCACCAACCCCTTCCGGCGGGAATATGCCATCGTGAATCTGGACCAGCTTAACCGCTTCGCCGACGATACCGTGGTCACGGAGGAACTCCTGCGGGAGGAAGGGCTGGTCAAAAAGAACCTGCCCGTTAAGGTGCTGGGGCGGGGAGAACTGGAACGCCGCCTGGAGGTGCGGGTGCACGCCGTGTCCGACCGGGCGCGCGAAGCCATCACCGCCCGCGGCGGCAGGGTCGAGGTGGTGGCCTGATGCTGGAAAGCCTGCGCCGGGCCTGGCGTCTGCCCGACCTCAGGCGCCGTATCCTGTTCACCGTGGCCATGTTCTTCGTCTTCCGGGTGGGCACCCACGTGCCCGTGCCCGGCATAGACGCCAGCGTGATCGAGAGGCTCTTCAAGGAGGGCACCCTCTTCGGGCTGCTCGACCTGTTCTCGGGCGGTGCCCTGCGTACCTTCTCGGTGTTCGCCATGAGCGTCACCCCCTATATCAACGCCTCCATCATCATGCAGCTCCTCACCCTGGTCATCCCCCGGCTGGAGGAACTGGCCAAAGAAGGGGAAGAGGGGCGCAAGAAGATCACCCAGTACACCCGTTACCTGACGGTGGTGCTCGCCCTCATCCAGGCGTACGGGATGACGGTGGGGTTGCGCAGTGCCGTCATCAACCCGACCTGGGGGAACTTCACCATCATCGCCCTCTCCCTGACGGCGGGGACGGCCTTCCTCATGTGGCTCGGTGAGCAGATCACCGAGAAGGGGATAGGGAACGGGATCTCGCTGCTCATCTTCGCCGGTATCGTGGCGCGGCTGCCCGCCGGTGCCGGGTCCATCGGTACCTATCTTGCCGGCGGGCGTATCAGCTGGTTCAACCTGGGGCTGCTCGTGGTGGTGGGGGCTGCCGCCATCGCCGCCGTGGTCTGGGTGAACGAGGGCCAGCGCCGCCTGCCCGTGCAGTACCCCAAGCGGGTGGTGGGGCGGCGCATGTACGGCGGCCAGTCGGCCCACATTCCCCTGCGCGTGAACCAGGCCGGGGTCATCCCCATCATCTTCGCCTCCTCCCTGCTCACCTTCCCGCTCACCCTGGCCACCTTCATCGACCGGCCCTGGGCCGTGAACTTCGCCAACTGGTTCCGTATGGACCGGCCCCTGTACCTGAGCACCTATGCCATCCTGGTGGTGTTCTTCACGTATTTCTACACCGCCATCGTGTTCAACCCCAACGACGTGGCCAACAACATCAAGAAATACGGTGGATTCATACCCGGCCTGCGGCCGGGTAAGCCCACCGCCGACTACCTCACCAGGGTGATGAACCGGGTGACCCTGGCCGGGTCCCTGTTCCTGGCCGTGATCGCCGTCATGCCCTACATGATGGGCACCATCACCAACATCCCCGGGCTCTACTTCGGGGGGACCGCCCTCCTCATCGTGGTGGGTGTGGCCCTGGAGACCATGAAGCAGATCGAAGCCCACCTGGTCATGCGCCAGTACCAGGGGTTCCTGCGCTAGGGGGATAGGGATGCGCGTGGTGTTGCTGGGCCCACCCGGTTCTGGTAAGGGCACCCAGGCCGCCCGCCTGGGGGAGCACTGGGGCGTACCCCACATTTCCACCGGGGATGCCTTCCGCCGGGCGGTGGCCGAGGGGACTCCCCTGGGTCGGCTGGCCCGCGAGTACATGCAGCGGGGGGAACTGGTGCCGGACGAGGTGGTCAACGGGGTGGTGGCCGCCCGGCTGGCGGGCGAGGACTGCGCCCGCGGCTTCGTGCTGGACGGCTACCCGCGCACCGTCCCCCAGGCCGAGGCGTTTGCTGCCCTGCTGGAGGAACGTGGCCTCCGGCTGGATGCGGTGGTGGACCTGGTGGTGAGCGAGGAGGAGTTGGTGCGGCGGGCGGCGGGACGGCGGGTGTGTGCCCGCTGCGGTGCGAACTACCACCTGGAGTTCCAGCCCCCCAGGGAGCCCGGGCGCTGCGATCGCTGCGGGGGAGAACTGGTGCAGCGCGAAGACGACCTGCCCGCCACCGTAGCGCAGCGGCTGGCCGTTTACCGCCGGCAGACCGAACCCTTGGTGGAGTTCTACCGGGAACGCGGGCTACTGGTGCCCGTCGACGGCAGCGGCGCGGTGGAGGAAGTGACCCGAGTCGTGCTGGCGGCGGTGGATGGGCGCCTGCAGACGAACGCCCGCAGCGAGCCTGGCGGCCAGGGCCGCCCCGCGGACGGGCACGTCGGGGGGAAGGGCCGCCTGTGATCATCCTCAAGTCGGCACGGGAACTGGAGGTCATGCGCAGGGCGGGGCGGCTGGTGGCCAGGTTGCTGGAGGAACTGGGTGCCCGGGTGGCCCCGGGGGTGCGGCTCCGGGACCTGGACTCCTTCGCGGAGGAATTCATCAGGCGGCACGGGGGGGTCCCCGCTTTCAAGGGTTACGGGGAGATCCCCGGCCAGCGTCCCCCCTTCCCCGCCACCATCTGTGCCTCGGTCAACGAGCAGGTGGTGCACGGGGTCCCCGGGGGCAGGCGGCTGCGCGAGGGCGACATCGTCAGCGTCGATGTGGGGGTGCTTCTGGACGGGTATTACGGTGATGCGGCGGCCACCTTCCCGGTGGGGAAGGTGTCGGAGGAGGCGATGCGGCTGCTGGAGGTAACCAGGGCCGCGCTCGGGGAGGGCATCGCTCGGGCCCGGGCGGGCTGCCACCTCTCGGACATCTCCCACGCCGTGCAGAGCTTCGTGGAGGCCCGGGGCTATTCGGTGGTGCGCGAGTTCGTGGGACACGGCATCGGGCGCAGCATGCACGAGGACCCGCAGATCCCCAATTTCGGTCCGCCGGGGATGGGACCGCTGCTCAGGCCGGGCATGACCCTGGCGATCGAGCCGATGGTGAACGCGGGGGTGCCCGATGTGGTGGTGCTGGCCGACGGCTGGACGGCGGTGACGGCGGACGGCAGGCTGTCCGCCCACTTCGAGCACACGGTGGCGGTGACTGCGGACGGAGCCCTCATCTTGACCGACCCCCGGGAGGAAGGTTAAGATGCCGGAGCGGGAGTTGCGCTTGGGCCAGGTGGTGTGTTCCCTGGCAGGTCGCGACCGCGGGCAGTATTATGTGGTGGTCGGCATCATCGACGACCGCTTCGTACAGGTGGCCGACGGGTACCGGCGCAAGGTGTCAGCACCCAAGAAGAAGAACGTGCGCCACCTGCGGCCGGAAGGGCCCGTGGAGGAAGGGCTGGCCCGCCGGCTTGCGGGTGGAGGAACGGTAAGCGACGGGGAGGTCCGGGGGTTGCTGCGCAAGGTGCAGCTCGCCGAGCAGGGAGAAAAAGGAGGTTGACCGGTGGCCGGGGAGGTTGAAGGATGACCCGGGAGGATGTCATCGAGGTGGAAGGGCGGGTGATCGAAAACCTGCCCAACGCCATGTTCCGGGTGGAGCTGGACAACGGGCATCGTATCCTGGCCCACGTTTCGGGCAAAATCCGCCTGAATTTCATCCGTATTATCCCCGGTGACCGGGTGGTGGTCCAGCTATCGCCCTACGATCTGACCCGGGGGAGAATCGTGTACCGCCACCGTTGAAAGGGGAGGTGGGGGCCGTGAAGGTAAGGCCCTCGGTCAAGAGGATATGCGAAAAGTGCAAGGTGATCAGGCGCAAGGGGCGGGTGATGATCATCTGCCCCAACCCCAAACACAAGCAGCGCCAGGGTGCGTGAGCCGCCCGGCGAGGGGCAGACCCATCGCTTCGCCCGGGTGCTGTTAGGGAGGGAAAGAAATGGCAAGAATAGCAGGTGTCGACCTGCCCCGGGAGCGGCGCATTGAAGCCGCCCTTCCGGTGATCTACGGGATCGGTTTTTCCCGGGCCCGGCAGATCCTGCGGGCCACGGGGATCAACCCGGACACCCGGGTCAAGGATCTCACCGAAGAGGAGATCTCCCGCATCCGCGATTACATCGACAAGAACTTCAAGGTCGAGGGGGACCTGCAGCGGGAGGTCCAGCTCAACGTAAAGCGGCTCATCGATATCGGGTGCTACCGCGGGATCAGGCACCGCCGTGGCCTGCCCGTGCGGGGACAGCGCACCCGTACCAACGCCCGTACCCGCAAGGGACCGCGCAAGACGGTGGGCGTACGGCGCAAGAAGTGAGGAGGTGTGGTGTTGCCGCGTAGAGGTGCGCGCGCTCGTAAGAAGGAGCGCATCCTGGTTCCCAAGGGTGTGGCTCATATCAAGTCCACCTTCAACAACACCATCGTGACCATCACCGATCCCGCCGGCAAGGTCCTCACCTGGGCCTCGGCGGGTACCCAGGGGTTCAAGGGTTCGCGCAAGGGCACGCCCTATGCCGCCCAGATGGCGGCGGAGGCTGCCGCGCGGGCCGCCCTGGATGTGGGTATGAGGGAAGTGGAAGTGTACGTGAAGGGCCCCGGGTCGGGCCGGGAGGCAGCCATCAGGGCCCTGCAGGCCACCGGACTGGAAGTGAGCCTGATCAAGGACGTCACTCCCATCCCCCACAACGGTTGCCGGCCGCCCAAGCGCCGGCGCGTGTAGGAGGTGATCCGGTTGGCCCGTTACACGGGACCCGTGTGCCGGCTCTGCCGGCGGGAAGGGGTCAAGCTCTTCCTGAAAGGAGAACGTTGCTTCACCACCCACTGCCCCCTGGATGGCCGTAAGGTGCGTGCCAACCCCCCGGGGGAACGGGGGAAGGGCCGCCTGAAGCCCACCGAGTACGCTCTCCAGCTGCGGGAGAAGCAGAAGGCGCGGCGGATCTACGGGGTGCTGGAGCGGCAGTTCCGGCGTTACTTTGAGATGGCTTCCCGGGCGCGGGGGGTCACCGGTGAGGCACTGCTGCAACTGCTCGAGCGCAGGCTGGACAATGTGGTCTACCGCACGGGACTGGCGGCCTCGCGCTCGGAGGCCCGCCAGATGGTGCGGCACGGTCACTTCACCGTCAACGGCAGGCGGGTGAACATCCCCTCTTACCTGGTGCGCGAGGGGGACGTGGTGGCGGTCCACCCCCGCTCCCGGGACAGGGTGCGCTTTCAGGAGATGCAGGAGCGCGCCCGCTCGCGCACGCCGGTGGCCTGGCTGGAAGTGGACCCGGACAGGATGGAGGCCCGGGTGCTCCGCTACCCGCGGCGGGAGGAAATCGACACGCCCGTCCAGGAGCACCTGATCGTGGAGCTGTACTCCAAGTAGGCCGGGGAGGCGCAGCCGATGTGGGATGGCGTAGAGCCCAGGATCGAGTGTGTGGAACTGGCTGCGGACGAGACGTACGGCCGGTTCGTGGTGGAACCGCTGCAGCGCGGCTTCGGCGTCACCCTGGGTAACTCCCTGCGCCGGGTGCTGCTGTCCTCGCTGCCCGGAGCAGCCGTGACTCAGGTGCGCATCGACGGCGTGCTGCACGAGTTTTCCACCATCCCCCAGGTTCTCGAGGACGTCACCGAGATCGTCCTTAACATCAAGAGCCTCAACCTCAGGTTGCACGGGGACGGCCCGCGCACCCTGCGCCTGGAGGTGCAGGGGGAGGCGGATGTGAAGGCCGGTGACATCCAGGCCGACCCGGAGGTGGAGATCCTCAATCCCGACCTGCACCTGGCCACCGTGGAAGCGGGGGGTCGGCTGGGAATGGAGATGAGGGTGGAGCGCGGCGTGGGGTTCGTGCCGGCCGAGCGCAACAAGCGGCCGGACGATCCCATCGGTGTCATCGCGGTGGACGCCATCTTCAACCCGGTGCGGCGGGTCAATTTCACCGTTGAAGATACCCGGGTGGGCCACGTGACCAACCTGGACCGGCTCATCCTGGAGGTGTGGACGAACGGGGGGATCGCTCCCGACGAAGCGCTGGTTGCGGCGGCCCGCATCCTCTCCGACCACCTGGCCCTTTTCGCGTCCGTGGAGAGACCGGTGCGCGCCCAGGCCCCGCAACCGGCCCCGGCAGGTGACACGGAGCACCTGCTTTCCATGCCCATCGAGGAACTGTACCTCTCCGTGCGCTCCTACAATTGTCTGAAGAGGGCCGGCATCAACACGGTGGGTGAACTGGTGGAGAAGACCGACCACGACATGATCAAGGTACGCAATCTGGGCAAGAAGTCCCTGGACGAGGTGCGGGAGAAGCTGGCTTCCCTGGGCCTTTCCTTCCGCCCCTCGCCCGAGGAAGAGTGAGGGAGTGTCTGAGGTGGCCCGATACAGCAAACTGGGCCGCTCGTCGGCCCAGCGGCGGGCTCTGCTGCGGTCCCTGGTGACCGCCCTCTTCCGGGAGGAGAAGATCCGCACCACGGAGGCGCGGGCGCGCGAAGTGAGCTCCATTGCCGAGAAGCTGATCACCCGGGCGCGGGAGGGGGGCCTGGCGGCGCGGCGGGACGTTTACGCCTACCTCCTGGATGAGGACGTGGCGCGCAAGGTGTTCGACACCATATCGGCCCGCTACGCCCACCAGGAGGGTGGCTTCACCCGCATGGTGAGGATCGGTCCGCGCCAGGGAGACGGGGCGCCCATGGTGATCCTGGAGTTGGTGTAGGGAAAGGTCTCGGAGATGGGGACCAGGTGAGAGAGCCTCTCATCCGGGTGGCGGGCCTGGGTCACCGCTACAGGGCAGGGGAGAACAGGGAAGTGGAGGCCCTGCGGGGGGTCGACCTGGAGGTCGGCCGGGGGGAATTCCTGGCCGTCATAGGGGAAAACGGCAGCGGCAAGTCCACCCTGGCCAAGCATTTCAATGCCCTCCTCCTCCCCACGGAGGGGGAGGTGTGGGTCGACGGCATGAACACGCGCGACCCGGCCTGCCTGTGGGAGATCAGGCGCCGCGTGGGGATGGTCTTCCAGAACCCCGACAACCAGCTGGTGGCCACCACGGTGGAAGAGGACGTGGCTTTCGGCCCCGAGAACCTCGGGCTCCCCCCCGGTGAAATCAGGGCCAGGGTGGACGGGGCCCTCGCCGCCGTGGGCATGTCGGCCTTTGCCCGTCACGCCCCCCACCTTCTCTCGGGGGGGCAGAAACAGCGGGTGGCCATCGCCGGGGTGCTGGCCATGCGGCCCGCCTGCCTGGTCCTGGACGAGCCCACCGCCATGCTCGATCCCGTGGGTCGGCGGGACGTGCTGGCCACGGTGTTGCGGCTCAACCGCGAGGAGAAGATCACCGTAGTCTACGTGACCCATTTCATGGATGAGGCCGCCCGGGCGGACCGGGTGGCCGTCCTCCACCGGGGGCGGCTGGTGGCCCTGGAGCCACCTGCCACGCTCTTTGCGCGGGCCCCCGACCTCCGGCGCTGGGGTCTGGACGTACCGGCGGTGGCGGAGCTGGCCTGGAGGCTCAGGCGGCGGGGCTGGCAGCTGGACGGTACCGTGCTCGCGCCCGAGGACCTGGTGGCCGCCCTGGGGGCGAGGTAGGACGTGCCCATTTGGGTGGAGGACCTGACCCACATATACCTGCCCGGTACCCCCATGGAAGTGGTGGCGCTGGAAGGCGTGAGCCTGGAGGTGCGCGACGGGGAATTCCTGGCCATCATCGGCCCCACGGGCTCGGGCAAGTCGACCCTCATCCAGCACTTCAACGGGCTCCTGCGTCCCACCCGCGGCCGCGTGGTGGTGGGGGACCTGGATCTCTCCGATCGGCGGGTCAATCTGCGGCGGGTGCGCCAGCAGGTGGGCCTGGTGTTCCAGTACCCCGAGCAGCAGCTTTTCGAGGAAACCGTACTGGCGGACGTGGCCTTCGGCCCCCGCAACCTGGGTTACCCTCCCGAGGAGGTTGACCGCCGGGTGGAACAGGCCCTGGAGATGGTGGGCCTGGGCCGGGAGATGCTGGAGCGCTCGCCCTTTGAGCTTTCGGGCGGGGAGACGCGGCGGGTGGCCATCGCCGGGGTGCTGGCCATGGGACCCCGGGTGCTGGTACTGGACGAACCCACGGCCGGGCTGGACCCCCGCGGGCGGCAGGAGATCCTCTCCCGCATAAGGGCCCTGCACGCCGACTACGGGCTCACGGTGGTGCTGGTCACCCACCAGATGGAGGACGTGGCCCGGCTGGCCCAGCGGGTGGCAGTGCTGGACCGGGGGCGCCTGCTCATGGTAGGGTCTCCGCGCGAGGTGTTCGCGCAGGCAGAAATGCTCGATCGGGTGGGTCTGGGCACGCCGGTAGTGACGCGGGTGATGCGCCTCCTGCAGGAGCGGGGCTGGCAGGTGCGCACGGACGTACTTACCGAAGAGGAAGCCGAAGCGGAACTGGTGCGTGTCTTCGGCGAGAACGGCCGCCTCCCCCTGCGAGACGCCCGATTGCCGGGCGGAACGCGCGCCGACGGGGGCCCGGCGTCGGGGGGCACCCGTGGGCCGGGCGGGGGCTGCCCGCCGGGCGGGGGGGATGGGCCGTGATGTTCAGCGGGGCCCCCTTCGGCCAGTACTACCCGGGCGAATCGCCCGTTCACCGGCTTGACCCGCGCACCAAGATCGTGGTGACGGGCGGCCTGGTGGTGGTGCTCTTTTTCCTGTACCGCTGGCCGGCCTTCGCCCTGGTGGGTGTCCTCCTCATGGGTGGCCTGCTGGTGGCAGGCATCCCTCCCCGCCTGCTCTGGCGGAGCCTGAGGTCCATCCTGGCCATCATCGCCTTCACCTTCGTCCTGCAGCTTTTCATGACCCCGGGGCCGGTGTGGTTCCGCCTGGGGCCCCTCACTGCCACCTGGCCGGGCCTGCGCATGGGCATGGTGACCGCCGGCCGCCTGGTGCTCCTCATCCTCTCCACTTCCCTGCTCACCTTTACCACCTCGCCCATCGCCCTCACCGATGGGCTGGAATACCTCCTGCGCCCCCTGCGCCGGGTGGGGGTGCCCGCCCATGAGATCGCCATGATGATGTCCATTGCCCTGCGCTTCATCCCCACCCTGCTGGAAGAAGCGGAGAAGATAATGAAGGCCCAGATGGCCCGGGGCGCCGACTTCCAGAGCGGCAACGTGATACGGCGGGCCCGCAGCATGGTGCCCATCCTGGTCCCCCTGTTCGTGGGGGCGTTCCGGCGGGCGGACGACCTGGCCATGGCCATGGAGGCGCGCTGCTACCGGGGCGGAGAGGGCCGCACCCGCCTGCGCGTGCTGCGCATGGGCGCCTCCGACCTGGCCGCCCTGGCCGGCTCGGCCGTGGTGATGGCGGCCGCCCTCGTGCTGCGTTAAGCGGGCGCGGCCCCGGCACGGCGTCCCCGCGCGGGGCCCGGGCGCGCGGAGGCACTGCGGGGTCGGGCGCGTCGTGGGGGAGCCCCCACGCGGACCGGGGCCGGACCTGCGGGCGTACTGCCGGGCCGGGGAGGTGGAGTTGGCACGCAGGGGCGGTATGGGGCAGACGAGCCACGGCTGCGGAACGTGAAGCTGGTGGTCCAGTACGAGGGGACGGCCTACGCCGGCTTCCAGCGCCAGAAGGGATTGCCCACCATCCAGGAAGAGCTGGAGAAGGCCCTCAGCGTGTGCTGCGGGGAACCCGTGCGCGTGGTGGGTGCCGGGCGCACCGACGCCGGGGTGCACGCCCGCGGCCAGGTGGTCAGTTTCTTCACCGGCGGTACCATCCCTACGGACCGCATCCCCTGGGCACTGGCCACCCTGTTGCCTCCCGACATCGTGGTGACAGCGGCAGAAGAGGTTTCCCCTACCTTTCACGCCCGCTACTCGGCCCGGGGGAAGGTTTACAGCTACACGTTCTGGGTGGCGACCTTTCCCTCACCCTTCTGGCGGCGCTACGCCCTGCACGTGCGTGGCCCTCTGCACCGGGCGGCCATGGAGCAGGCGGCGGCAGCCCTGGTGGGCCGGCACGACTTCCGCGCCTTCCGCGGGGAGGGATCGGCGGCGCGGACCACCGTGCGCACCCTGCGGCGGCTGGACCTGGAGGAGGGACCCGGCGGCCCTGTCTTGCGTCTGGTGGCCGAGGCGGACGGTTTCCTCTACCACATGGTGCGTACCCTGGCCGGCACCCTGCTGGAGGTGGGGCGGGGGCGGATGCCGCCCGAGCAGGTCGAGCAGGCCCTTCGCATCGGAGACCGTGCCCTGGCCGGGCCCACCCTCCCCGCCCACGGTCTTTGCCTGGAGCAGGTCATCTACTGAACCGTGTTCACCAGGGGGTGGTGTCGGCCGACTTCACGCCCGGGATGGTGGCCAGTTCGGAGACCAGGCGGGTGAGGTCGCAGGCCGGCGGTGTGCGTACGTAAAGCTGGATGGAGATGAGCCCGCCTGGCTGGGAGTCCATCTCGATGTTGCGGATGTCCACGCCCCGGTTTCCCAGGGCGATGCCGATGCGGCCGATCTGCCCGGGGGTGTCCTGGGTGACTACGGTGATCAGCCGGTACTGCCCGCGCGTGAAGCGGCGCTCCACCGCGGGCAGGTAGTGGAGGGTAAGGCCGGCCAGCAGGGTGGCGATGGCCCCGTGCCAGTAAAGGCCCATGCCCATGGCCAGGCCCACGGTAGCGATCACCCAGATGCTGGCTGCGGTGGTGAGGCCGCGGATGTTCAGCCCCTCCCGCATGATGGCTCCCGCCCCCAGGAAGCCTATCCCGGAGATTACATGGGCGGCCATGCGGGTGGGGTCGGTGTTGGCTACCCCGCGGAAGCTGGAAGCCACGGAAAGGGCGGTGAGGGCCACCAGGCAGGCACCGGCGCTGACCAGGATGTGGGTGCGGAAGCCGGCCGGGCGGTTGGCATGTTCCCTTTCCAGCCCGATGATGCCCCCCGCCAGGGCCGCCAGGAACAGTCGCAAGAGGGCCACGGTGGGATCAAGGCTTGCCATGCACTGTGTCTCCTTCCCGGTGACTCAGTCTCAGTTTGCGGCAGGTCTGTACCCGTGTTTCGCGGCGGAGTGCCTTTCAGCGGGGCCGCGTAGGCGACCTGCACACGAGGGGCTTCTTCATGAATGCGGCCTCCTCTGACCGAGCTTGCTCCTGATCTTACATAAAGGGGCTGGCTTGCGCAAACTTGGTTCGGTGGGGGAGGCGTATGGGGGACGGGTGGCTGGCGGCATAATACCGGGTGGCGTCAGGGGGTAGACGATGCCATTCCGCCCCGTACAGTATTTGCGTCGGCTGGCCAGGCGGCACTTCGCCGCCCAGGATCTTCCGGATGCGGGGGAGGGACCGCCCCCGGCCGACTGCCTGCGCGTGGAGGCCGAGGGCGAATACGCCCCCTGCCGGGTCTACCGCCACCTCGACGACAATGAGAAGTGGCTCCGCTCGGTCCTGGGGGACTCCAGCGACCTGGTGCTCAGGCGTACGCAGGTGCTCGGCCCCAGGGGCGCGTGGCGGGAGGCCCTGGTCTGCTACATGGAGGCCCTGGCCGACCCTGCCGCCGTGGCCGACGCGATTATGCGGGCGGTCACCTACGAGGCCGGGCTGCTTGGCACGCGGCTGCGACAGCTGCCCGCCGGAGAGCCCGTGCTGGTGCATGTGGCCTCCGTGCGGTGGGTGAGGGAGTGGAGGGAGGTACTGCACGGGATCCTTTCCGGAGACACCGCCTTGTTCCTCGAGGGGGAAGATCGGGCCCTCCTTTGTGCTACCCGGGGCTTCGAGACCCGGGCCGTGGAAGAGCCGACTCTCGAATCAACCCTCAAAGGGCCCCGCGAGGGCTTTGTGGAAAGCATCGGGGTCAACATGAGCCTGCTCAGGCGCTGGGTGAAGACGCCCCGGCTGCGTTTCCGTCGCCTCATGCTGGGCGACCTGGTGAACGTGCGCGTGGAGGTGGCGTACATAGAGGGCCTCGCAGGGCGGGAACTGGTGGACGAGCTCCTTTCCCGCCTGAACAGGATCAAACTGGAAGATCCCCTGGGGTCCAACGCGGTGGCGGAATTCATTTCGGACACCCCCCTGGCCCCCGTGCCGCTGGTCCTGGCCACGGAGCGGCCGGACCGCGCGGCCGCAGCCCTGGCAGAGGGTCGCATCGTCATCCTGGTTGACAACACTCCCTATGCCCTCATCGTCCCCTGTGACATGGGAATGGTGCTCGCGTCGCCGGAGGACCACTTCGTAAACAGCTTCTTTGCCTTCCTTAACCGGACGCTGCGCCTGCTCGCCCTCATACTCACGTTGACCGCCCCCGGCCTGTACGTGGCTTTGACCACCTTTCACACCGAGATGCTGCCCACCGCCTTCTTCTTGCGCCTGCAGGCTGCCAGGGAGGGTGTGCCCCTTCCTTCGCTGGCCGAGGCGGTTGTCATGGGGGTAGTCTTCGAGTTGCTGAGGGAGGCGGGGCTGCGCATGCCCCGTCAGGTGGGGCAGGCCATCAGCGTGGTGGGCGCCCTGGTGATCGGCGACGCCGCGGTGCGGGCGGCGGTCATCAGCCCCATCATGCTGGTGGTGGTGGGGATCACGGCCATCACGGCTTTCGCCATCCCCGGGTATGTAGCCCTGTTGGCCATGTGGTTACCGCGCCTGTTGTTCACGGTGGCGGCTGGCGTGCTGGGTCTCTTCGGCCTGGCGGCCGCGGTCACGGTCACCGTCTATTACGGCCTGTCGCTGCGCTCGTTCGGGATCCCCTACTTCTACCCTTACGTGCCCAGCACCCTGTCCGACCTGAAGGATCTGGTGTTCCGCGCCCCTGCGTGGGCCATGGTCCGCCGTCCCTCCCAGCTGGCCCGGGGAGAACCCATGCGTATGCCCTATCCCCAGCCTCCCGCACCGCCGCCAGCGGGCCGCCGGCGTGGGGGAGGGGGTGCCCCCCGGTGACAGCCAGTAGGGGGGCGGTGAAAGGATCGGCGGGGCGGCCGCTGCCAGCCCGGCGGCCGCGCTCCCAGATTTCAGCGACGGAAGGGATCGCGCTGGGCACCTGCCTGGCCTGGCCCACCGCCGTACTGTACCTGCCCTCGGTGGTGGCCAGCGAAGGGAGGGAAAATGGCTGGCTGGGTGTCCTGCTGGGCGGGGTGGCGGTGATCCCTATCACGCTGCTGCTGGCCGCCCTGGCCGGGCGCCTTCCCCGCCTGGGGCTGGTTGACCAGGCCGGCGTGGCGCTGGGTCGGTGGATGGGTAAAGTGGTAGGTGGCCTCTTCGTCCTGGGCACCGGTGTCCTGACCATATATGCCTTGCGGGCGGGGGTGGAGATGGTAGGGCTCCTCACGCTTCCGCGCACCCCGCCCTGGGTGCTGGCCGTGGTGATCACGCTGCAGGGGGTAGTGGGGGCCTGGTTTGGCCTGGAAGTGGTCGCCAGGGCAGCCGTGCTGGCATTCCTTTCCGTCGGCGTCGTACTGGTGTTCCTGGTGCCGGGGTTCATCCCCATGTTCGACGCCCGCCGGCTTTTCCCCGTCCTGGCCGAGGGGCCCGGTCCTCTCCTGCGCAGTGCCGGGGTGTCGGCAGGATTCTGGGGGCAGGTGATCCTTCTCGCCATGAGCGCTGAGAGTTTCCACGCCCCGTCTGCCCTGCGGGCAGCTACCTTGGGGGCCGGCGCCGGCTCCCTGCTGGTTGGCTGGCTGATGGTCGTCCTGGCCCAGGGGGCAGCGGGTTGGTACGGTGTTTCCCGCTTTGCCATGCCGGCTATTGAGGTCGTCCGTTCGGTACGCGTACTCCTGCCCCTGCTCGAGCGGGTTGACGTGCTGGTGGTGATCGGCTGGACTGCCATGGGGTTCGTGCAGATGGCATGGCTGTTGTGGGCGTGCGCCCGGGGGGTAGCCCGCGTGCTGGGCCTGGTCGACTCCCGCCCGCTCGTGATGCCCCTGGCGGCCGTCCTCTGTGCGCTGTCACTGACCAATCCTGAAGACTTGGTCACGCTCATACTGGTGTGGACGCGCACCGTGGTGCCCCTCGTCACCGCCGGCCTGGCGGGCCTGGTGGCCCTGGTGTGGCTGGTGACCGCCCTGCGCGACCTGGGGGTCCGGGGGGCCGGGCGGTGACCGGCGGGTGAGCCGGGCGGGGGAGGGCCCGGCGGCGAGCGCCGTGCGGGCAAAGCGGGATGGGCCGGCGGTGAAGCGCCGGATGCGGATGGCGAGGGGACTGGCTCTGGTCCTCCTTCCCTCTTTGGTGGCCGCGTCCGGCGGATGCTGG
>JACIYH010000023.1 GCA_014360055.1 Bacillota bacterium | reverse complement strand
AACGGCACGGTACCCATAGAGCCGCCCGAGGGTGACGAGTTGTGGCGGGCCCGTGACATACTCTCCCGCCGCTGACGCGCTGCGGACGGGGGGGCGGTCGGGCACTACGGCCTGGCGGTACCTGGCGCTGCGCGGTGGTTGACATTTGTCCACCGGGAGTTTTATACTCTAAAAACAACCGCTTCATTTATGCACTGTATCGAAAATGCAGCATCGCGGGAGGTGGGGATGGGGGTCGCCGAAACCGTCAGTCGCAGGATCGTTCTCCACAGCGGCCTGGAGGGAGGAGACACGGTGAAGAGACTGAGCATGGTAGCGGTGGTGGCAGCACTCGCCCTGAGCCTGGTGGTGGCGGGGTGCGGTGGAAAGCCGGCTGCCCAGGAGAAGGTGCTCAGGGTGGGCATAGTCAACGACCCGGCCACCTTCGACATCGACCGTACCACCTGGATTGAGGACCCGTTCTTCGTGTTGTACGACTACGGTCTGGTTTCCATCGATTTCGACGGCAAGTTCGTGCCCAACATGGCGGAGTCGTGGCAGGTGTCGCCGGACGGGAAGGTGATCACCTTCAAGCTCAAGCCCGGCCTGAAGTTCCACGACGGCACGGCGCTGGACGCCGAAGCGGTGAAGTTCCGTCTCGAGCGCATGCGGGATGACCCTAAGGGGCTCAACCGGGAGATGGTCAGTTCCATCAGCGACATCAAGGTGCTGGACGAACGCACCGTGCAGATCACCTGCTCCCAGGTGGACGTGTCGCTGTGGACCACCTTCGCCCAGAGCTTCGCCTCCTTCATGTCCCCCGACGCCCTTAAGAAGAAGGGGGAGGATTACGGCCAGGCCCCGGTGGGGGCGGGCCCGTTCAAGTTCGTCTCCCACACCCGCGGGTCCGAGATCGTCTTCGCGAGGAACCCGGATTACAAGTGGGCTCCCCCCTTCTACAAGAACCAGGGTGCTCCTCTGGTGGACAAGCTCATCTTCCGCATTATCCCGGATGAGGCCACCCGTATCCTGGAACTGGAGAAGGGCAACATCGACCTGCTCCTCACGGTGCCCCCCCAGCAGGTGGCGAAGCTGAAGCAGAACAAGGACATCCAGGTAGTGGAGTTCCCCGAAAACGGTATCCGCTACTTCGGCTTCAACTGCCAGAAATGGCCCTTTGACGATGTCAAGGTGCGGCAGGCCATGAACCTGGCCATCGACCGGGACGAGATCGCCCGGGTGGGCTACGACGGCCTGGCCACCCCGGTCTACACCGCCCTGCCCCACCACCTGCCCGGTCACTCCAAAGCCCTGGAAGAGCAGGCCAGGGCGGAGTACGGCTACAACCCCGAGCGGGCGAAGCAGGTGCTGGCGGAGGCGGGGTGGAAGGACACCAACGGCGACGGCATCGTGGAGAAGGATGGCAAGGCCCTGGAGTTCTCCCTCTGGATCACCAACGACCCCGTGGATCAGAGGGTAGCCCAGCTCATCCAGAAGCAGGTTGCCGCCGTGGGGGCGAAGGTGGACATCCAGGTCATGGAGGATGCTGCCATCCGGGACGGCACGCCCAAGGGGCTGCACCAGTCCATCCTGTGGATGTACGGCTGGAGCGATCCGGACATCCTGTACTTCTTGTTCCACAAGGACAGCGGGCGCGTGCGCATGCACTGGGGCACGGACGAACTGGACGACCTGCTGGTAAAGGGGCGCACCACGGTGGATGCCGCCCAGCGGGCCCAGTACTACGAGCAGGCGCAGAAGGCCATCCTGGACGGCGCCCCCTGGGTGCCGCTGGTGGTGCGCAAGGGCTTCGTGGCCGCCCGCACCTGGGTGAAGGACCTGCGCTACAATCCCTTCGTGGGCGTGCTCTACAACGACATCTCAATCGAGAAGTAGGGAGGGTGGCTCCGGCCGGCGTTGGCGCCCCGGCGGCGTCGCGCCGGCCGGAGCCCTTCCCCAGGGCGGGGGGTACTGCCTCTGCGCTACCAGTTTGTAGCCCGCCGGCTGGCTCAGGGCCTGCTGGTGCTGATCGGGGTATCGATAATCGTCTTCCTGATGATCCACATGGTGCCGGGCGACCCGGTGCGGCAGATGTTGGGGGAGCGGGCCACGCCCGAGGCGGTGGCCGCGCTGCGGCGTGAACTGGGCCTGGATCTGCCCGCCCACCTGCAACTGGCCCGGTTCTTCGTCAACCTGGGCCGGGGTGACCTGGGGCGGTCGCTACTGACGGGCGTGCCGGTGGCACAGGAGTTGCTGCAGAGATACCGCGTCACCATCCAGCTGGCCATCTACGCCCTGCTCATCGAGGCCTTCCTCGGCGTCACCGCGGGCATCCTGGCCGCCGTACGCCGGGGTTCGGCCACCGACTACCTCACCACCTCGGTGGCGGTCCTGGGCATGTCGTTGCCCTCCTTCTGGCTGGCCCTGGCCCTCATGTGGCTGTTCGGCTTCGTGCTGGGCTGGTTCCCCATCAGTGGCTACCAGGGGGCCTACCATCTGGTGCTGCCGGCCTTCACCCTGGGCATCCTCTCTGCGGCGTACATCGCTCGCGTGACGCGCTCCAGCCTGCTGGAGGTGCTGGGGCAGGACTACATCCGTACCGCCCGCTCCAAGGGACTTTCCGAGCGGGCGGTGCTGTACCGGCACGCCCTCAAGAACGCCCTCATCCCGGTGGTGACCATGGTGGGCCTGGACCTGGGCTACCTGCTGGGGGGTGCCATCGTCACCGAGACGGTTTTTGCCCTACCCGGGGTGGGTTCCTACGTGGTGAAGGGTATCCTCACCCGCGATTTCCCCGTGGTACAGGGAGGGGTGCTGGTGGTGGCCGCTACCTTCGTGATGGTGAACCTCATGGTGGATCTGCTGTACGGCAGCCTGGATCCCCGGGTGAAGGGATGAGATGACGGTTTTGCGGCGTGTGGGACGGCAAAAGGGCATGGTGGTGGGGGCACTGATGGTGCTGGCGGTGGTGATGTGCGCCCTGCTGGCACCCTACCTGGCGCCCTACGGACCCCTGGACATGCAGGTGGAGGAGCGCCTGCAGGGGCCCTCCTTCAGGCACCTCTGCGGCACGGACGAGTTCGGTCGGGACGTCTTCAGCCGCATCGTGTGGGGTTCGCGCATCTCCCTCGAGATGGGCCTGGTGGCCACGGTGCTGACGGTCATCCTGGGCACGGGGGTGGGCGTGCTGTGGGGGTACTACCCCCGGCTGGGGGTGTTCATCGCGCGGCTGGTCGACCTGTGGCTGGCGTTTCCCACCATGCTGTTCGCCATCGTGATCGTGGCCGTCCTCGGTCCCTCCCTGCGCAACGCCATGCTGGCGGTGGTGCTTTCCATGGTGCCCGGCTTCTCCCGCGTGGTGCACAGTGCCGTCCTGCCCCTGCGCGAGAAGGAGTTCGTGGAAGCGGCCTCCGCGGCCGGGGCTCCCAACCGGCGCATCCTCTGGCGGCACGTACTGCCCAACGTGGCCAGCACCATCATCGTACTGGGGACCCTCCACTTCGCCAGTGCCATCCTCATGGGGGCCGCCCTGTCTTTTCTGGGATTGGGTGCGCAGCCTCCCCAGCCCGAGTGGGGGGCCATGATCAACGCGGGCCGGCAGTGGCTGGGCCTGGCCTGGTGGCTTTACATCTTCCCCGGCATCGCCATCGTGGTGGCGGTACTGGGCATCAACCTGCTGGGAGACGGGCTGCGCGACCTGCTGGATCCCCGCCTCAAGGTCTGAGGCGCCTCCCGCTACGGGCGGTGCAATCCGGCGGCGAGGGTCGGGGCCGTCCCGGCGGCGAACTGCCGATCGGTCAGTTCCGGCCGGTACCGGATGGGAGGGATAAGAGTGAGAGATTTCGACATCATCGTGTCAGGCGGGCAGGTGCTGGACGGGACGGGTGCGGCCGGGTTTCCCGGGTGGGTGGGCGTACGGGGTGACCGCATCGCCGCAGTGGGTGCGCTCCCGGTACCCGAGGGGGTGCGCGCCGGCCGTGTACTGGATGCCGCTGGCCTGGCCATTTCCCCCGGGTTCATCGACATCCACTCCCACGGGGACGAGACCCTGCTCCTCTACCCCGAGGCACCCAGTGCGGTCCGACAGGGCATCACCACCTTCGTGGGGGGCAACTGCGGCTTTTCGCCCGCCCCGCTGGGCGACCAGTGGGTGCTCTCGTTTTGGGAGTTCGACTGGTGGCACGAGGTGGCCCCGTACAAGTACTACGAGCCCACCATGCGGCCCCTGGAAGCGGTGCGCCGCAAGGCGGCGGAGAAGCACGGACTGGACATAGACTGGCGGTCCTTTGGGGAATTCCTGGCCCGGGTGGAGGCGGCCCGCCCGGTGGTCAACTACGTCCCTCTTGTGGGGCACAACGCCCTGCGCACGATGGTGATGGGGACCGACTACTCCCGGCCCGCCCGGCCTGAGGAGATTTCCGCCATGCGTGACCTTCTCCGGCAGGCCCTGGAGGAGGGGGCCCGGGGGATGTCCACCGGCCTGGACTACGAACCCGGCGGGTACGCGGAGACGTCTGAGATCGTGGAACTGGCCCGGGTGCTCCCCGAGTTCGGGGGGATATACGCTACCCACTGGCGCCGGACGGGCATCCGCAAGGGGACTCCCCAACCGGCCCTGGCGCAGGGACTGAAGGAGGCGGTGGAAATCGGGCGTCAGGCAGGGGTCAGGGTTCAGGTATCCCACCTCTTGCCAGCGTACCGCATCTTCCCCGATCCGCCCGCGTCTCTGCTGCGGGCGGCGGCGGAGGCCACCCTGGAGATACTGGATGAAGGTCTGCGGCGGGGGGTGGATGTGTCGTTTGACGTAATCCCCAACGTGGACGGGGGAGTGGTGATTGCCCCCTACCTGGTATCCCTGCTGGCGCCCTGGCTGCGGGACGCCGGTTCACCGGAAAGGCTGGCCGAACTCCTGGCCGCCCCGGACTACCAGGCCGAAATCAGGGAGTACATCGAGGCGGGCAAGTGGTATTCCCTCAACCCCAAGGCCGACCCTCGCTGGGCGGAGGCCATCGTGATCCTGCAGTGCGAAGACGCCTCCCTGGAGGGTAAGAGCCTGGCGGCCATCGCCCGCGAGACGGCCTCCGACCCCCGCGACGGGGCGCGCGACCCCGGCGCGGGCGCCCGCGAGACGGCCGGCCGCGGCCCGGCTGGGAGGGTTGCCGACCCCCTGGCCACCCTGTTCGACCTCGTGCGCCGCTACCCGCGCCTGCGGGCTCGCATGGGGATGCTGGGCCGGGAGGAGGCGCTGGGTGTCTTCTTCAGTCACCCCCGTTCCATGGCCTGCAGTGACACCTTCATCTTCGACGACCGCTGGGAAGTGCGCCACCCGCCCTACTTCCTCCCTCACCCCAACACCTACGGAGTCTTCCCCAGGTACCTGCGCCGCTACGCGGGACCGTCCCTGGAAGAGGGCATCGCCCGCATTACCTCGCGGCCGGCCCGGGCCCTGGGCTTCGACGACAGGGGCGTCATCCGCGAGGGGGCCTTCGCCGACCTGGTGGTCTTCGACCCCGCCAGCGTGGACGAAGGAGGCGATTACCTGGAACCCCGCCGCTACCCGAAGGGGATCAGGTGGGTTCTGGTGAACGGCCAGGTGGTGGTGGAAGACGGCCTGCAGCACGATGCCCGGCCCGGCCGCGTCCTCGGACGAGGTACTTGACATGGGGGCCGACACCTGCTACATTAGCTGCAAACCTATAGCAAGCTCGATGATCGGGGAGAGTAGCCGGGCATATGCCCAGCGAGCCGGCGGAGGGTGGGAGGCCGGTGCAGAGTTGCCCGTGTGAATGGGCCCGGGAGAGGCAACGCGAACGCCTGGGGGGCGTGACGCTCAGCGGAGGGAGCGCCCGGCACAGCGGGCTGTTCGGCGCGTGAGCGCGGGGGTGGCGAGCGCCCGTACGTGTGGCCCCGGCAAGTAGCGGTTGACGGATTCCCCCGTTAGCGGGATAGGGTATCGGACCGGAGAGGTCCCGTACCCGAAAGAGTGGGGTCCGGCGCGGGGGCCGGGCCCAAGAAGGGTGGCACCGCGGAAGCGAAGGCCTTTCGTCCCTGACGAAAGGCCTTCAATTTTTTCCGGAGGTGGTCAAAGTGAGGCGGACAGTGGCAGTGAGGCAGGTGGCTGCGGTGAACAGGTTCGGGGTGACGGGGTTGGCAGTGGCTGTACTGGTGCTGGCCCTGGTGGCGACCGCGTGCACCGGGGGGGCGCCGTCCGGACAGGGCGGTGCCGGAGGGGAGCCCAAGGGCGTCATCCGCATTGGCGCGGCGGGTCCGTATACGGGGGACCTGTCCAAGATCGGGCTGGATTCCCTGAACGCCATCCGTATGGCGGTGGAGGAGGCCAACCAGGCAGGGGGCGTGGACGGCTACCGGATCGAGGTGGAGGTGGGCGACGACGCCGGCGACGCCGCCCAGGCAACCCTGGTGGCGCAGAAGTTCGCCGCCGACCCCACCATCGTCGGCGTGATCGGTCCCATGAACTCCAACTGCGTGAACGCGGCGCTGCCCATCTACGAGAAGGCCGGCCTGGTGATCATCAGCCAGTCAGCCACCAACCCGGCCCTCACGGAGCAGGGCTACCGGGTCATGTTCCGGGTCTGCCCGCGGGATGACGCCCAGGGTCCGGCGGCGGCGCGCTTCATCGTCGAGGAACTCAAGGCCCGCAAGGTCTACATGATCGACGACAAGGGCACCTACGGTCAGGGGCTGGCCGACCAGGTGGAGATCGCCCTCAAGGAACTGGGGGCCACCGTCACCCGGGGGCAGATCGCGCCCACCGACCGGGATTTCTCCGCCATCCTCACCCGGGTGCGGCAGGAGGCTCCCGACCTGGTGTACCTGGCCCTGCCCAACCCCGCCCAGGCGGCCGCCCTGCTCATCCAGGCCCGGTCCATGAAGATCCAGACGAAGTTCATGGGCGGTGACGGGCTCAAAGAAAAGGACCAGCTCATAGCGGGCTCCCAGGGCGCAGCCGAGGGCTTCTACGTCACCGCCATCGGCCGGGACGTGAGGGAGGTGCCCGAGGCGGCCGGCTTCGTGAAGGCCTTCGAGGCGAAGCACGGGGCCATGAGCATATTCTCGGGCCAGAGCTACGAGGCCACCAACATCCTCATCGCTGCCCTCCGCAAGGCCGGGGTCAAGGACGGCAAGGTCGACCGCGCGGCGGTGCGGGACGCGGTGGCAGCCACCAGCGGCTACCGGGGCATCCTGGGGTTCCCGGTGAGCTTCGACAGTAAAGGAGACGTGCTGGGAGGCAGTATCTACGTCCTCCAGGTCAAGGGCCCCGATTTCGTGGAGGTCAAGGCCTACCCCATAGGCGGCAAGTAACCGGACGTCGCAGCCGGCGCTCAAGGTGGTCGCCCGGCGTTCGGGGAAGTGCAGGAAAACCTGAGCAGGCCTGTTTCGGGGAACGGTGGGAGGCAGCGTGTCCTTCTTCGCGCAGGTACCGCAGCAGATCGTAAACGGTATAAGCCTGGGATCGGTGTACGGCCTCATTGCCATCGGGTACTCCATGGTGTACGGCACCCTGGGAATGCTCAACTTCGCCCACGGGGAGGTGTTCATGGTGGGGGCCTTTGGCGGCTGGCTGGCCATGGGCCTCCTCCTGCCCTTCCTGTCCGGTCCCACCCTCCTCCTCCCCGTGACGGTGGCGGCCAGCCTGACGGCGGCGGTGGTGGGGGTAGCCACCGAGCGCTTCGCCTATCGCCCCCTGCGCCGGGCCCCCCGCCTGGCCCCCCTGATCGCTGCCCTGGGCGTCTCCATGTTCCTGCAGAACGCTGTCATGCTCGCCACGGGGGGCAGGGCCAAGACCTATCTCACTTCGGCCATCGTCTCCCCTGACGCAGGGGTCATGCTGGGGGGCACCTTCATTTCCTTCCTGAGACTGATGGTGGTGGCGGTGGCGGCGCTGCTCATGCTGGTGCTGGACTACCTGGTCCGCCACACTTACACGGGTAAGGCCATGCGGGCGGTGGCGGAAGACCCTGAGGCGGCGGCCTGGACCGGGGTCTCGGTGAACCGGGTGGTGGCCGCCGCCTTCCTGCTGGGTTCCCTGCTGGCGGGGGTGGGCGGGGTCATGGTGGGGCTGCTCTACAGCCAGGTCGACTTCTACATGGGCTTCTCGGCCGGGATGAAGGCCTTTACCGCCTGCGTCCTGGGGGGGATCGGGAACCTTCCCGGTGCCATGGTGGGGGGAGTAGTACTGGGGTTGCTGGAGAGCCTGGGAGTGGCCTTCGTGTCTCCCGTCTACCGGGACGTGATAGCCTTTTCCCTGCTCATCCTGACCCTGGTGCTGAGGCCCCAGGGGATCCTTGGCCGGGCGAGGGGGCAGCGGGCGTGAGCAAACTCTATCTGCGCCGCACGATGGTGCCGGGGTTGCTGCTGTTCCTGGCGGTGTTCCCCCTGTTGGACGGCAACGCCTATCACCTGCGGGTGGCCACCTCCATAGCCCTGTATGTGACGCTGGTGCTGGGCCTGAACGTGGTGGTGGGCCAGGCCGGCCTGCTCGACCTGGGGTACATCGGGTTCTACGCCATCGGTGCCTACACCTGCGGGCTGCTGGCTTCGCCCCACCTGGGGATGCACGTTAACTTCTGGGTCATCGTACCCCTGGGGGCTGCCCTCGCCGCCCTGGCCGGGGTTGTGTTGGGTTTCCCCGTGCTGCGCCTGCGGGGTGACTACCTGGCCGTGGTCACCCTGGGGTTCGGCGAGATCATCCGCATCCTGCTCATGAACCTGGACCGGCCCTTCAACCTCACCAACGGGCCCAACGGCATCATCCGCATCGACAGTCCCCGTATCGCCGGGCGTGTGGTGGAAGGGCCGGGGCAGTGGTACTACCTGATGGTCACCCTCGCCGTGCTCGTCTACCTGGTGTACTGCCGGCTGGATGCCTCCCGCCCGGGACTGGCCTGGAAGGCTTTGCGGGACGATGAGTTGGGGGCCATGGCCTGCGGGATCAACCCCGTGAAGTACAAGCTGGCCGCCTTCGCCGCCGGCGCCGCCATCGCCGGGGTGGCCGGTGTCTTCTTCGCCTCCTGGCAGGGGGCGGTTTTCCCGCAGACCTTTTCCATGGCCGAGGTGGTGACCATATTCTGCATGGCCGTGCTGGGCGGCGCGGGCAGTCCGCTGGGGGCAGTGTTGGGTGCGGCCACCCTGGTGATCCTCCCCGAGTTGCTCAGGGGTTACGCTTCCTACCGCATGGTGATCTACGGGCTGCTCCTGGTGGGACTCATGCAGGCCCGGCCCCACGGCCTCATCCCGGCCCGCCCCCACCGGACCGCCCCCGTGCGAACCCACCGCGCTACCCGCGCGCGGCAGTCCTGTCGGGCGGACGTGGTCCTGGCCGTGGAGGGTGTGAGCAAGCGGTTCGGAGGGGTGGTGGCCCTCGACCGTGTCTCCCTGCAGTTGCGGCGGGGGGAGGTACTGGCTGTCATCGGCCCCAACGGCGCCGGGAAGAGCACCCTGGTGGACGTCATATCGGGGTATCTGGCACCCGACGCCGGGCGCGTGCGGGCGACCGTGGACGGGCAGCCCGAGCCCGTACCGCTGGATGGCCTGCCGCCGTACCGGCGCGCGAGCCTCGGAGTTATGAGGAGCTTCCAGAACCCGCGGCTGTTTCTCTCCCTCACACCCGCCGCCAACCTGGCCGCCGGGGAATTCGCTCTCCGCGGGGCCGACCGCCGGTGTGAAGGCACACCGGCTCAGCCCCTGCCCGGTCTGCAACTGGAAGTCGACGGCTCCGGGGGGGCGGTGACTGCGGCGGCGCTCACCTACGCGGACCGCCGCAAGCTGGAGGTATTGCGCGCGCTGGCCGGGGCCCCCCGGGTTCTCCTGCTGGACGAACCGGCCGCAGGGATGACCGAGCAGGAAGTCGACGAACTGTGCACGGCGGTGAGGCGTCTGGCCGATGCCGGCGTGGCCGTCCTGCTTATCGAGCACCGCATGGAGGTGGTCAGACGCGTTGCCCACCGGGTGCTGGCCATGGCGGAAGGTCGCGTACTGGTGGAGGGATCGCCGGGGGACGTACTCTCCCACCCGGAAGTGGCCCGCTCCTACCTGGGTCAGGAACAAGGTGCTGCTGCTCGCCCCGCGCCACGTCGCCCCCACGCGGAGGTGCCGGCGGACCACCGCGAGGCCCGGCCGCCCGTACTGGAAGTATCTCGGCTGGTGGCGGGGTACGGCAGCCGACCGGTGCTGCAGGGGGTCGACCTGCAGGTCGGGGAGGGTGAGTTGGCCTGCCTCCTCGGGGCCAACGCTGCCGGCAAGAGCACCCTGCTCAGGGCCATCTTCGGGTCGGCGCGCGTTTTCTCCGGTGACATCTCGCTGGCCGGCAGGCGCGTGGTAGGCTGGCGGCCGGAGGACGTCGTGCGGGCGGGCGCGGCACTGGTGCCTGAGGGCAGGCGCATCTTCGGGCGCCTTACCGTGAAAGAGAACCTGGAGCTGGGGGCGGGCTGCCTGACCGTGGCTCGGGGACAGCCTGGCCCCGGGGGGATCCGGCCGGAACCTGCACCGCCGGCGCACCGGGTGCGGGCGGCGGAAGGGATGGAGGCGCTGGAAGGGGTGCTGGAGTTGTTCCCGCGCCTGAAGGAAAGGCTCCACCAGCCGGCGGGCAGCCTGTCGGGAGGGGAACAGCAGATGCTGGCCCTCGCCAGGGCGCTGGTCGGGCGTCCCAGGCTGCTGTGCCTGGACGAACCCACCATGGGCTTGAGCCCGGCCCTGGCCGCTGCCGTGCTGGATCACGTGCGCGAGATCAATGCCCGGGGTACCGCCGTGCTGCTGGTCGAGCAGGCGGCGCGGATGGTCGCTTCTTGGGGCGTGACCTGTTACGTTCTCAAGGAAGGCAGGGTGGCATACCGGGGGAAGCTGGACACCCCAGACCTGCTTACCGAGGTGGAACACATTTACCTGCAGTGAAGTGGGGCCGGCTGCTACCGGCGGTGAACTGCCCGCGGTCAGGCGTTGGCGCCAAGGCGCAGCCGGGGCAGTCCTCGGGCGCTGGCCAGGCGGTCGTAGCAGGTGAGGACGGCGTGGGGTCCGCCCCGCAGCGTTCGGTTCCATTCATCGTCGGACAGAGTGGCGTGAAGAGTTTCGAAGATGAACGCGCCTGCCGTCCCGCCGATGTGCCCGTCACCGCCCTCACCCTGCCAGAGGTCGTTACGCGAGGGCGGCGTGCCCGCCTTGGCTTGATCGAGTACTTCCTGGACCACCGCAAAACAGTACTCGAAGTCCGGGCGGTAGCGTCGGCCCAGGGTGGCGAACCTGGCCAGCCCCTCCAGGTAGAGCAGTTCGCCCATCTGACGCACGGTTTCGGGCAGTTTCGCCCACCGGTCTTCGGGCTGGGGATGGTTGCCTCGCCAGTACAGGTACACGCCGGCGTGATTGATCTCGTGAGCGGCCACCACGCGCAGGTCGTCGGGATCGCTCAGGAAGAATAGGTCCAGGGCGACGTCCACCACCGATCCCGATACCCGCGCCCCGCCGTCGAACAGGCCTGCCCCCAGGAGCATGAGGAATACGCGCATCTCCCCCTCCAGTTCGTCGCGCCAGGGAAGGTGACGGAAAGCCAGTTCCCGGGCCTGCGCGAGCCACCTGAGATCCCCGGTGGTCTCCCGCAGGCGCTGGCCCAGAAACTGGCGCTCCTGCCGGATGCGGTCCAGGCTGAGGCCCGGCAGGCCCGAGGGTTCGCCCCGCGCCAGTCGGAGGAGGGCGCCACGCAGGTCGCCGGGCTGGATGAGCTCGGCCTGCATGACCATTTCGGTGGTGGGATGGTGGAGGAGCAGGGTCACCAGGTCCTCCGCACCCTGCATTCGCTCGGGCAGTTCCGATGGCCCGATACACCCTGCCAGGGTGAGTACAACCCAGGCCGCCTGCAGGGGCCGCGCGGGGTGGCCCGGTTCTGGCCCCTTCTGGGAGCCAACGAGGAGCAAGCGCAGTACCTTGGATAAAGGGGGGTGAACGGTGGCAGGTCCGGGTCGGCCGGGAGTTATCCTCACCACGTACAACTTCCTGGAGCTGACCAGGCGCTGTCTGTCCAGCTTCAAGCGGGCGACCGCCACGCCCTATCTGCTGGTGGTAGTGGACGCCAATTCGCGAGACGGAACGCCCGAGTACCTCGAGCTGCAGGGGGTGCCGGTCATCCGCAACAGCGAGGAAGTTTCCCTGAGCACTGCCCTCAACCAGGGGATGCGCTTTCTCCTCTCCTTTCCTGGCGTGTCCCACATAGGCTGGATTCACAACGATATGCTCTTCTTCCGGGGGTGGCTGGAAGCCTTGCTCGGGGTGCTGGATTCCCACCCCGAGGTGGGGAAGCTTGCTCCCTACAACCTCACTGGCGACCCCGGCCAGTACACCGACGAGAGCGTGGCAGCGTTCACTGCCGCCCATGCAGGCAGGTTGCACGGCGGCAACGGGTGTCCCTGGATCATGCCCCGGCATGTGGTGGAAGAAGTGGGGTTCTTCGACGAGGGATACCTGCGGTGCGGGGGGTACGAGGACTGGGACTACAACAACCGTGTGCTGGACAGAGGGTACCAGGTGGCCATAACGTGGGCGTCGGCGGTGTGGCACCAGGGCATGGGCACCCGGCGCCACGTTGACCAGAGGGGTGCCGACAGGCACAACGCAGCGTACTACGAGCGCAAATGGGGACGCGGTCCCCGGGTCTGATCAGGCGGCTGCACGGTAGACGTCGATGTGATGCAGGGCCACGGCGGGCCAGGCGTTTTCCCGTACCAGCTGGCGCTGCAAACCCAGCGCGCGTGCTCTTTCTTTGCTGCTCGAGAGCAGGGCGTGCAGCCTCTCCTCGAGTGCGGCCAGGTCGCCGAACGGCACCTTGAGTTCTGCCGGCAGGTCTTCGAACAGCAGCACGTCGGTCAGAACCACCGGCCGGTGGGCGGCAACAGCCAGGCGGGCCGCCGCTGAGGAAACCCCCCGCGATCCGAACTCGGGGTAATACAGGACCACCACGTCCCCTGCATCCAGGAGGTCGAATAACCTGTCGGGCGGCAGGAAGTCTCCCATGTACGCGAGGTGACTCTCCAGGCCTAAGCGCCTGGCTGCGGCGTAGACCGGGGGCATGCGTTCGGAGGGGGCGGCGATGGCGTAGGTGAGGTGCGGGTACCTGTCCAGCAGGCCGCCGACGGCCTCGAGCACCAGCTCGTGAGCGGCCCTCCCCAGTCCGAAGGAGGTGACCACCGGGTCGCCCGCCAGGCCCAGGCCGGCACGCACGGCCGGGGAGGGCCGATCGGCGCGAAGGTGGCACCCCGGGGGGATGATCCGGACGGGAACGCTACGGACCACTTCTGCCAGAACGTGGTTGTGGACGATGCTCTGGCGGATGCATGCCATGGGGAATTCGCGCGGTATGCAGGGGTCGTGAAACGTTACCACCAGGGGTGCCGCTTCCGCCAGGCGGGGAAGTTGCTCGAGGAACGGGGGAGCATAGATGAAGCTCTGGTACTGCAGATGCAAGACCTCGACCCGGTGGCGCCTGATTGCATTCAACGCCAGGTCGGTGTCTACTCCCCTTTCCTTTTCCCACCCGGTGTGGAAAAAGCGGTAGACCTGAGGGTCGTCAGTCGCCCAGGAGACCTGACGCACCGGATAGCTGGCCAGGACGATCACCTCGCACCCGGCCGCGCGCAGTGAAGCGGCCAGGTCCCGGCTGTACTCCGACACACCGCACTTTGCGTTCCAGGTGGTGATCAATCCTACGGTGAGAGCCTTCATTGCCCCGGACCTTCCCGCCGGTAGATCTCCAGGACCAGGCGCTTGAAGGGGTCCCATTTTTCGATCAGCACCCGGTTCAAACGGCCTATGTGGGTGCGCACGTCGGTCACCCCGGGGAATCCCGTCTTGTGCTCGTGGTGAACCACCGGCACCGGGGTGACCACCAGGCGGTAACCCAGTAGCTTGATGCGCAGGCAGTAGTCGGCCTCTTCGTTCCAGGCGGGGTAGAAGGCGGGGTCGAGGAAGCCGATGTACCGTACGAGGTTGCGCATGACCAGGCAGTACCCCACCAGAACGTCCACGTTCTGCCCGACCGCTCGCTCCGGTGGCCACCCTTTCGTGTGGAAGAGGTGGTTCCAGTTTTCCCGGAAGGCGACGCCTTCGGGCCCCGTCGCCCCCACCGTGGGGTCCTCCAGGGTCGAGAGCAGGCGGTCGAGCCACCCCTCGCCGACTTCGGCATCGTTGTCCACCCAGGCGAGGAATTCCCCGCGGGCCACCTGCATGCCGAAAGTCCGGGCATACCCGCCATAGTTGCGTTCCTTGAGGATGGCGGTGACATGAGAGTGCTGTGCGGCCAATTCCCTGAAGTAGTCTCCCGTGCCGTCGGTGGATCCGTTGTCCACCAGCAGCAACTCGTAAGGAGGCCCGGTGTGATTCAGGATGGCCTGAACCGCACGGCGCGTCCAGTGCAGCCCGTTGTAGGCGATGAGGACGATGGAGGTCAGGCCCGGCTGAAGATCGCTCACGGTATTCCCTCCCGGGTCGGTTCTTGTGCCCAGCGTTCGAACTGTTCAACCCACTCCCGGGTTATGTCCGCGTAGGTGTACCGGGCTTGCACCCGAGCCCGGGCTTGCAGGGACATTTGCTCCAGCCATGCGGGGTTCCCCAGGAGGGTCAGGATCGCCTTCGTGAAGCCGGTATAGAAAGAAGGCTCACCCGGGGTGGCGCGTACCAGCACTCCGGAGTAACCGTCGACCACCGTGGTCTCGAGGGCGCCGAGAGCAGTGCCCACCGTGGGGGTGCCGGCAGCCTGGCATTCGATGGAGGCCAGACAGAACAATTCGGCCACGGTGCACGGGTAGACGTGGAGGACACTGGTCTTTTGCTCCTGTATCAGTCGGGGGCGGGGTACCTTGCCCAGGAATTCCACCCCGGGTATACGTTCGAACAGCTCCCGGTACCCTTCGGTGCCCGCAGGGCGACCCCAGAGGGAATAGTCGCTGGTGATGACCAGGCGGGCGAAGGGAAATGCCTCCCGGACGCGGGGGAAGATCGAGGCCAGGTACGGCAGGCCCCTGCCGGGCACCGAGCAGTAGATGAGCTTGCCCGGCTCCTTGCGCAGGGGCTCAGCGTACTCCTCCCAGGCTACTCCCAGCCGCGTTTCGTATATCTTCTCCCGGGGGATTCCCGATCGCCGCTGAAGCTCGGCCGTGTGGAAGGGGCTTATGGTGAATACAGCCCGCACGTGGGGCAGCACCAGGTTCCAGTCCTTGACCAGCACCGCGTCTTCTTCTATGGACCAGTAAATCTTCACCGGCGCGCTGATCAGCCCCAGGTCGGGCGGCCTCCCGCGCATGACCGCGAAGACGTCCCAGCGCTCCTCGTAGTCCAGAGTGGACACGTTTCGGTACCTGACGCCGTGGAATTGACCTTCGCGCCTGGTGCGGTTGAACACCACGACCTGGTGGTCTTTGGCCAGTTCTCTGGACACCAGGATCAGGGCGGTTTCCGTGCCACCCACCCCGGCAGTGTCCAGGTCTTCGTCGTTCCAGTCCCATTCCGCAGGGTAAGCGTAAAAGAAAGCGATCTTCACGCGGCATCACCCTACCTGTCCCTGACGAGTTCGTAGACGTGAAGGTGCCGCCGGGCGCACAGTTCCCACGGGTTTTCCTCCAGGTAGCGGTCGGCCGCCGCTACCGTGAGCGCTGCCAGCGCGGGTTGGGAGAGGACAAAGGCGATGGCGTCGGCGATGGCTTCCGGGCTGGCTTCGGAGATCTTTATCACCTGGTCGCTCAGGTCGCGGAAAAAGGGTACGTCGGTGGTGATGACTGGACGGCGGCAGGCCATCAGCAGGCGGACGGCGGCGGAGGTTGACCAGTACCCGCAGTCCTCGTACGGGAGTACGTTCACATCCATGGCGTGCAGCCTGGCCACCAGTTTCTCCTCCGGCTCATAGCCGAGGTGCAGTGAGACGACCTCCTCGAGGCCGCCTGCGCGGCACTCGTTGAGGAAATGAGTGAGGAAGCTCCGGCAGTGGGGGGCGGTGCCCACGGAACTGAACACGTGGCACCTAATGACGGGGTAGACCCTGCGCAGATATTTGACCGCAGTGGCCAGCTGCAGCAATCCTTTGTGCCAGTGCATGAGCCCGACGAAGCCGATGTGAGGGCCCTCCCTCGGGCCCATCTGTTCAGGCGGGGAGGATCGGGGGGGCAGGGTGAATCGCTTGACCCCCATGGGGATCACATGCAGGCCTGCCGGCTGCCAGCCGCTGGATAGGAGTTTCTGCCGCGTGGATTCCGCGTGTACGATGATGGGGTGCACCGTCCGCAAGAGGTCGTTGTGCCGGGCGGCTTCTTCCGTGTAAGAGTGCAGCGTAAGGACCGTGGGCGCTTTCATGGTCCGCAGACGGTCGAGGGTCGCCCGAAGCACTTCGAGGTCGTAGAGACTGTATTCGTACTGGAAGTGCACTATTTCTCCCGCGCTAACCAGCTTGGCCAGGCGGTCGGGCCCGATATCTTGCCCTCCAGCCACCCGGACGGAGCACCCCATCTCCTGCAGGGCAGAAGCGAGGGATTTCGTGTATTCCGCCACTCCACATATGCTGCCCCAACTCGGCACTACCAGCAGCACCGCCGGAAGCTTGTTCCCCGTGCCTTCGGGAGGTCGCGGCAGTGCCATGGTGGCCGGTTCATGCCCGGCTTCTTCCGCCGGGGTGGAGGAGGGGGTCCAGATCAACCTCCCCCAGAGGGTGCGCAGAAGGTGTGATACCCGGTGCGGCTGGGCATCCAGGGCCTTCAGTCGTTGCAGCATGGAGGCTGCGCAGCGGTCCCAGGTGAGCTGCTCCGCGACCTGCCTTCGCCCGCGTTCCGCCCGCTCCAGGGCCTCGTGCGGGTGCTCGTACACCCACCGCATGAGGTGAGCCAGGTGTTCGACCGACGGGCGCGCCCAGTGGCCGCCCCGGTATGCTTCATCCGCCGGGTGGCCGGGCCAGCGGGCCGGCTCCAGGGCCTCGACTTCCACCAGGTAGGCGTTGTCGTCGTTCAGGTAGTCGAGGTGCCCCGACCACCGGGTGGTGATTACCGGCACGCCGCAGGCAAGTGCCTCCAGGGCCGGGAGGTTCCAGCCTTCCCCGCGCGAGGGCAGCACGAAGCAGTCTGCTGCTCGATAGAGCGAGGGGATCTGCTCCTGGGGGATGACCTCGGGCAGCACCAGCACCGGGGCCGGTCGGCGGCAGTCGCGTTGTAGCATGGCCTGCACGCAGGCCCAGATGGTCCGTCCGGATGCGTCGTAGTCGGGACCGTTGGAATGCGTCTTCAAGACAAGACACACGTCATCCCGGTCGGTAAAGGCACGCGTGAAGGCCCGAAGGAGTATATCCCACCCTTTACGGGGTGTCCACTCGAACACCGAGAGGAAAACAAAGCGGCGACCGCCCGGGAGCGGAAGCGGTGGTGAACCGGGGTGAAAACGGGAAGTGTCCACCCCCAGCGGGAAAAGGCGCACCCTGTCGGGAGGGAAACCACTGGTTGTGAACACCCGGGCGCTAAACGAAGACGGGACCCAGATCTCGTCCATCCTCCGGCAAGCATCGAGCCAGCGGGGCGGAACCCGATCGCATTCCACCATGGTTAGCCCCACGGCCGGGCGACCGGGTTCACGCACGAACGTGGGGGGAATGCCAATGGAGAGCACGGGACCGGACTCCGGGCAGCGGGCCCGGAGCCGGTCGAGGAGATATCTGACCTCAGGTCGGAGGTCCGGGCGGGGAACTCCCCAGGGCACGGGGTGGGCGTGGACGCGGACACCCAGCCGGAGGAACGCGAGCGCTATCTCCCTGGATATCTCGGCGTAGCCGGTTGCGTCTTCCAGCGGTCCCACGACAGTCACATGCAAGAGCCATCACCTTCTGGATCAGGAGGGGGCTTACGAAACAGCTTCTCCCCCCTGGCGGCGCGCTCGGCAGCCTTCTTTTCGATGTAGTCGCGGATGACCTCTGGATGCGGGCGGCGGAAGGGGTGGAGCGGCCGGTCATCCAGGATGTGCTGGGGGTCCAGCTGGTCGTAGATACCCGGATTCCCCTCGAGCTCGGCGTACAGCTTCCACCGCTCCAGTATCAGGACCGGATCCTTGGTATAGCCGTAGTGGACGTAATAGAGTCCCGAGTCACGCACATGGGGTCCTATCCCTACCAGCACCTGGTGGACCGGACGCTCGTAGCGCACCCCGGGACGCCGGCGAAAGAGGAATATGCGCCGGTACCGTTCGTCATGGTCGCAGCAGTTTTGCATGTAGTAGTAGCTGCGCATCAGGTGGTAGTACCGGCAGGTATAGGCGTCTACTTCTGGGTCGCGTACCAGGCGCGGCACCACCTCTTCCACGTCGCGGTAAAAGACCTCGTCTGCGCACATCACCATCACCCAATCACCCCGGCAGTGGGATAGGGCCAGGTTGCGCAGGGCGGAGAAGTCGCGGGCATCCGAGTGGTATATGCGCACTTTGGCGAAGCTGCGAGCCACCTCCAGGGTGCGGTCGGTGGACCCGTTGTCCACCACCACGATTTCATCGACCACGTTGTATATGGACCGGATGGAGTAGGGAAGAAACTCTTCCTCGTTGAGGACGATATAGTTGGCGCTTACCGTCGGTCGCGGGCTAGGTGCAGCCACGTGGCTCTACCCCCTGCTGGGCGGTAAGTTCCTCCTCCGGGTCGGGCGGCGGGGGGCGGTACAGTTTGTGTCCCTGGGCCGCCAGTTCGGCAGCCCGAGATTCGACGTATGCGCGGATGACCTCGGGGTGGGGACGCCGGAACGGATGCAGGGGCCGGCCGTCGAGGATGTGTTCCGGGTCGACTCCCGGATAGGGATCGGCCCGGCCGCTCAGGCGGGCGTAATGCTTCCAGCGCTCGAGGATCAGGACGGGAGACTTGGTGTACCCGTAGTGGACATAATGCAAGCCGGAGTCGCGAATACTGGGGCCCAGCCCCACCAGTCTCTCGTGTACCGCCCCGACGTAGCGCACCCCGGGCGTGAGCCGGAAAAGGAAGATGCGGCGGTACTGGGGATCCTTGTCTTCCCGGTTCTGCATGTAGTAAAAGCTCCTCATCAGGTGGTAAAACCAGCAGGTATAGCCGTCCACCTCGGGCACCTCGAGCAGTCGCGGCACGACGTCCTCCACCAGGGAATAGAACACCTCGTCGGCGTCAAGGACCATTACCCACTCCGTCTGTACTTTAGAGAGGGCCAGGTTGCGCAGTGCGGAAAAGTCCTGGCACAGCGAGGTGTACAGGCGCACCCGGGGAAACGAGAGGGCAATCTCGGGCGTCCGGTCCCGCGAGCCGTTGTCGACCACCACCACCTCGTCGGCGACGTTGTGCACGGATCGCAGGGAGAACGGGAAGAATTCTTCCTCGTCTTTAACCACGTAGGTGATGGTAAGGCCAGGCCGGCTCACCTGCGGTCCTCTCCACCCGAGGAGTCTCCTATGCGACGGAGTGAGACCCACGAGATCCACAGGATAGACGGCAGGGTCTCGGGGGAATCGTGCACTCCGCAGGCGACTTTGACCCGCGTGACCCCTGCGGGCATGACCACCAGCCCGCTGTACCGTTGCATCTCGGTGGTGGAGCTGAACTTCAGGTGGTATTCCGAAAGGTACCCGAGACCGTCGTCCATGAGGACGGCCATGAGTCGCAGTGGGACGCCCGGCCTCTCCGTCTTCATCCAGGCGGACAGCTCCCAGGCCTCGCCGGGGCGGACAGGGATGGCGTACCGCTGATCCTGCACTATTCCCACCATGCTGCGGGTATAAGAGGTATTGCACACTTTCACCGTGTGTTCACCCAGGACGGCGTACTCGCGCGACCACTCCCACCGGGTCCCCTCATCGCCGTTGACCGGTACCCATCCCATGGGGAACTCGGCGTCTGCAGCTTCGATGTCGAAGTAGCCGTTGAATACCATGTTCTTGCCGCGGACCATGGCTGTCTCACCCTTCGCGGGGTCTGCACTGACGGGCTACCTTCTCCCGCCAGTAGTCCAGGAGGTCGGTGAGGGTTCTCTCGAGCGGGATGGTGGGGCCCCAGCCGGTGCGCTCCCGCAGCCGGGATGCGTCGCCGACCAGCAGGGGGACGTCGGACGGGCGCAGGCGGGCGGGGTCGACCTCTACCCTCACCGGGCAACGCGCGTGCCCCAAGATCATGTCGAGCACCTCGCGCATGGACACGCACCTGCCGGAAGCGACGTTGTAAACCTGGCCCGGTTCACCCGCCTCCAGCACCAGCCAGTACGCGCGGACCGTGTCGCGGACGTCGGTCAGGTCCCTCCGCGCGTCCAGGTTGCCGCACCGCAACACGGGCGGGGCCAGCCCGCACTCGATTTCGGCCACCTGACGGCAGAAGCTAGAGGTGGCAAACGCCTCGCCCCGCCGGGGGCCGGTGTGGTTGAACGCCCGCGTGCGCACTATCTGGAGGCCGTAAGAGGCATGGTATTGCCACCCGAGGAGGTCCTGGGCTACCTTGCTCACCCCGTAGGGGCTGAGTGGCCGGAGAGGGTTATCCTCGTGGATGGGCGTTTCTTCCGGATAGACCAGCCCGTACTCTTCGGAAGAGCCGGCCACCTGGATACGGGCACCGGGACATTCGTGGCGCACTGCTTCCAGGAGGTTGATCTGGGAAAGTACGTTGGTAGTGAACGTTTCTTCCGGAGCCACCCAGGACGCCGGGACGAAACTCTGGGCGGCGAGGTGAAACACCCGGTCCGGCTTCACCTCGGCGATCATCCGCCGCACCGCGAAGGGATCGCGCAGGTCGCAATCGACCAGGTGCACCCTGTCCGTCAAGTGGACGATGTTGTCGAGGCGGCTGCGGGTACGTACGGTACCGTACACCTCTACGCCCGGCTGGGCCAGGGCGTATTCTGCCAGATGGCTTCCGGCAAAGCCAGTTATTCCGGTTATCAGGATGCGCACGGCTGATCCCCCCGGACAGCGGAGGCCTGTTCCCCACGGTGGCGCTCGAGTTCCTGCACCAGGTCGGCCAGCAGGTGACTGTGGCGCCGGGCGCAGACCAGCAGCCTGCCACCATCTCCGGCGATGATCAGGTTCCGTACTCCCACGATGATGGCTTCCCTGCCTTCCCAGTCCACCAGGCAACCACTGCAGTCCCGGAGCAGCGCATTACCGCGGCAACGGTTGCCACCAGCATCGGGGGGACTGGTCCTTTCCAGTGACGGCCAGCTCCCCAGGTCGGCCCATTCGAACCGGGCGGGGACTACGGCGAGGCCGGTTCGCGTCCTTTCCAATAGGCCGTGGTCGATGGAAATGGCGGGGAGAAGCGGGTAAAGGCTCTGCACCGCCTCGCTGCGGGAGGATGCCGGCGTCCCGGTCAGTTGCCTGAGTATGCGCGCGTGTTCAGGCAGGTAGAGAGCAACCTGGGTCAGGAAGACAGAAACCTTCCAGGCGAAGATGCCTGCGTTCCAGAGGTGCCGACCGTCCTGATAGATGCGCCGGGCCGTGGGCGGGCTGGGCTTCTCCCGGAAGCGCTGCACCCTGTACACGGGGAAAGGCCATCCAGAGAGTCGCTCGCCCAGTTTCAGGTATCCGTAGGCGGTTTCCGGGCGGGTAGGAGGGACACCCACGGTCACCATCAGGTCCTGATCGGCGACCAGGGAAGCCTCGAGAAGTGTACGGGCGAACTGAGACTCATCCTTCACCTGGTGGTCGGCAGGAACGATTAGCTGGACGGGGTTGCCCGCTTCCCAGCCCGCCATGACGCAGGCCAGTCCGGCCGCGGCAGCAGTGCCGCGAGGGGCCGGCTCCAGAATCACGTGGCCGGGAGGCAGGCTGGGTAGCTGATCCCGTACCTCGGCGGCGTATGTGGCCTGCGTGACCACCCAGATGCGATCCGGGGGCAATAGCTGCCGAAGCCGGTGGAAAGTAGCCTGGAGGAGGGAGTGGTCACCTCCGGTCAGGCGGAGAAATTGCTTCGGCCGCTCGGGTGTGCTCTTGGGCCACAGTCTCTTGCCTTGCCCTCCGGCCAGAATGAGGCCCACCACGTTGTCACCGACAGCGGGTTCCAGTGCTTGTTCCATTGTCAGCTGACCACCCCACCTGCCGCCGCTTGGCTGGCTTGATTGCATGGTATGCTGGCGGCAGGGGGACGGTTACATAATGCGAGGCTGGCAGAATCCGGCCACGGGCAAGAGCAGGTGCACCGTGCCGCTCGCTTCCACCTGAACGCAGAGTTCGATCTCACAACAAACCAGCGGTTCAGAACCTTCCACGATCAGGCACCAGTTACCCTCAGCCGCCAGCACTTCGCAGGAAGCCCGGGCCCCGTCCGGGACGAAAAGGATGACCCTTCGGATGAGGGTAAAGGTGGCAGGAAACCGGCACCTTTCCAGACCGTACTGGGTGAGGATGATGATTTCGAGGTCGACCATGACCAGAACGGTGATGACCTTGAAATCCGGGCCGTGGGGCGGGGGAGCGGGCACGATGTCGAGGACGCTGCATGAGATGCTGGCCACCTGGACGGTGGCTGTACTACCGGAGGGCAAGGGGAAGGGACCGCACAGTTCCTCCGGAACGGGAAAGCACTGGCTGCGGGTGTCGCGGAGCACGCACTGGTCGAATACCTGAACGGTGCGGATGCAATCTACTTGAGCGGCGAGCGGCTCGCCGCTTCGGGCGCAGATGCGATGGCTGACCGGCATCACGCTCCTGGGCCCCCTCCTTTGTACGCGCGCAGGCATATTACCTCGTCCTCGGGACCGCTGATCGGCTCGACCCGGGCAAATCCTGCTTCCAGCAGAGCAGCCGTCAGGGTTTCCAGGCTGAAGCCCACCAGGTGAAAGTCATCGGGGTGCTCCTGCTTGCCGTAAACCCACATCTCGAAACGCCGGAAGTCCCAGCCCGGCCTGCCTTCCACATAAGCTCGGGCATACCCGTGCAGGTTGGGACCGTATACAAATAGAAACCCGCCTGGCTTGAGTGCACGCAGCCACTCCCGCAGGACGGGCACCACCTCAGCCCTGGGGAAGTGCTCGAGGAGGTTGTAGGCCGCCATTTCGTCTATGGTGTTGTCGTCAAAGGGAAGATGCCGGGCGTCCGCCACGTACTCAATGTGGTCCAGCGGTCTCTTGTCCAGGTGTTCGTAACCCGGAAGAGGATGCTCACCGGCCCCTAATTCCAGGCGCACCTTCGCCCCCCCCGTGACTTCCTTTGATGAAGCAGGTGCCGGGCCACCCCCAGCGGTCCCCTCCTCCTGGACATAATATGATGCGGCCCGCCCGTCTGACGCCGTTCCGACGTAGCAGGCGGAGGACAGCCGCCGCATCCCGTATGAGGCCGTGGAGAAGGCGGCTGTGAAGCCCTTGCCGCCCCGGAGGCACCGGTCGCCCAGTGGAAGAAGGCCCGGGTCAACGTGGGCTACCACGTGGACGTGGAAGGCACCTAAGGACTACCAGAATCTGCCGCCCCCACTCCACCTACACCCACTTATCGGAGAAAAGGTTTAACCGCGGGTTAAGCAATAGCTAACCGGGGTCTTCTAGCATGATAAGGTTAGTGCCCCGTCGAGCATCCGGAGGGTGCCCGAGTCGGACCTGCTGCGCACGGGCCATCACCTCCGCGGGCGGAGGGGTTTGAGCACCACGATGGGCGTGCACTGGTCGTCATTGCCGAAGGGGTTGTCGCGCAGGGCCTCCACCAGGAGGGCCTCCGGATAGCCGGTGGTGGATGCCAGGATGTCCACGCAGCGGATGTCGTTGACGTCGGCGATCAGGGCATCCACGCCGGTGGCCCGTTTGATGGCTTCGGCCACTTTCTGGGGGTGGCGGGGGCCGAGCACCACATGGCGGTCGTACGGGGGCATGGTGCCGGCGATGTCGTCGATGAGGGCGAGGGGTTGCCCTGCCACCCGGAAGAAGTCACCCCGTCGGCCCGCGGCCCGCCCGAGCGCAGCGGCCACACCGCCCAGGAGGATGCGGCCCAGGCCCACCTCGGAGATGGCCAGTTGCATGGCCTGGGGGGTCCCCAGGCTGCCGTCGGGGTCGGGGAACTTGCTCAGGATGCGGGCGACCAGGCCGGCCTTTACCTCGGAAGAGGGGATGGCGCGGCCCTGGGTCACCGCCAGGGGGGATTCCGCCACGCAGATGACGTCGCCGGGTTCGGCAATGCCCCTGGTGTAGCGGGTGACCACTTCCACCATGTCGTCTTCTTCGCTGAGGAGGTGGGTACGCACGGGTATGACCCGGAAACCGGTTACATGAGGGGCGGGGGGCTCTCTGCGGGTGTGAGGCGCGGTGCGGGTCCGCTCAGGCGGCGCGGGTGCGCGGATCTCCCGGGCCGCCTGCGGTGGCAGTTCAGCGGGCGGACGCGAGGAGGCAGCCGCCAGGTGATCCTTGATGCCCCGGGTGATGGCCCGCGCTGCCCGGGAGAGGAAGGTGGTGCTTCGAAGCCATGCTTCGTCGAGGAGGTTGCTGATACATACCAGTTCCACCGTGACCCCGGGCACGCGCAGGTGGGGGTCGGGGGGCGCGCTGCGGTGTACCCCCCGGTCGGGGAAGCCGGTACGCTCCAGCAGGCAGCGGTGGATGTGATGGGCCAAGGGCTGACTGTCGGGGTGAGAAGTCCAGTACGCGGTCTTTACGCCCCGCACCTCCGGGTCGCGCAGGTGGTCGGTGTGCAGGCTTACCACCAGGTCCGCTTCGCCCTGGCGGGCGGCGAGGAAGCGCGTGGCGGCGGGCAGGTCGCGGTCGTCGCGCCGGGTGACCAGGGGTCGAGCACCCCAGGCCCGCAACTCGGTTACCAGGTAGCGCGCCACCTTGAGGGTGACGTCCTTCTCCAGCAGGTTGATGGGACCCCTTCCCCCGGCATCCCTGCCACCGTGCCCGGGGTCCACCAGCACGGTGACCCCCTGCAGGATGCTCCGCAGGGGGGACCGGTCGAACCAGCAGGCGAGGCGGTAGGGGCCGTCACCTTCAACGCCCACGTTGGGGGGAGCGGGATGCTCGAGGGATATGGTGAGGGTCACTCCCTCCTGGCCGGTCACGGCCACCTCGCGCACCAGCCCGTCCAGAGCGACGACACGGGAAGGAGGGAAGTTGAGGGCCAGACCGGACACGGCGACCTCCACTTCCAGGGGTCCCCGCTCTTTCACCTGCCAGGTGGCAGGGGGTCGAGTGCTTTCCAGCACCACGGTGGAAATAGGCTGTCCGCCCGGACCCGGTTCCACCGTTGTCCAGACGTTGGTCACTAGACCTTCCACAGGTGTCCCCCCGGCTCATCTATATGCGAGAAGCCCGTTCGCCAGGAACGGCTCCGGGGCAAACGAGGAGACGTCCGCGTGCTAGAGGACGCGTAGCCGTCGCAACTCGGGGTCGGCCGGGCCCGAGATGCGCAATCCCGTGCTGCGGATGGTGAGGAGGTACTCCAGTACCTCGGGGGTCACTACCTCGCCCGGACCCAGTACCGGTATGCCGGGGGGGTAGCAGGTGACGGTCTCCGCCGAAATGCGGCCGCGCGACTGTTCCAGGGGCACGCTTCGGGCGGGGCGGAAGAACGCTTCCCGCGGCAACACTTCCAGCGGAGGAATGGGGGGCAGGGGCATCGGGGCGGGAAGGGGTGCGGCCGGCACCTGCCCCCTCACACGGTTTTCCTGCGAGAGCGTCCCCGCGGGCCCGCGATGCCCGCTTGCCTTTCTGCCCGCCTCGCGGGCCACGGTGGCCAGGGCGTCGAGGAGGTGCAGGACCTCCTCTCTCGTGTTGCCGTATCCCACGATGAAGAGCAGGTTGTACAGGTCGGACATTTCCGCCTGGATGCCGTGATGGTAGCGCAGGATGTGCTCCGCTTCCGGACCGGTGAGCCCCACGCCGGTCACCTGCACGGTGACCTTGGTCGGGTCGAGGTCGTGGAAGCCGGGCGTGCCCGCGCGTTCGCGCCCGAAGGTCCTGAGGCCGGGGATGGCGGCCACCCCTTCGCGCAGGAGAGCCGCCAGTTCCAGGGCACGGTCCCACAGGTGCCCTCCCTCCCGCACCATCTGGGCGCGGGCGGCATCCAGGGAAGCCATGAGGAGGTAGGACGCGCTGGTGCTCTGCAGCACCCGGAGGACGTCCCCCATGCGGGTGGCGTCCACCCGGGGCCCCTTCAGGTGCAGGAAGGAGGCCTGGGTCAACCCCGAGAGGATCTTGTGGATACCCTGGGCGGCCGCATCGGCCCCGGCTTCCAGGGCGGGGGTCGGCAGGGCGGGGTGAAAGCGGAAGTGGGGCCCGTGGGCCTCGTCCACCAGCAGGGGGATGTCATGGCTGTGGGTTACGGCGGCGATGGCCTCCAGATCCGACGTGACCCCATAGTACGTGGGGTTCACCACCAGCACGGCCCGCACCCCGGGATGGGCCTCCAGCGCGGCGGCGATGGTGGCCGCCTCCACCCCCATGCTGACACCGAACTCCTCGTCGAGTTCCGGCCGCACGTACACCGGGTGGGCCCCCGACAGGATCAGCCCCGCCAGGGCGGACTTGTGCAGGTTACGGGCCACCACGATCTTGTCGCCCGGGCCGCAGGTGGCCAGGATCATGGCGTGGACTCCGGCGGAGGTGCCGTTCACCAGGAAGAAGGTGTGATCGGCTCCGAAGCAGCGGGCGGCCAGTTCCTGAGCAATCTGCAGCACCCCGCCCGGCTGGTGCAGGTCGTCCAGGCCCAGCACGCCCGTGGCGTCCAGGCGCATGGCCTCTCCCAGCCAGTCGCGGAGCGGGTCGGGGCAGGCCCGACCTCCCCGGTGCCCGGGCATGTGGAACCTGATCACCCCCTGGCGGGCGTACTCGGTGAGGGCATCCACCAGCGGTGTGGCGGTAATGGTCATGATCTCCATCCTTCCGGCCTCCTTCTCCCGGCCTCCTCTCCGGCCAGTATATGGGGGCGAAGCGTCCCCTGCACGCGCGGTTGACACCGCGGGAGGCGGGCGGCTATGCTGGGAAAAACAAAGGGAGGCATGAGATCTGGTGCGGGTTGCTTTTCAGGGCGAGCCGGGGGCTTTCAGCGAAGAGGCCATATGGCGTTACTGGCAGAGGTGGATGCGTCAGGACCTGGTGTCCGTTCAGCCTGGCGCAAGCGGCGGGGTGGAGGTCCGGCCGCTGCCCTGTGCCACGGTGGAAGAGGTGTTCCGGGCCGTGCAGGAGGGCGGGGCCGAACTGGGGGTGGTCCCGGTGGAGAACTCCTATGCCGGGTCCATCAACGAGACCAGCGACTTCCTGCGCAGCTTTCCCCTGTATGTACGGGGGGAAGTGATCCTGCCCGTCCGCCACTGCCTGCTCGCTCTGCCCGGCCAGCGCCTGGAGGAGATCCGACGGGTCTACTCCCACCCCCAGGCCCTCGCCCAGTGCAGCGACTTCATCCGCCGCCACGCCCTGGAAGCGGTGGCGGCCGCGGACACGGCGGGGAGCGCGCGCTTCATCCGCGAACAGGGCCTGGCCGGAGCGGGGGCGATCGCCGGCGGGCGCGCGGCAGAAATCTACGGGCTCGAAATACTGGCCGGGGGGATAGAGGACCGGCCGGACAACCAGACCAGGTTCTTCGTCATCGGGCGAGAGCCGCTACGGTTCGCCGGGCCGGCCAAAACCACGCTCATCATGGGGACGGCCCACCGGCCCGGGGCCCTCTACACCTGCCTGGGTGCTTTCGCCCGCCGGGGTATCAACCTCACCCGCCTGGAATCGCGGCCCTCGCGCGCCCGCCCCTGGGAATACATCTTCTATGTTGATTGTGAGGGCCATGTCGATGACCCGGTCCTCGCGGAGGCCCTGGCCGAACTCGGCCAGCTCACCACCTACCTGAAGGTGTTGGGCTCCTTTCCCCCCGACAGGTAGGTGGCGGTGCCCACGGCCACCAGGGTTCCCTCGCCATTTCGCACTTCGGCCGTCCCCACCGCCAGAGTACGGCCCCGGTGCACCAGGCGGCCCTCGGCCACCAGCCTGCCCCCATTCACGGGCGCCAGGTAGTTCACCTTCATCTCTACCGTGGGAGAAGGCCTGCTCACCTGGGCCAGGTCGCCTATGAGGGCCGTTCCCACTGCGCAGTCCACCAGGGCGGCGCACAGGCCGCCGTGGGCGGTGCCGTACACGTTGAGGTGGGCGTCATCCACATCCACCTCCAGGCGGGAATGCCCGGGGCGGATCTCCACCAGGCGGATGCCCATCAGGCGATAAAAAGGGGAGTTGTTGATCTGTTCGCGGAGTTCGTCAGGCTGCACGGTCGCGTTCCACCTCCACATGAGCCGCCAGGTGCGGGGCGCCGCGGACTCCACGTAAGCCGTCGGGTGCGGGGCGCCGGGGCGACGGGCGCGGGTGGGGCCGGGCGAGGGCCGGGGGCCGGGCAGGGACGGGAGCCGGCGAGGGAGTCTGTCAGCGGCCGCGGTAGACCTGCTCCTGGTACTCGTACACCAGCCGGGAGATCTCGGATATCTTTCTGAACCCGGCCTCGATATCCTGCTGACCCTGCGAGAGGATGCAGAGGATGTAGGGGTTGCTGGCAGCAAGCAAGATACTCAACAATCTCGGGAGGTTCCCGGCAATAGTTGCAAGAGACCAGGCGACAACCAAGCGACGAACGCAAGCGACGAACAGGTGTTGACGCGGGGGTCATCCCCTGGTATAATGCCTACGAACCGATGTGCGGAGATGGCCCGGCGCAGGGTGTGTTCGGGCGCAACCGGCAGGTGTGGTGGCGGTGAAGGTGACCTTTGAGACCAGAATCAAAGACAGGTCTTTGTATCCCCTGCTGGAGGCCTTTGCCGCCCTCTTTGGCCGCGTCGAGCGGACCCTCTTCCGTGACCATTACGTGCGGGGTGAGCCCCTGGCCGACTGCAAGCGCCGTTACCTTCCCGCGTTTGGCATCACCGCCCGCATGTTCAACGGCGTGGCCTCGGTGCTGGGGGGCAAGGTGAAGGCCGCCCACGAAGCCAGGAAGAGGCATGCTCGCAGGCTGAAAGCCGAGATCCGCTCGCTGGAGGAATCCCTGGCCTGCCTCAAGGAGCGGCTGGAGCAGGCGGAAGGCCCGGGGTCCAGGTGGCGGCTCAGGTTCCAGATCCACCACAAGAAGCGCCGGCTGGCCCAACTGGAGTCCAGGCTGGCGCTGGTGGAACAGGACCTCAACCGTGTGGTGCCCCGCATGTGCTTTGGCTCAAGCAGGCTCTTTTACCGGCAGTTCCACCTGGAGGAGAACGGCTACCGGACGCACGGAGAATGGCTCAGGGACTGGCGCCGTGCCCGCTCCTCCCAGTTCCTGTGCCTGGGCTCCAAGGACGAAACCGGGGGCAATCAGACCTGCACCCTGCTTCCTGACGGCACGCTGCGGCTCAGGCTTCCCGATGTCCTGGCGGAGAGCCTGGGCAAGAAGTGGGTGCTCGTCCCGGGCATCCGCTTCCGCTACGGGCAGGAGGCCGTTGACCGGGCCCTGGCGCGGGGCCAGGCGCTCACCTACCGGTTCCTGCGCCGGGAGAGGAAGGGCAAGCCCGCGTGGTACGTGCAGATCACGTTGGAGCAGGAGGATGCCCCGGTGGTGACCAGCAGACTGCTGGGTGCCCTGGGCGTGGATCTCAATCCCGGTCTGGTGGCGGCGTCGCAGGTTGACCGCCATGGTAACCCGGTATCCTGGCGGCACATTCCCGTGCTGACGCGGGGGCGGAGGCAGGAGCAGGTCACGGCCAGTCTGGCCGAAGCCGCAGCTGACCTGGTGGCCTGGGCCAGGGCGCAAGGTGTGCCCGTCGTGGTGGAGAAGCTGGATTTCGAGAAGAAGAAGGCGCACCTTGGGGAGATGGGCGTCCGTTACGCTCGTATGCTCTCTGGATTTGCCTACGCCAAGTTCCATGCCCTCCTGCTTTCCCGTGCGGCGAGGGAGGGCGTGGAGGTTATGCGGATAAACCCTGCCCTGACCAGCGTGATCGGGCAGGTGAAGTTTGGCCCCGGCTACGGGCTTTCGCCCCACGCTGCGGCGGCGGTGGCGATTGCCAGGCGGGGCCTGAGGTTTGGGGAGCGTCTCCGGTCCAGGTCCGCCCTCCTGCTACCTGCAAGGAATCGCGGGAGGCACGTCTGGAGTGACTGGAGCCGTCTATCCCGGGGGCTGCGTGCCGGGAGCGCGCGCGGTCGGCGTCCCTCCGAGGGAAACTGGGGCAGGGGGTTACCTCTATCCCAGGCGGCACCTACGGCCAGGCCTTGGCTGCAAGGCCCGCCTGGAGATGGTCTATCCCCGGTTCCGGGGCGTGATCCCCCGGCGCAAACGGTCGGGAGAGCTGTTCGCCCGGCCTCTCAACAATGCGCAGCTATCCACACTCATTGTTGAGTTTCGATGAACGGCGGGTGAGTTCCATGAGGAGGAGGTCGCGGAAGCCCCTCTCACGCCGACTGCCGGCGCGCAGGATACCCCGGACCCGGAAGCCGCACTTGCGGTAGCACCCGATGGCGCGGTAATTGTCGGCGTAAACCCGCAGGTACACGCGCGCCAGCCGGGTGTTCGAGAATATGTAGGCCAGGTAGGTGCACAGGGCATCGGCACCCATCCCCTGGCCCCAGAAGTCCTTTTCACCGATACACATGTGCAGTTCTGCTTCGCGCAGTCGCCAGGAAACGTCCCTCAGGGCCACGTACCCAATGAGGCGCCCGGAAGAGGTGGTGATGGCCATGGGCATCCGCTCCGACTCGGGCGGAGGGGAATCCCACGGCCCCGCGCCCATGAATCGGGCGGTTTCCGGGTCCCGCAGCCAAGCCCGGATCACCTGCCGCTGTCCTTCTTCAAGAGGGGTCAACACGACACGCTTGCCGCGCCAGGGCCCCTGCTTTCTTACCCCGGGGTTCACCGCCACCTGCCGGGCGGTGAGTTGGACGGGCCGCACGGGCCCACTCCACGTTAGGGCCTCCCCGTCCACGGGCAACCCTCCCTCGTCTTCGCCGCCAACGTATTCGACGCCGGGAGGGTTAACCCTTTATGTAAATCGATCCAGCGCGACAAGACCCTGCGGGTGGGAACGCCACCTGCCGGGTGCGCGGCTGTGGCCCCTAACCGCCCAGGTAGTTCGAGAGGCCGGAAGCGCTTACCGTGACCAGGGACTCCCGCTAGGCGAGCATCCGCCTCTCCACCAGCACTCCGCTGGCCAGGTGGCCCAGTCCCAGGCGGAACAGAGCCACGTCCAGGATGCCGTTCACCAGTTCCTCATACGTCCAGCCCTCCGCCGCCGCTGCGCGGGGCAGGTCGGAGAAGCCGGGGGCCAGCCCGGGGAGGGGGTTGATCTCCAACACCTGGGGGTGCCCGGCCCCATCCAGGCGCAGGTCCACCCGGGCAACATCGCGGCAACGCAGGGCACGGAAGGCGCGCCGGGCGAGGTCCACGAGTTCCGCCGCCAACCGTTCGTCGACCGGGGCGGGACACAGGTAATACCGGTCCTCATCCCAGTGCTCTTTGAAATGGCGGGAGTACACGGCCCCGTGCTCGGGCGGAACGGGGTCGAAGTTGATCTCCATAACGGGGAAGGCGTGCAGGAAGCGGTTGCCCACCAGACCCACGGTGAACTCCCGTCCGGGGAGAAACTCCTCCACCAGCGCCTCCTGCCGGTAGAGGTCCCGTACCATGTTGACCTGCCGCACCAGGTCCGTCTCCCCGTACACCACCGAACCGGGCCCCACGCCCATGCTGGAACCCTCGTGGGCCGGCTTTACGAAGAGGGGAAAACGCAGGCCGCCGACGTCGATCTCCTCACCTGGGGCGATGACGCGAAAGGCGGGGGTGGGCACGCCGGACTCTCTCAGGACCACCTTGGTGAGGGGTTTGTCCAGGCACAGGGCCAGGGACAGCACCCCCGAGCCCGTGTACGGGATACCCAGCGTCTCCAGCAGGGCGGGCACGTGAGACTCCCGGCCTTCCCCCCGCAAACCTTCCGCCAGGTTGAACACCACCTGCGGGTTCTCCGCGCGGATCCGTTCGGGCAGGAACTCGTCCGCTTCCAGAAACACCACCTGGTGTCCGCCCTGGCGGAGGGCTTCCGCCACCGCCATCACGGTGGCGGGAGAATCGTACTCGGCCTGCGCGTCCGGAGGCTCATCATCCTCGGGCTCCCGGGCCTTCTTCAGGTTGAAGGCGACACCAACCCGTGCCATCTTTTCCCTTCCCCTTGGGCGTCCCGCCGCAAAAGAGAAAGAGCCAGAACCTGACGTCCCGGCTCCTTTCATCCCTTCCCTGAACCCGCGAGCCGCAGCGGGATCGCGTCTGTATTGGTCTCGCCCCGATTATATCACGGCCTGCACGGCCGTCAACGTCCCGCGCCAGGTGCTAGCGCTCGGCACCACGCCGGCGCTCCACCGGCTCACCCACGGGCAGGGGAACGTACTGGACCGAGGGCCTCCTCTGGACCGGCTGCGGATAGAGCTCCATCAACTGGTAGACTTCAGCGGGCAACTCCGTGCAGGCGGGGAGTCCCAGGGCCTGCAGGGTCTCACAGGTGATGGGGTAATCATGAGTCCACCTGCCGTCGGTGAAGATCTCCGCCAGTTCTTCCGCCCGCTCCCGGTCCATTTTGTCAAGGAGGATGTCCACCACCGTGTCCCTGGTCTGGCTGAGGGCTTTGCGTGCTATGTCGGCCAGGATGAGGGTGCGGTCGTCGGCCCTGTCCCGCCCCTTCTGCTCTACCGCGGCCAGGATGGACACCGCCGGGTACTGGCCCACCTGAGGGTCAACCGGGCCCAGCACGGCGTTGGGATCCATGAGGATCTCATCAGCCGCCAGGGCCAGGAGGGTGCCGCCCGACATGGCATAGTGGGGAACCATGACGGTGACTTTGGCGGCATGGCGGCTAAGGGCCCGTGCGATCTGCTCCGCCGCCAGCACCAGCCCGCCCGGTGTATGGAGGATGAGGTCGATGGGCACATCCGGGGGGGTCAGGCGGATGGCGCGCAGCACTTGCTCGGAGTCCTCGATATCGATGTAGCGGGCCAGGGGGATGCCCAGGAAACTCACCGCCTCCTGGCGGTGGATGAGGGAGATCACCCGGGACCCCCGCTTCTGCTGAAGCCGGTAAATGACCTGGGTGCGCATGAAATCCAGGCGCCGCCTGGACATGACCGGCAAGAGCAGCCCCCACACCAGAAACAGTATCCAGATGAGGTTTCCCCACATGGCGTCCACGCTGTCACTCCTCCCGCTGGATCTCTCCTGCCAAATATACCACGATTTCGCCGTTCCTCGAGACTCAACAATAAGTGTGGATAGCTGCGCATTGTTGAGAGGCCGGGCGAACAGCACTCCCGACCATTTGCGCCGGGGGATCACGCCCCGGAACCGGGGATAGACCATCTCCGGGCGGGCCTTGCAACTCGCAGGCCGCAGGTGCCGCCCG
>JACIYH010000022.1 GCA_014360055.1 Bacillota bacterium | reverse complement strand
TTCACCCAGTGCCCGGGCCGTGCCCAGGCGAGCCCGTCCGTGTCCTGCAGTGCCACGATGACCCGGGCTACCAGGTCGAGATCCGCCCGGTGATCCTGCACGAAGCGGGTGTCACCGGTAACCTGCCAGTAGCGCGCAACAGCGGTAAGGAAGGTGGCCGCATAGGCATCGGCTGAATCGTAGGACCCCGTGGGGACCTCGCGGTCTCCCTCGATGCGGTAGTCGTACACCGTCCCCGCCAGACCCCACCGGTCCGACCGGTTGAGGTGAGCGAAATACCACTCCAGGTGGGCCTTCACCTCGCGGGGGTACTCCGGCAGGAGCGCCCAGGCCGCCTGGTTGGCGAAATAGGGGATGATGAGGTCCGCCCCCGGAGCCACCGCGAACGTGCCGCTGGCCGTGCGGCAGGCCAGCAGCCAGTCCGCCTGATGGGCCACCGCCTCTTCCAGGCGGGCCGCGATGTCAAAAGAGGGGTCCGCAACCCCCGATGCCCCCGTTCCCACACCTGTGGGGACAGGCCCCGCACCCGGCGCGCCCGCACCTGTGGGGACAGGCCCCGCACCCGCCACCTGAGGCACCATGCGGGCCGCACCGGGCCGCCCGCCCAGGAGGGCACGTGCACCGGGTGAACTGCGGTACATCCGGTCACCGGTCAGTGTGGCCAGCACCGTTTCGCCGGCAATCTCCAGCCGCGACGGGATCTCTCCCATCCAGGGCACCCGCGGGTAGGCCAGAATGCCCCCTACCACGATTGCCAGCACCAGCAGCATGGCTGCGATCAATGCCACGTTCTTGGGAAACTCCATCTGCCCCGCTCCCGCCGTAAACCCCGCTTCCTGCCCGGAGGTTTACATAAGGATTCAGCGGGGCAGCGACCCCATGCCTGTAACGCAGCCTAACAATTATGCTACAACCATGTTACAACCGGCGCCGGGCTACGGGGCGGGGGCGGGGACCCAGAGGGTCGCTCCGCGATGTTGTGCGGTGCGTCAGCGGCGCAGGCGGGCGCAGTCGACGGCCGTGCCCTGGAGGAGTTCGACCGCATGCGCCAGCGCGGGCATCAGTACTTCCAGGTTCTCCTGCACGGCCCGGGGGCTGCCGGGCAGGTTGACGATTAGGGTGCTACCCCGCACCCCGGCCACACCCCGTGAGAGCATGGCGTGGGGGGTCTTGCGCAGCCCGGCCGCGCGCAGGGCCTCCGCGATGCCCGGCACCTCCCGGTCAATGACGGCGCGGGTGGCCTCCGGCGTGCGGTCCCGCGGCCCCAGGCCCGTGCCCCCGGTGGTAAAGACCACGTCCAGACCCAGCCCGTCGGCCATGTATTTCAGTTCCACCGCCAGGGCGCCCTCGTCGTCGGGGAGCACCTTCTGGTGGACGATCTCCATGCCCGCCTTTTCCAGGGCGCTGGCGATCGCGGGCCCGCTCTCGTCCTGGCGCTCGCCCCGGTAGGCACTGTCGCTGGCGGTGAGGATTCCCACCCTTATTCGTCGCTGTAGAGCCACGGCTCTTCACCTTCCCGTTCCCACCGGCCGCTGCGCCCTCCCTCCTTGCGGATCAGGCGCACGTCACCGATCACCATAGTCCTGTCCACGCCCTTGCACATATCGTAAACCGCCAGGGCCGCCCCCATCACGGCCGTGAGGGCCTCCATCTCAGCGCCGGTAGGTGCCCGCGTGCGCACCGTAGCCTGGATGAGCACCTCGGCACCACCCTGTCCCCCGCCGTCTGGGCCACCCTCGGGCCTGCCGCCGTCTCGTAGATGCAGGTCGATCTGGATATGGTCGAGAGGCAGGGGATGGCACAGGGGGATGAGCCGGGATGCCTCCTTGGCGGCCATGATACCGGCCACCCTCGCCACGGCCAGCACATCCCCCTTGGGGAGGGCCGCCTGGCGGATCAGGTCCAGGGTACGGCGCGACATGGTCACCCGGCCCCGCGCCACCGCCACCCGAACCGACGGCTCCTTCCCCGATACATCCACCATATGTACGCGCCCCGCCTCGTCCAGGTGGCTGAGCCGCACGCCCTCTTCACCCATAAGGCCAGTCCCTCCCTTCACCTACCACAGGCGGCCCCACATGCCTGGCACCGGTCACAGCGGCCCCGCACGCCCAGGGACCCCTCGAGAGGCCCTGTGCGGGGGCCGGGCCCAGCCACCCAGGCGGTCCATAGCGCCCCGGGCGGGGCCTAGCCGCCCAGGCGGGACATCTGCCGGTCACAGGCCACTTGCCCTGGGGCCATGTGATGCTCCTGAGGCTTCTCGCGCACCGCCACGGCAATGAGACGCGCCAGGTCGTCGTCAGTGGCGCCCGCGCGCAGGGGTCCGCGCACGTCCACCTCCCCCACCCCCGCCAGGCACGGGGTCAGGCGGCCATCCGAGGTGAGGCGCAGGCGGTTGCATCCCCCGCAGAAGTGCTGGCTGAGGGGGGTGATGAGGCCCAGTCTCCCCGGCGCACCCCGGTAGCTGAAATAGCGGGCGGGGCCACCACCGTCTGTGGGGGAGGAAGGCACCTCCTCGAGCGGCCCGAGCGCCTTGAGGCGAGGCCAGATTGACGCCACCGGCAGGTACCCGGACTCTCCGTGCAACCCGTTGTCGCCCAGGGGCATCAGTTCGATGAACCTCACCCACAGGGGGTATTCCCTGGTGAGGCGCGCGAAATCCTCGACCTCGTCGTCGTTGAACCCCGCCATCAGGACCACGTTCACCTTGACCGGCACCAGGCCCTCCCGCAGCGCCGCCATGATCCCCGCCCAGGCGCGCCCGAAATCCGGTCGCCGGGTGATCCAGGCAAACCTGTCTTCCCGCAGGGTGTCCAGGCTCACGTTCACCCGGCGCAGCCCCGCCCGACGCAGGTCGCCCGCCGCGTCCGCCAGCAGGATGCCGTTGGTGGTGAGGGAGATGTCGGCAATGCCAGGGATGGACGCCAGGCGTGCGATGAAGCCGGCCAGCCCCTTGCGCACCAGGGGCTCACCGCCGGTCACCCGCACCCGCCAGAAGCCCAGTCGGGCCGCCACCCGCACCACCCGTTCGATCTCCTCGTAGCGGAGTACGTCGGCGTGGGCGATGGGCCGCACCCCCTGCTCGGGCATGCAGTAGCGGCAGCGCAGGTTGCAGCGGTCGGTCACCGACACCCGCAGGTAGTTTACCTCCCGACCGAAGCCATCCCTCACCTCATCGCCCCCCATGCTCCCCGGGAGCCCGCCCGACGGCCCCCCGCCTGCCTGTCCGTCCCCCGGCCGACCGGCACCGGCACGCCCGCCACACTCGCGGGCGCGTTACGGGCCAACCTCACGGGCGTCGCCGGTGGCCGGGCGGTAGCCGCCCATCTCCTCCAGGGCGCGGGCGAACTCCCCGCTGCGCGCCACCTCCAGCAGGGCACGCACCCGGTGGTCCTCAAGGGTCCCGGGCAGGAAGGCCAGATCGTACTGCTCCTCCGCCACGGGGATGAAGTCCAGCCCCAGCGCCTTCGCCGCGCTCAGCACCCCCAGGCCCGCATCGGCCGTACCGCTTTCCACCGCCACCGCCACCTGGGCGTGGGTGAACATCTCCCGCGCGTACCCGTTCACCTGCCGGGGGGAAATCCCCTTCTGCCCCAGCAGCCAGTCCAGCAACACGCGCGTCCCCGACCCCCGTTGCCGGTTCACGAAGGAGACATCCGGGCGGGCCAGATCCTCGATCCCCCGGATGCCCTTGGGGTTGCCGGGGGCCACCATGATGCCCTGCTGTCGGAAGTGCAGCGGGAACAGCACCACCCGGCGCCCGGCGAGCAGCCTTCGCACATAGGGAGCATTGTACTCGCCCGTCTCGGCATCCAGGAGGTGACACCCGGCGGCATGGCACTCCCCGCTTCCCAGCGCCACCAGTCCCGCCAGGCTGCCCACGTTGGCCGAACTCAGTCCCAGGCCGGGGTGCCGCTCGCCCAGCAGGCTCCCCAGCACGTCCAGGGCGGGATCGTGGCTCCCTGTCACCAGGAGGCATCCCTCGATCTCCGCGCGGCTGCGCAGGAGTTGCACCTCCACTTCCTGTCCTTCCGCGAATCCTTCCACACCCGCGGGCACCACCAGCCACCCGTCCGCGCGCACCAGGCTGGTGGTGAGCCCGGCCCCCCGGGAGAGGGGCGCCACCACCCATTCGTCACCCACCCGGCCCACGCGCACGCGCACGAATTCCTCCACGCCGGCAGCGGAGGCCAGCCGGCGTGTCAGCCGCCCGCGGAGCACTTCCGCCGCAGGAGAGGAAAGACCCTGCAGGGTCAGCACCAGGGGCCGCACGAAAAGCTCCGTGGCCAGCACCGCCGACACCGGGTACCCGGGGATACCCACCGCCGGCACGGGAGCCCGGGTGCCGCGCACCACGACCGTGCGGTCTTCACGCGCAGCAGCACCGTGCTGAGGCCGTCTGTCACCATAGATCAAACCGAGCACGACGGGTTTGCCCGGGCGCGTGTTCACCCCGTGCACCAGTACCTCGCCACACTCGGCCATGGCGCGCGCGGTGTAATCACCGGAACCCGCCGACGATCCCCCGATGGTGAGCACCAGGTCGCACTCGGCCGCAGCACGGACCATGGCGTCCCGCACCGCGCCGGGGTCGTCCGGTACCGGGGGGTACACCGCGGGCACCGCCCCCCACTCGGCCAACATCCCGGCCAGGATCACCGAGTTGAATTCGGGGATCTGACCCGGGGCCACCGCCTCCCCCACGGGTACCAGTTCATCGCCGGTGGGGATAATCCCCACCCGGGGGCGACGCCGTACCGCAACCGTTACCACCCCCGCCGCCAGCAGCGCCCCCACGTCGGCAGGGCGCAGGCGGTGTCCCGCGGGAACAACGATCTCGCCCGCCACCACGTCCTCCCCCACCGGGCGCACGTTGTCCCAGGGCGGGACGGCAGCGATCACTTCCAGGCGGCCGTCAGGCAGGGGGTGGAGCTCCTCGCTCATGATGACGGCGTCGCGCCCGGGTGGAAGGGGGTCGCCCGTATCCACGGGGTCATACTGGTCCCGATCCAGCCGCCCGGGATTCGTCTCACTGGCACCCGCGGTGTCACGGCTGGACACCGCCACGCCATCCATGGCGGCGGCATGGTAGTGGGGCCAGGACACCACGGCGAACGCCGGCGCCGCCGTCACCCGGCCCACCGCCTCAGCCGTCGCTATGACCTCTGCCTTCGTCCGGGCCCGCCGTCCCGGACCAAGCACGGTGTCGAGGAAAAGTCCCTGCGCCTCTCGCCACGGTACGGTTTTCAGATATACGTCCTTGCGCACCTCGCAGACCTCCGCCTGCCGCCCGCACCTTCAGAGGGGCGGGATGGCCACGACTTCCACTTCTTCGCCTTCGGCCAGGCCGGTGGCCTCGGCCGGGATACGCACCAGGCCCCAGGCCCGCGCCAGGGTGGAGATGAGCCCCGACTTCCCCAGGACGGGATGAGCCACAAGTTGCGCGCCCTCCCGGGTCAGGGAAACGCGCACGTACTCCTCCACGCCCGCCCGGGAGGCCAGGTTACGCCCCAGGCGCGCCCGCACGGTCGGCTCCACCGGGAAGGGATCGGCACCCGCCAGGTAGCGGATGACCGGGCGCACCAGCAGGTAGAAGGTGACCAGGGCGGAAACCGGATGGCCGGGCAGCCCGTAGACGGGCTTGCCGCGGGCGACGGCGATGATGACGGGCTTGCCCGGCCTGACCGCCACGCCGTGCACCAGGACCCCGGGCTCGCCCAGTTCCGCGAGGGCACCCGCCACCAGGTCCCGGGCGCCCACCGAGCTCCCTCCAGATACGATCACACAGTCGCTCTCCAGCCCTTCCCGCAGGGCACGGTCGAGGGCGTCGCGGTCGTCGGGCACGATCCCCAGCAACCGGGGGATACCGCCTTCCCCCCGCACGGCCGCTGCCAGGGCGCAGGCGTTCACGTCCCGCACCTGGCCGGGCCCCGGTTTCTCACCCGGCGGCACCAACTCATCTCCCGTGGAGATGATGGCCACCCGGGGACGCGCGTACACCGGCAAGCGCGTGTAACCCAGGGCGGCGGCCACCCCCAGGTCCGGTGGGCGGAGGACCCGGCCCCGGGGCAGGACCACCTGGCCCTCCCTGATGTCCTCGCCGGGCCGCACCAGGTTTTCCCCGGGCGAGACCGGCCGCATCACGGCCACCGTGCCGTCGCCGGGCGTCTCGGTGTGCTCCAGCATGACCACGGCATCGGCGCCTTCGGGAAGGGCGCCACCGGTGGCCACGGCCATACACTCCCCTTGACCGAGCGGTTTCTCCGGCGCTTCGCCCATGCGCAACTCGCCCGCCAGCACGAGGTACGCGGGCAGCGATTCGCCCGCACCATAGGTGTCCTGCGCCCGCACCGCGTATCCGTCCACCGTGGATCGCGGGAAGCCGGGCACATCCTCGGGCGCCACCAGGTCAGCGGCCAGTACCCTACCCGCGCACTCCTCTATTGCCAGTTCCTCCACGCCCCGCGCCCGGGACGCCGTGCTCCACCCCAGCGCCTCCAGCACGCTGCGGCGGGCTTCCTCAACCGTGACTACCTTGAAGAACAAAGGCCCCCCGGCAGCCTCGCTCACGTTACACCTCCGAACCTGCGCACGGGCCGCTGCCCGCGCATGAATCGCACCATCACCGGAAGCATCCCAACTGACAGGCGACTATCTTGATCCCCAGGCGATCGGCCATCTCCCCCACCCGCGCCGGGGGCACCTTGAGTTCCCGTGCCAGTTCCAGGGCGCGCGCGCAAGGCAGTCTACCGTCCCTGGCCGCCTGTCGCACGACCTCCGCCAGCCGATCCGTGCCGCTGTCCCCATCAGCCTTCACGGTTTGACGCCTCCACCCCGGCCCCGGCCGCCAGGCACACCCGGCAACACGCGCAGGGGGCCGACCGTTATGCTCAGCAGAGTATTTCGACCTCCGCGCTAAGTATACCTTCGCGGTTACCGGCCAGGCCGCCACAATTTCTGGTTACCCATCGGAGAAAGGCTGTCGCGGGTAGCCGCGGGTTCCGCGTAACTTACCGGGGCACCAGTTTTTCCGCTCGAGGTTTGCGATCAGGAGATGAGAGTCCTGAGCTTGGCGAGGATCTCAGAAAGCGTTTGTTCCGGTAGCGTGCATATGAACTCGGCTTCCCTTGCCTCCCAATCCAGGCTCTTCACCTGATCGGACAGGATGACACCGCTGACGCCCACTCCAGCGGGGACCCGTACTTCATACGGATAGCCCTTGACCTGAGAAGTAACCGGACAGAAAATCCCAAGATTTGTCTTTCCGTTGTACGCGCGCGGTGATATGGTGACCGCAGGCCGCCGTCCAGACTGCTCATGGCCCGCCTGGGGATGAAACGTGAGCCAGACCACATCTCCCCTGTCGGGAACATACCGGCTGGCCATCACCACGACTCCCGTCCCACACGGCCCCAGACCACTACTTCGCCATGAAGGTTGGATTCGTTAATCTGTGCCACGAGCTCCTCTAACCGATACTCCGGCGATATCGGGGCTATTACGATCTTACCGTCACTAACCACCATCTTTACGGGCGAGCCGAACTTCAGACGCGTTTCCTCGGCAAACGACTTGGGAATTCGCAATGCAAGGCTGTTTCCCCACTTTTGAACTCTCAAGATCACCTTCAACCCACCTCCTGGGAACGAAAGCTTGCGTATCTACATTGATTATACTCAAGTTGAGGGGAGCGGAACAGGCTACCGCAGTGTCTCCAGACACCTCAGCAGGGCGGGTATCAGCCGGCGGAAGTCGCAGGCGACTCCCAGACGGGCGCGGCCGTAAATGGGGGCGCGGGGGTCAGTGTTAATCGCCACGACGGTGTCGGCCTCCACCCCCACCATGTGCTGGGGGTCGCCGGATATGCCCACCGCCAGGTAAACCTCGCAACGGATACGTTTCCCGCTCTGGCCCACCAGCATCTCAGCGGGAGCCCACCCTTCATCCACAACCGGCCTGGTTACCACCAGGGGAGCCCCCAGCGCGCGGGCAAGAGTCTTGACCAGCTCAAAGCCGTCGCGGTCGCCCACGCCCCAGCCCGCCCCCACCACCAGGGGATAGACCTGGCCCTGGTCGAGGGCGTCCGGCTGCGCAGGCCCCAGGCGCTCCCACGTACGAACGCCGGCAACGCCTTCCACGGGCGCCAGCACGGTCACCGTGCCGGTCAGACCGCCGCCGGGCCGCGGAACCGTGCCGCCAGCCGGGGTGCCGCCGCGCTGCGGAACCGTCACCGTGCCGCCTGTCGGAGTGCCGCCGGGAGGCAGGACCGCCAACTGCCGCCCGACGGGACCCGGACTGGCGGCAGCCTCGTGCCCACAGTGGCCATCTGCCAGGCACCGGAAGACGTCATGCGGGCAAGACCGCCATACGAGGGCACCAGGTAGACGGGGCGGAGGCCAGGGCCAGGGCCGGGGCGAGCGCTGGGCTCCGCCTCTATGCGCTCAACGTGCGCGCACAGGCCGCACCCGAACTCAGCCGCCACTGCTGCCGCCAGGTTCCCGCCCCGGCGGTCGGCAGCAAAGAGCACCAGGTCAGGCCGGCGGGAAGTGATGAGAGGGGCCACCAGTCGACCCAGCAGGGCAGGTTGGAGGTAGAGCAGGAGCTCAAGGGGCAGGATGACGACCGCCTCGGCCATGCCCCAGGACGTGCGCGTGGCCACCTCGGCCTCGTCCTGTGGTACCAGCAGCAGCAACTCCCACCGCGGCCCTGCCTCGTCCCCCGCCCCCCGGCATGGTACGGCAGGGGTATCCGCCAGTGCCGCCAGGGGCTGCCAGACACTCTCCGGCGCCACCGTCCTGTCCCAGAAAGCAACCACGAGGATCCTCACCAGGTCACACCAACTTCCATCACCCTGCGGGCTCTTCGGCCGGCGTCAGGCGCCGCGGGCTTCTCCGCCGTCCCTGCGGGCGGGCGGGACCGCGTGTCTGAGAAATCCGGCCAGCAGGCGGGCCGCCTCCTCCGGGTCGCCCGGGAGCATTTCCGCCCGCGAGACCACCGGGGTCCGTTCCCACCCGAGCATGGACGTATAAGGTTGGGCCGGGCCCTCCCATCCCAGGGTGGCAGCATCCCACACCTCCAGAGGCCGGCCGCGGGCCTTCACGATCCCCGCCGGCGACAGGGACCGTAGAGGCACGGCCGACGCATGCAGGGCAGCCACCAATGGGGGTTCCACTACTATGCGCAGCGGTCCGCTTTCCGTGTGGCACTCCAGTACATATCCGCTCCCGGCGCGCCCGCCCTCTCCCTGAACCGGCCCAATCCCGTACACGGCCGTAAACACGGGCCAGCCCAGCAGGGTGCCCAACTGCACGGGCACGCTCCCCGTACCCGAGTCGGGACTCTCACCGCCGCACAGCACCACACTGGCACCCAGACGCTCCACCGCCAGGGCCAGTACCCGGGCGGTGAGCAGGGTGTCGGCACCGGCGAAGCGCCGGTCGCTCACCAGGACCGCCCGGGTACCCCCAACTGCTAGACCCTGCCTCAGGGCCGCCTCGGCCTCGGGCGGGCCCATGGCCAGGCACACCACATCAGCGGACAGCCCGAGGGCCAGCTCGATAGCCCGTCGGTCTCCCGGGCTCAGGACCAGCGGGATGCCCTCCCGCCGGGGTGTGCCCCGCGAGGGATCTACGGGCTCGGCCCGCCATGCCTGGGGCTCCGGCACCGGCTTCACACACACCACCACAGTCATACAACCACACCCACGCCGCGAACCTCCCCGGCGTGATCCACCGCGCAGCAACGCCCGCCCGCCGGGGCACCCCCCTACCTGGTGAGGGCACGGGCGATGACTACACGCATGATGTCGGACGTGCCGGCGGAGGGGCCCAACAGGATGGCGTCGCGGTAATACCTCTGGACGGGGTACTCCATCATGCAGCCGTAGCCACCGAACACGTCCACCGCTTCCTTTGCCCCCCGGATGGCGGCCTCGGTGGCGAAAAGCTTGGCCTGCGCCATCTCCACGTCGCAGCGCTTCCCCTGGTCCTTCAGCCAGCAGGCCCGGTAGGTGAGCAGGCGCGCCGCCTCCAGGTCGCAGGACATCTGGGCCAGCTTCCACTGGATGCCCTCAAGACGTGCGATGGGCTGCCCGTACAGGACCCGCTTCCTGGAGTATTCCGTCGCTGCCTCCAGGGCCGCACCCAGCACCCCCAGGGCACAGGCGGCCATACCGGAACGGCCCACCTCGCTGATGGCGCTGAGGGTGACCTTCAGCCCGTCGCCCTCCTTCCCCAGCACGTGGTCGGCGGGCACCCGGCAGCCATCCAGTATAACCTCGCCCGTGTTGCAGCCTTTCATGCCCACCTTGTGCTCCTCGCGGCCCGGCCGGAAACCGGGGAAATCCTTCTCCACCAGGAAGGCCGTGAACCGCGGCGGATCGTCCCCGGTGCGGGCCAGCACGGTGAACAGGTCGGCCACATGCGAGTTGGTGATGAAGACCTTGCGGCCGTCCAGCACCCACTCGTCCCCTTCCCGGCGGGCGCGCGTCTGGGTGGCGGTGGGGTCGGAGCCTCCGCCGGATTCGGTGACCGCCGCCGTGGCCAGCCTCTCCCCCCTGGCGAGGGGGGGCAGCAGGGCGGCCTTCTGTTCCTCGCTACCGTAGGCCAGCACCGGCTCGATGCCCAGGTGGAACACCTGCAGGGCCATGGCCAGGGCGCAGGAAACGCGAGCGATCTCTTCCAGCACCAGCGCCCGTGCCAGGTACCCCATCCCCAGCCCATCGTAGTTCTGGGGCACGGTGAGCCCCAGGTACCCCTCCTCCCCCAGGGCGGGGATCAACTCAAGGGGGAACTTCCCGTCTTCCTCCATGCGTTCCACCAGAGGCGCCACCCGGGTGGCAGCGAACTCCCGCGCCGACTGACGCAGCATCTCCAGTTCCTGGCTCAGCCCAAAATCCATCTCCATCCCCCCACAGTTTCCACTCGCTCTCTACTTGGTCCCCTCCAACTGCGCAGCAACCTCACACGCCGCAGCCGAACTCCTTCCGCCACAGCGGAGCGTGAGCCATGTCCTGATAGGCACCCAGCTGCTCGAGAACCGTGAACGCGAAGTGGACGAAGGCTTCGCCCTTGCCGGTGACGATGTTCCCGTCCACCACCACCGGCTCGCCGGTATTCCGGGACCAGTCGAACAGCCCCCGCCGGTTCTCCCTCAAGCTGGTGGTGTAACGCTTGCCGGCAAGGACACCGGCCCGTGCCAGGTGAACCGGGGCAGCGCAGATCGCCCCCACGAGCTTCCCACAGTTATTGAACTCCCGGATGAGTGCGCTTACTTCGTCCCGGTCAAGGAGTACGTCGGGGTCTCCCCCGGGGATGATGAGGGCGTCGTACTCGGCCGCACGCACCGACCCGAGAGGCACGTCGGCCACCACGGTCAACCCGCCCATGCCCTTCACCCGCGGGGTCTCGTCCGGCGAGGCCGTCACGATCTCATTCTTCTCCTTCCTGGCAACGAAGGCCAGCAAAGCCATCTCGAACTCGCAGAAGGTGTCGTAGACCAGGAACAGTATCTTCATGGATGCCCGGCGGCGCCACGCACTGCAGTGGCTTAAGCCCGATGACCATGCACGGAGGTGACAGGGAGCGCCGCCCCTCCTCCTTTCCGGCAAGGTCGTAGGACATTGGCGCGGCTCAAGAGGGCCCGGCGAAGCGTTAAGTAGTTCCACAGTCTGCCCGCCAGGCGGGCCGCAGCCTGGGGACCGGTAGGGGGGGCACAACGCCGGCAGCGGGGCGCGGCGCTGCCGGGACGGCGCCCTCAGTAGGTGTAGAAGCCGCGGCCCGTCTTGCGACCCAGCAGGCCGGCACTCACCATGCGCCGCAGCAGGGGGCAGGGCCGGTACTTGGGGTCACCCAGGCCCCGGTGCAGGGTCTCCAGGATGGCCAGACAGGTGTCCAGGCCAATGAGGTCGGCCAGGGCCAGTGGCCCCATGGGGTGGTTCATGCCCAGCCTCATCACCGTGTCGATGTCTTCGGCGGAGGCCACGCCCTCCATCAGGCAGTAAATGGCCTCGTTGATCATGGGGAAGAGCACACGGTTGGCCACGAACCCGGGGTAGTCCTGCACGGTCACCGGCGTCTTCCCCATGCGCACGGCCAGGTCGCGGATCACGGCGTGGGTCTCGTCGGAGGTGAGGTGACCCCGCACCACCTCCACCAGTTGCATCACGGGCACCGGGTTCATGAAATGCATGCCGATGAAGCGGTCGGGACGCTTCGTGCTGGCGGCCAGTTCGGTGATGGGCAGGGACGAGGTATTGGATGCCAGGATGGTGGCCGCCGGGCAGATCCGGTCCAGTTCCGAAAACAGGTCCTTCTTGGCCTGCAAGTTCTCCACGATGGCCTCGATCACCACGTCCGCCTCCGCGGCCGCCTCCAGGTTCAGGGTGGCCTTGAGGCGCTCCAGGATGGCCTGCTGCTCTTCTGCCGTGATGCGCCCCTTCTCCACGCCACGGGCCAGGTTGCGGCGGATGGTGGCCATCCCCCTGTCCAGGAACTCGGGCGCGATATCCTGCATGGTCACCTGCAGGCCCGCCTGGGCCGCCACCTGGGCGATGCCGGAGCCCATCTGGCCCGCCCCTGCCACGAAAACCCTGCGCACTTCCATGGCGATAGCCCTCCCTCCTGCACTCAGCCTGCCGACTCTCGAAGGACGTCAGCCGCACGGGGTAAGGCGCGGCGGTCAGGGTTCTACGCGGATGACCGTGGCTTCGCCCTGCCCGCCGCCCGCACACAGGCAGGCCACTCCCAGGCCGCCTCCCCGACGGCGCAACTCGTACGCCAGGGTGAGGAGGATGCGCGCTCCGGAGGCGCCGATGGGATGCCCGAGGGCCACCGCCCCGCCGTTGACGTTCACCTTCTCCTGGGGCCAGTCGCCCAGCTTCATGTTGACCAGGGCGACGGCTGCAAAGGCCTCATTGACCTCGATCAGGTCCACGTCGGCAAAGGAGAGTCCCACCTTCTGCAAGGCGGCCTGGGCAGCCGGATAGGGGGTGAGGGGGAATTCCTCCGGGGGACGGGACACCCATCCCTGCGAGATGACAGTGGCCAGGGGCTTCAGCCCCAACTCCTGTGCCTTGCGCCGGGAGGTAAGCACCAGGGCGGCAGCACCGTCATTGATACCGGGAGCGTTGCCGGCGGTGATGGTACCGTCTGGCAGAAACACCGGTTTGAGCGCGGCCAGTTTCTCGGGAGAGGTATCCGGTCGGGGCGATTCATCGGTGTCCAACACTACCGGCGGGCCTTTGCGCTGGGGGACCTCGACCGGCACGATCTCGTCCTTCAGGCGCCCTGCCCTGATAGCATCCAGGGCGCGCACGTGGCTGCGGTACGCCCAGGCGTCCTGCTCCTCGCGACTGAGGCCGTACTCGCGGGCCACCCGGTCGGCATGCACCCCCATGTGCACGTTGTGGATGGCGCACCAGAGGCCGTCGTTGACGGTGGCGTCCACCAGGGTCTGGTTCCACAGGCGGTAGCCCCAGCGGGCCCCCGGGACCAGGTAGGGGCCCCGGCTCATGTTCTCCATGCCCCCCGCCACGGCCACCTCCACGTCGCCCGCCCGGATGAGGGCGTCGGCTACGTTCACGCAGCGGAGCGAAGACGCACACACTTTGTTGATGGTGTCGCTCGGCACCTGAGGCGGAATCCCGGCCTTGAGGGCGGCCAGCCGGGCCGGGCTCTGTCCCGCCCCCGCCTGCACCACCATACCCATGAGCACGTACTGCACCTGCTCGGGCGCCAGGCCAGCCCTGCTCAGGGCCTCCCGGATGGTCAACGCCCCCAGGTCGGCAGCCGGGATGTCCTTGAGGCCGCCCCCAAAACTGCCAAAGGGGGTCCGGCAAGCGCTCACGATTACCGTCTCCTGCACCTCTCATCCCTCCCATCAAGAGTTCAATCCGGCGTCGAGACCACTCTCTCGGGAAAGGTGTAGACGTTGAGGCGCCCCGGTCGGGCGAACCCCACCAGGGTGAGGCCGGTCAGGTAGGCCAGGCGGATACCAAGGGAGGTGGGCGCCGCCCGGGACACCAGTACCTGGGCGCCCAGGCGGCTCACCTTGAGGACGATGTCCGAGGACAGCCGCCCGGTGGTGAGCACCACCAGGCCCTCTCCGGGGCCGAGATGCGCACCGCCGTGCGCCACCCGGTTACTTACGCGGCCGGTCGGCACCTCCGCCGGCCCCCCCCGGGCGAGCCACCACCCCACGACCTTGTCCACAGCGTTGTGCCTGCCCACGTCTTCCCTAAGGCAGAGAATCCCTCCCCCTCCGCAGGCCAGGGCGGCCGCGTGGGTCGCCCCCGTCTCCCGGTGCACGGGAGCCCGCACCAGTTCGCTCAAGCCACTCATTATCTCCGCCACAGTTACCCGCAGGTTACCGCTCACCCGGGGCAATTCCTCCTCACCCGTCAGCGCGGCATAGCCGCAACCGGTCCCCACGGCCCGCGCCGTCTGCCAGTTCTCCCGGCGAGCCGCCCGCCAGTCCTCCAGCCTGGAAACCGCTGCGGGAGCCAGGGTGATGAGGACCCGACCGGCGTCCGGCCCCGCCTCCACCTCGAGCGCCCGCACCTCTTCCCGGGAGGAGACGAGGCCCCCGGTGTAGAGAAAACCGAGGGCCAGTTCGTCCAGGTGTTCCGGCGTGCACATGAGCGTGGTCACATCCCACGCCGGCCCGGCTGCGCCTTCGCCCCGGCAGACCAGGGTGACGGGGTACTCGCGCGCCACCACGTCACCCGTTTCCTCCTCGGACTGGGCTCGTATGCGGCGGATGGCCACCGCCGTGACGGGCTCCACTGCTCATCGCTCCTTAGAGGAGACGTTCCGCCGCGCACCCCGGGCCGTCGCCCCGCACCCCGGCCCACCACCCCGCTCCGGGCACACCTGCGGGTGGGTGGGGCGGGTCAGCTTTCGGCAAACTGGGCCAGGACCTCCTTCACCTTCTGGGGATTGAGGCGGGCGAAGGTCTGGTCGTTGACCATCATGGTGGGGGCCAGCCCGCAGCATCCCAGGCAGGCCACCCGCTCCAGGGTGAACCTGAGGTCCGGGGTGGTGTCGCCGGGGGCGATGCCCAGTTCTTGGCTCACCGCCTCCAGCACCTTCTCGCCACCCCGCACGTGGCAGGCGGTCCCCAGACAAACCCGCAGCACGTACTTACCCCGGGGCTTGAGGTGGAACTGGGCGTAGAACGTGATCACGCCGTAGGCCTTGCTCAACGGTATCTTCAGCCACCGGGCGGCCTCTTCCACCGCCTCCCGTGGCAGGTACCCGAACTCCGCCTGGATGTCCTGCATGATGGGGATGAGACCGGAGGGGGCCCTCCCGTGCCGGACCAGGATGGGTTCCAGCCTCTGCTTGAGTTCCTGCTCCTTCAGGGCCACGGCGCTCACGGCGAACACCTCCTGAAATCAGGCGGGACGCACCCGCACGGCGCACACCTTGAGTTCGGGGATGCGGGCCTGGGGGTCCAGGGCGGGGTTGGTGAGGACGTTGGCCGCCGCCTCGGCGTAGTGGAAGGGGATGAAGACCACCGCTGGTGCGGTACGGTCGGTGACCAGGGCACGCAGGCGGATGGAGCCCCGCCGCGAGGCCACCTCCACCATCTGGCCGTCGGTGATGCCCAGGCCGGCAGCGGTGTCGGGATGGATCTCCACGTAGGGGTCCGGCCGGATGGCCTGCAGCCCCCGCGCCCGCCTGGTCATGGAGCCGGTGTGGTAATGGAACAGGATGCGCCCTGTGGTCAGGTAGAGCGGGTATTCGGTGTCCGGCACCTCCGCCGGCGGGCGGAACTCCAGGGGGAAGAGCCGCGCCCGTCCGCGCGCGAACTTCTCCCGGTGCAGGATGGGCGTGCCGGGATGTCCGGGCTGCGGGCAGGGCCACTGCTTGCCACCCTCACCCAGGTAGGCGTAGCCCATACCGCCGTAGCTGGGTACCAGCCGGGTAACCTCATCCATGATCTCGGCCGGGCCCGCGTAGGACATGGGGTATCCCATGCGTTCCGCCAGGCGGCAGATGATCTCCCAGTCGGCCAGGGCCTCGCCGGGGGGTGGCACCGCCCGGCGCAGGAGTTGCACGCGCCGCTCGGTGTTGGTGAAGGTCCCTTCCTTCTCGGCGAAGGCGGCGGCGGGCAGCACCACGTGGGCCAGGCGCGCCGTCTCGGTGAGGAAGATGTCCTGGACCACCAGGAAGTCCAGGGAGCGCAGGGCCTCTTCTACGTGGCCCAGGTCGGGGTCGGAAAGCATGGGGTTCTCCCCCATGATGTACATACCCCGGATACGGCCCTGCGCGGCCGCCTCCATCATCTCCACCACGGTGAGCCCGTCCCCGGTGGGAAGCGGCGGCCCCCAGGCTTCCTCGAACTTGCGGCGCAGGCCCCCGTCGCGGTAGGACTGGTACCCGGGCAGCACGTTGGGCAGGCCACCCATGTCGCAGGCCCCCTGCACGTTGTTCTGGCCGCGCAAGGGGTTGACGCCCGTGCCCTCCCGGCCCACCTGTCCGCACACCGCTGCCAGGGCCGCGATGGCCAGCACGTTGTCGGTACCGGTGGTGTGCTGGGTGATGCCCATGGCGTAGAGGATGGCCGCCCGCTCCGCCCGCGCGTACTCCCGGGCCGCCTGCTGGATGAGGTCGGCAGGGACGCCGGTGACCCGCTCGGCGTACTCGGGCGTGAGCGCCGCCACCGAGGCGCGCAGTTCGTCGATGCCCTCGGTGCGGGCGGCCACGAACTCCCGGTTTTCGAGCCCTTCCTCCAGGATGACGTGGATCATGGCCCCCAGCAGGGCCACGTCGGTACCGGGCAGGTGCTGCAGGAAGATGTCGGCCCGCTCGGCCAGCTCGGTGCGGCGGGGATCGGCCACGATCAGCTTCGCCCCCGCCCGCAGTCCCCGCTTGACCCGCAGGGAGAGCACGGGATGGCCCTCGGTGGTGTTGGAACCGATCACGAAGTACAGGGTGGCCTGCTCGAGGTCGGCCAGAGAGTTGGTCATGGCGCCGCTACCGTAGGCCATCCCCAGTCCCACCACGGAGGAGGCGTGGCACAGGCGGGCGCAGTGATCCACGTTGTTGGTCCCCCACACCGCCCGCACCAGCTTCTGGAACAGGTAGTTCTCCTCGTTGGTGCACTTGGCCGAACACAGCCCGGCCAGGCTGTGGGGACCGTGCTTCTCCCGGATCTCGCCCAACCGGCGGGCCACCAGGTCCAGGGCCTCATCCCAGGACGCTTCGCGAAACCCGTCGCCCTCCCGGATGAGGGGCCGGGTGAGCCGGTCGGGGCTGTGCAGGAAGTCCCAGCCGAAGCGGCCCTTGACGCACAGCAGGCCCTCGTTGGTGGGGCCGTCGCCCCCGCTCACCCCCACCACCCGCGGCCGCTCCCCGTCGCGCACTTCGAGGTCGAGGGAGCAGCCCACGCCGCAGTAGGGGCACACGGTGCGCACCTTATGGATCTCCCAGCGGCGCCCCTGGCCCACCGAGAGCTTGGGCTGCAGGGCCCCGGTGGGGCAAACGGCCACGCAGTTACCGCAGAAGACGCAGGGGCTCTCCTCCAGGCCCACCTCGTAGGCGGTGGCCACTTTGGTGCGGAAGCCCCGGTAGGCATAGTCGATGGCGTTGACGGCCATGACCTCGTCGCACACGCGGATGCAACGGCCGCACATGATGCACCTGTCATGGTAGCGGTAGAAGAAGGGGTTCGACTCATCGGGCGGGTACTGGCGCCGTTCCCCGTGGTAAGAGGTCCGCGCCACCCCGTAACGGTAGGCGTAATCCTGCAGGCGGCAGTCACCCGCCTTCTCGCAGGTGAGGCATTCGGCGGCGTGGTTGGCCAGAATGAGGTCCAGGATCTCCCGCCGAGCTTCCACCACCCGCTCGGACTCCGTTTGCACCACCATGCCCGGCGCCACCGGGGTGGTGCAGGCCGTGGGCAGCCCGCGGGCACCCTTGATCTCCACCACGCAGAGGCGGCACGCCCCCGTGGGCTTCAGCCAGGGGTGGTGACACAGGTGGGGTATCTCGATACCCGCGGCCCGGGCTGCCTCGAACACCGTGGTTCCGGCGGGGACGCTCACCTCCCGCCCGTCAACGGTGAGGGCCACGAGGGAGGGCTGGCACGAATTCATGGTCACGGGCTGTTCACCTTCCTCTCAGTGGCTGATGGCGCCGAACGGGCAGGTGGCCTCGCAGGCACCGCACCGGATACAGAGGGTCTGGTCGATGACGTGGGGCTGCCGCCGCTCGCCCGAGATGGCGCCCGACGGGCAGGAACGCTTGCAGAGCAGGCAGCCGCGGCAGAGTTGGGGATCGATGCGGTACTCCCGCAGCCCGGCGCACACCCGGGCCGGGCAGCGTTTGTCCACCACGTGCGCCAGGTACTCGTCCCGGAAGTAGCGCAGGGTGGTGAGCACGGGGTTGGGGGCGGTCTGCCCCAGCCCGCACAGAGAGGTGTCCTTGACCACCCGCGCCAGGCGCTCCAGCCGGTCGAGGTCCTCGGGCTCGCCCTTGCCCTCCGAGATGCGGGTCAGGATCTCCAGCATGCGCTTGGTGCCCTCGCGGCATGGGGTGCACTTGCCGCAGGACTCGCTCTGGGTGAAGTTGAGGAAGAAGCGGGCGATGTCCACCATGCAACTGTCTTCGTCCAGCACCACCACGCCGCCCGATCCCATGATGGCGCCGGTGGCCGTCAGTTGGTCGTAGTCGATGGGGGTATCGAGCAGGGACTCGGGCAGGCATCCTCCCGAGGGCCCACCGATCTGCACGGCCTTGAAACGTTTACCCTCCTTGATGCCGCCCCCTACGTCGAAAATGAGTTCCCGCAGGGTGAGGCCCATGGGCACCTCCACCAGCCCGGTGCGTGCCACCTTGCCGGCCAGGGAGAACACCTTCGACCCCTTGCTGCGCTCGGTGCCCACGGCCGCGAACCAGTCGGCCCCGTTGGTGATGATGGCGGGGACGTTGGCGTAGGTCTCCACGTTGTTGATGTTGGTGGGGCAGCCCCACAGGCCCGACTGGGCCGGGAAGGGCGGCCGGGGACGGGGCATGCCCCGCTCTCCCTGGATGGAAGCCAGGAGCGCCGTCTCCTCACCGCACACGAAGGCACCGGCACCCTCTTTGATGTGAAGGTCCAGGGAAAAACCGGTGCCCAGGATGTCCTTGCCCAGCAGGCCCGACTCCCGCGCCTGTTCGATGGCCATGCGCACGTGCCGCACGGCCATGGGGTACTCGGCCCGGATGTACAGGTAACCCTCGTCCGCCCCGATGGCGTAGGCGGCGATCATCATCCCCTCCAGGACCGCGTGGGGATCTCCCTCCAGCACGCTGCGGTCCATGAAGGCGCCGGGGTCGCCCTCGTCGCCGTTGCAGACCACGTACTTCTTGCGGCCGTTGGCGGCACGGGTGGCCTCCCACTTCCGTCCGGTGGGGAACCCGGCCCCGCCCCGGCCGCGCAGCCCCGAGCGCGTCACCTCGGCGATGACCTGCTCAGGGCTCATGGAAGTGAGCACCTTGAGGAGGGCCCCGTAACCGCCCACGGACAGGTAGTCCTCGATGCTGCGGGGGTCGATGAACCCCGTGCGTGCCAGCACCAGCCGGCGCTGCTTAGAATAAAAGGGGAGTTCCTGGTAGGGACGGGCGGGGTCGGTTATCTGCCCGATCAGGTGCTCCTCGACCGGGTGCCCCCCGAGCACGTGCTTTTCTACGATTTCGGGGACCGCCTCCGCCGAAACCCCTCCGTAAGTAATGCGGGGCTCCCCCGGCCGCACCACGTCCAGCAGGGGCTCGGACTCGCACATGCCGATACACCCCGTACGGACCAGGCGGGCGGAGATGCCCCGCTCGCGCAACTCGTTCTCCACTGCGTCCCACACGGCCTGGGCCCCCGCCGCCAGGCCGCAGGTGCCCATGCCCACGTAGATCTCCAGGCCGGGCGCACTCGCCCTCCGGGTCATGAGCTCGTGCCTTCGCCGCGAGAATTCCTCCAGAGCAGGCATGACTCTTCCTCCGTTTCCAGGCCGGGGCTGCGCCCCTGGCAGGCATCCGGGCCGCCTCAGCCTAATTCGCTTCCCAGGCCACGGCCTCCTGCCTCAACCCGGCAGATGCCGCCTCCGCAGGAAGCAACCCGTCTTCCGGAGGATCATGTCGACGCCACGCAGCCTGGATCGCAGCTAACTCTCGAGGCGGCGAAGGGGACGGTAACCGCGGTCCTGCGTCACCTCGTCCAGGTGGCGGGTTATGACGTACAGGATGGTGGCGGGCAGCGCGCTCACCGCCACCAGGTGCACCCAGAAGACGGTCACGAACCAGATGGCCGCCAGGGCCTGGGCCACCGCCAGTGGCACCCCCCAAAGGAAGTGGGGGAAAAGGTGATGGGCCAGGTAGTCGTCCCAGTAGAGCCAGGTACGACGCCGGGGCTCGAGGCGCCAGTAGGTGAAGTCACCAACCACTTTGGTAACCAGCACCAGGGCGAGCAGGCGCACGAACACGGGCATCCCCGACCAGAGGAATTGGGCCAGATCGCACAGGATCTCCGCTACGGCGAAAGCGCAGATCCCCACCACGCCCAATCGCTGCGCCCTGTTCACCTCATCCACTCCCATGGCGCCGACCAGTGCGGGTGGGTCAGGGGGCAGGTTCCAGGGGGATGAGCACCTCGGGACGCACGGCCCCCGCCCGCACCTGGGTGGTGCCGTTGAGGGAAACCACCCGCCCCTCGTGGGAGGCCAGTTCCGCGAAAAGGCCGGCGTCCATGGCCCGGCGCCCGAACCCGGCGGTGAGCACCACGGTGACGTCCGCTTCCTGCCCGGTGATACCCACCACTATTTCCCTGCCGGTGAAAGACACCAGGTCGCCCTGGTGGGCACCCCCGCTGATGATGCCCCGCACCCCCACCTCCCGGGCACGGCGCAGGGCGTCGCCCGTCACCAGGCTTCCCGCCAGCAGGACTTTCCCGTTGTCATCACCGCCGATGGCAGGGGCACCCAGCACGTCCTCGGGTCCCCCCACCGCCACCCGCAGTGGCCCGTAGGCCTCGCCACCGATGCCGAAAAGGGCCGCCACCTCATAGCCCCGTGCCGCGATGGCTGCTCCCCACTGGGGGAACACTTCCACCACCCGCCCCGCCAGGTAGGCGTCTACCTCGGCCGGGCGGTGGGGACGGCGGATGGCCACTCCACCCGTACGGGTGTCCACCTGTTCTACCACCCCGGTGGCGGGGGCGTACACGCGGTCGGCCATCATCCCTTCCATGCCCTGGGCGATCACCTCGCCCGCCCGCACCTCGTCACCCTCCCGCACCCGGAGGAAGGCGCGGATGCGGTGGGGTGGTACGTCCAGCCGCCGGGCCACGTCCACCCAGACCACGGGGGCCGCCTTGCGGGCGTCCTCGCGCACGAGCACCTGCCCGTGGCCCGCGAGGATCATCTCCACCACCCCGTCGCAGGGGCTGCGGCACTCCCGCACCCCGGCCAGGCCCCTGTCGGCCCGCGCCAGGATTTCCCCGGTGGTAACGCGGTCCCCGGGCGCCTTGAGCACGTACCGGGGTACCTCGCCGGGCTCGACACCCAGTTCCCGGGCCACCTCCACCACGTGGGGCATCCCCGGCACCAGGGTGGTGCGGGCCACCACGGTGTGGGGCTCCACCACCTGCCCGGGTTCCACCAGCACTTCCCCCGGGAAGGGAAGCCGCCGTTCGCGCCGGATCAGTGTCACCTGCACCGCGCTCACCGTCCCTTCAAGCTCAGGGAATACCTGCGAGGGCACGGGCCCTTCCATGCACGGCCCTTTTGGGCGGGGGCTTTTACCCCGCGCGGTCGCCACGCCATGTCGACAGGGCGGCGGCCGGGTAAGCATCCAGAAACTCCATGGTGCCCAGCAGCCAGTCACGCCGCAGGCCTTCGTCCTCGGGAGGAACCAGCGGCCGCCCGCGGGCATCCAGGATGACGCCATGCTCCCCGCCCTCCAGCCGGGTGCGCACCAGTTTCCCCGGCCCCGCACCGACGTCCGCGCTGCGGGCGGGGCGCAATTCCACGTCCACCACCTCGCCCCGGTACCAGGCGAAAAGGCGGAAGTCCCCCTGCCGCACGATTTCCCTGCTCACCGTGCCCCCCCGGCGTATCACCATTTCGCAAATCTGGGTGCCGGGACGGGCCCGAGGCGCCACCGGGGCGATGACCGTGGCCAGGTGGACCAGGTTCTCCTCCAGCAACCTGCCGCCCAGTTCGGGGTCCGACTCCACCAGGCAACCCAGGTGGGGGAGCAGGAAGCCCCGGTCCCAGTACAATTCCGTCACGCCCTCCGGCTCCAGGCCGTCCAGCATCATGAGGAGGGGCTGCCCGGACCGCGGCGCGTGAGATATCACCCCGCCCGAGCCTATGATGGCGTCCACCGTGCGCATTTCCACCAGGGGGGCGCCGGAAACCTTGGGAGAAAAAATGTCCGCAATGGTGCGCTGCAGCTGGATACCCTTGAGTTCCCTGGCCAGCCGCAGGTGCTCGCGGAAGGAGAGGCGCAGCGCCTCCCGCGCCAGCGCGTGTTCCACCATGAGTTCCTCGACGGTTTCCGGGAGAACGGTGGGCCGCACCATCTTGTTGGCGATCCAGTTGCGCAGTTCGTCCTCGGAAACCGGGAAGGGCAACCACCGGACCAGATTTGCGAAGCTGGCCCGGGCGAACACGTTGGGACTGCTGTAGGAGAGCCCCAGGTTGGCGGAGACCGTGCGGTTGAATACGCCCCCCGCCACCGAAAACACGTCGGTGGTAGCACCTCCGATGTCCACCGCCAGCACGTTGCCCCGCCACTTCCCCGCCAGGTGACGCACGGCCGCTCCCACCGCCACCGGCGTGGGCAGGATGGTACCCCCCGCCCATTCCAGCAACCGAGGATACCCGGGGGCGTGTGCCATCACATGCTCCAGGAACAGGCGCAGGATCTCCTGGCGCGCGGGCCCGGGCTCCTCCCGTTCCAGGACCGGACGAAGGTTGGGCACGAAGGAAACCACGAAATCCTCGGCCAGCTGCTCCTCGACATGGGGGCGGGCCCGCACGTTTCCCGCGTACACCACGGGCAGGCGGAACCCCTCCCCGAAGCGCGGCCGCGGCCGGGCGGCCCGCAGGACCTCGGCCAGGGCCACCACGTGGGATACGCCTCCCCCGTCCGTCCCTCCCGACAGGAGCACCATGTCCGGCCGCAGGTTGCGGATGACGTGCACCTTCTCCACGGGTGTGCGCCCATCGTCGATGGCCAGCACATCCACCACGATGGCGCCCGCTCCCAGGGCAGCGCGCTCGGCGCTCTCCGCCGTGATCTCCCGCATCACCCCCGCCACCAGCATCTGCAGGCCACCCCCCGCGCTGGAGGTGACCGCCGTGGCATCGACTCCCCGGTCACCCGTGCGGGGCCGGACGAGTTCACCCCGCTCGTCCAGCAGCGCGACGCCCGCCGACTGCTCGAGCCGGTGCAGCGCCTCCCTGGTCCCCACCATCACGTCCTCGACGGGTGCCTCCACCGTGGTGGGTGCGGTGGCCTGGCCCGCCACCCGCCACCGGCCCCCCTCCCCGAGGAACAGGGTAGCCTTGGTGGTGGTGCTCCCCACGTCAAGGCCGAGAACTGCTCCCTTCAAGTCCTCACCCCCAACTCACCGCCTCGCCCCCGCCGCCCTGACGCGGTCGCGCAGGGCACGGCCGTCGCACGGTGCCGCGTGGCAAGAACCTGCCGCGGCCCGGCCGGGTGGTACGCTCAGAGCCCTTTGAGCAGGTCGACGGGGCTGCGGCGCAGGGCCCGCCAGGCCGGGATGAGCCCGAACGCCACCGCCATGAGCCCGCAGAGCACGAGGACGCGGCCCAGGTTATCCAGGGTGCGGGTGGCCACCTCCAGCCACGGCATGCGGTTCGACACCAGGTTCCAGGCCCCCAGCAGGTGGATGAAGCCGAAACCCACGCCCCCGCCCAGCAGGCTCACTGCCAGGCACTCCCCCAGCACCATGGCCACCACCTCGTGGCCATGGGCCCCCAGGGCTCGCAGCACACCCATCTCCTCCTGCCTGCCCGTCACCAGTACCAGCATATTGATCGCCACCAGCATCCCCGCCACCCCGAACATAAGGTAGACCCCCATGCGCCCGGGGTCGACGGGGACCACCGGCTGTGCTGGTGGGCCCGGGACAACCGTCCCCCTGGCGACCGCCCTCAACCCCTCTGCTCCGGCGTGGGCCAGCCCCACCAGCCCGCGCCGCCAGTCCTCCGGCAACACCAGGTCACCGCCCGTGCCCTCCTGCAGCAGGCGGGGAACGCTCACCGCCACCCATCGGGGATCCTGCCGGCCCAGGGCCCGCGCCACCTCCTCAAGGTAGGCTACCGACCGCAGGCGCACCGCCGCCGCCGGCGCCCAGTCCAACTCCGCGCCCGCCACCTGACGGTAGATCTCCGCCAGGGTACGGGCAGGAATCCAGATCTCCCCCGGCCGCCAGGACACCGGCCGTGTCACCGGGCCCTGGCCCTCACCGCTGACCGTCACCAACCGCCGGGGTGTCCTGAGGACCCCCACCACCTCCAGGACGAAGTCGCGGCCCCCCCGGTCGTCCACTCTCAGTTCGCCCCCCTCCCTGCGCAGGGCCGGGACCCGTACCGTAACGGTGTGCCCCACGTACCCGGCGCCGGCGAACACCAGTGCCACCGGGCGGCCCTCGTCCTCCGGCCGGAAGTAGCGACCCTCGTCCAGCATCTCTTCGCAGGGCCACCAGGCCAGGTCCTTCTCCACCTCCCTGCCGCGCAGGACTATGGGGCCGCCGGCCAGGGCCGGCCGTCCCTGCTCGTCCACCACCTGCCGGAACACCCGCGCCGGCAGCACCCAGTAGGGCATCACCCCCTGCAGGTCCTGCTCCGTGAGGCCCCGCCACGGCAGATCCCGCCCCCGCAGGCCTCGCCCCAGCAGATCCTGCCCGGGACGGGCCGGTTCACCCCCCGCCAGCTTACCGCCTGCCACGAGGACGTCGAGATCGCCGGGGTCGATCAGGCCGGGCATCCCGGGCGGCGCCAGGAAGCCGCGGGTGAAGGCGGCGGGATGGAAATAGGCCAGTGGAAAGGCCAGGTCGGCGCCGGCCTTCTGCAGGGTGACCCGCTCACGGCGGTCCCAAAACCAGTAGCGGGCGGGGAAGATCAGCAGGTCCCCTCCCAGCACGAACCGGTACTCCAGGCCGGCACCGGCGGGGTAACCCGCGCCCAGCGAGAGGGAAGCGGTGAACACCGCCGCCGCCAGCGCCACCCCGATTAGGGCCACGGCGCTGCGGGAGAGGTTGCGCCTGGCGTTCACGAAACCAAGCCCCAGGAACATCTATCCACCCTTCCCTCTCGCGGCGCGCGTGCCTGTCCGGCCCACTGCCCCAACGCCGCCGGGAGCGATACCGGGTTCGCCCCGGCCGCGTGCCCGCGTTGCACCCGTGGCCCGCGCGTCCTCACGGGATCCCACCCGCTGGTGCCACAGGCGCATGGTGCGACCCTGCAGCAGTTCGGTCACCGTGGCGGCCCGGGCCAGGGCAGCCGGCCCTGCCACCGCCAGGGCGGCTGTGGCCAGGACCGCCATCGCCCCGCCCAGCACCATGCCGGGCGGAAGGACAAGTAGCCTGCCTCCGGGACCTGCCAGCCGGTGACGGAGGAGGACGGCACCCGCCCAGCCCAGCAGGCAGGCCGCGAGGCCGGCGGCCACCGCCTCCAGGGTGAGCACGCGCCCGATCTGGTGGCCGGGAATGCCCACCGCCTTCAGGATGGCCAGTTCGCGGCGCCGGTCCAGCACCGCGAGCAGGGTGCTGGCCAGTACGCCCAGCCCGGCGAAGACGAACAGCAGCGGAAACAGCAACTGCACCGGCCCGTACATCTCCCGGGTGAGGGAAGCCGCCCTCTCCCGCGGTGTATCTACCGTAAGCGCATCGTACACCGGGTATTCGGAGTTCTCCAGGATACGCCAGAACAGCCCTTCACTGGCGCCCCCCTGGAAACTCACCAGCAGGACGTTGGCGTAGGGCCAGGCCACCTCGCCCCTTTCCTGCAGTTCCCGGGCAAAGTCCCGTCCCTCCCGGTCCGGCAGGGGGAGCAGAGGGACATCGGGGGCGGCCAGGTCACCGTATATGCCTGTCACCCGCAGGGTTTCCTCCCGCAGGAAACCGGTGGCGGGGTCAAGGAGCAAAAGCTGCACCCGGTCGCCCGGCAGCACCCCCGCCCGTCGCGCCCATTCTGCCGGCAGGCCCACCTCGCCCGGCTCCGCCGGGGGCCCGCCCTGCTGCCAGGAGAGGGCTGAGACCAGCCGCCCCTGCGGTACCACGTACCACACCTCGCCCTGGCCCAGCGGACCGGCCACCAGCGGGACAGCGGCCGCCTCCTCCATCCAGGCCACGCCCGCGCGGCCCAGGGCCCGGGCCAGATCGCCCGTGAACACGCTCTCGTACCGGTAGGTGGGGGGGATGTTGTTCTCGGGCTGACCGGGGTCAACCATCACCCGTACCGCCGGCGGCACGCGCAGCACCAGGTGGCAGGGGAGATGCAGGCGGGGACACTCCCGGCCCAGCAACCGTCCGTGCGCGGCGACGTAGGCCAGGCCCAGCACCAGCACGGCCATACCCGCGCCCAGCAGCAGGGCGGTGAGGAGGTACCGCCACCACCAGCGCCGGACGTTACCCAGGGCGAGGCCGATCACTCTATCACCTCCGGCCCCGGGTAGGTGGGGCCGTAGACCCGGCCGTCCCGCATCTCCAGAACCCTGGTGGCGTAGGGAAGGAAGGTGTCGCGGTGGTGGGTCACCACCAGGAAGGCCGTGCCCTCCCGGCGCAGGCTGTCGAAGAGGGCTGCGACCGCCCGTCCGGAGGCGGCATCCAGGTTGCCCGTGGGTTCATCGGCCAGCACCACCAGGGGCCTGTTGGCCAGGGCCCGCGCCACCGCCACGCGCTGCTGCTCGCCCCCGGATAACTCCCCCGGCAGGTGTAGGGCCCGCCTGCCCAGCCCCACACTTTCCAGCAGTTCCAGCGCCCGCCGGCGGGCGGCGCCGCCCCGCACCCCCGCCATGCGCAGGGGGAGGGCCACGTTTTCCCAGGCCTTCAGGTGATCGATGAGATGAAATCGCTGGAACACAAAACCTATGTGACGCCGCCGGAGTAGAGCCTGACCCCACGGCCCCAGCCGGGAGTAGGCCCGGCCCTGCAGGTACACCTCCCCCGCAGTGGGGCGCTCCATGGCACCCAGCAGCGAGAGCAGCGTGGTCTTCCCGCAGCCGGAGGGGCCGGCCACCACCACCAGTTCCCCGGCAGCCAGAGCCAGGTCCACCTCCCTGACCGCCCAGATCTCCTCTCCCAGCACGTACCGGCGCGAGAGCCCCCTGGCTTCCAGCACCGGCTTCCCTCCCATCGCCAAGCCCACCTACTGCGGTTCAGCCGGGAAGGGGCTCCAGGTTGGACAGGGGCACCACCGCCAGGCTGCCGTCGGCCAGCTTCACCCGGGCCGCGGGCACGGCCACCTCCGTGGGCAACAGTATCGGCTCGGGCAGCACCTCCACCACGGTACCCTCTTCCCCCGCCCGGCGCATACCGGTGAGGCGTACCCGGGCCCCCGCCACCACGCTACCGGGTGCACGCGGGCCACCGGGCACGGCCGGGCCGCCCTGCGTCACCACCCCGCCGGCGGTCGTGACCTTCGCCGCCACGACCACCTGGGGTGGGGAGACCTCCTCCCCGCTCACGTAGCACCATCCACCTGCTGCCCCCGCCAGGGCGGCGTGACAGTCGGCGACCAGGGGAAGGGCGCCGAACCCATTCATCACCACCAGGGTAAGGGGCAGACCGTCTTCTGCCTTCCACAGCGGTTCTCCCGCGGTACCGCGCGGACCGGCGTATACGCGGGCCAGGTATTCGTCCGGCGACAGGGAGGCGCGCATGCCAGTCAGCCACTCCACGGCCGCCTGGGCCACACCGCCCAGGACGAGGGCTGCCACTCCCACGGCAAAGGCGCTCTCCAGCGCCTCCCGGCCGGCCCAGCCCCCCGCCACCACCCGGCCGGTATGGGCATCGCCCACCTGGTCCGGGAGCAGTTCGCCATTGGGGAGAGGCACCAGTTCCCCGCCCCGTGCCGGCCCCCACGCCAGCCTCCCGGGCAGGAGCAGGCCTTCTGTAGAGATGATAGCCCGGTCCTCCCGCACCTCTTCCACCCGACCGCTCACCAGGGCCCGCACCGGGGCCGGAAACGGCTGCACCAGGATGCGGCCGGGCTCGAGACCGACCACCTCACCGTCTACCGGGGAAACGAACTCCCGGTAGCCCAAACCGAACATGAAGGAGTAGAAGGCCAGGGGCTCCCCCCGGGACACCCGGTCCCCCTTCCGGTGCAGCAGGGTAGCCACCGTCTGCCCCCGGTCCGCTTCCAGCAGCACTGTCTGCGGCGGCGGGGTCGGTCCGTATCCCACCACCGTTTCCGGCTCTACCTGGTCGCCCGGACGGCAGGCAGCCTGCCCGCCCCAACCCCACACCCTCTCCAAGCGCAACACGGCCACCGACCCCCTCAGGTGCCGGCAGCAATCGAGCCGTCCCGCATGGGCAGCACCCGCACCGCCCGCTCCACCAGGGCGGGGTCGTGGCTTACCACCACCAGGGTACGCCCCTGGCGGTTGATCTCGGTGAACAGGTCCGCCACCCGGGCGGCGCTGCGGGAATCCAGGTTACCCGTGGGTTCGTCAGCCAGCACCAGATCCGGGTTGCCGGCCACGGCGCGCGCGATGGCCACCCGCTGCTGCTCTCCCCCGGATAGCTCCCGGGGCCGGTGCCGCCAGCGGTGCCCCAATCCCATCTCCTCCAGCACCTCGCGTGCCCGACGCACCGCCGCCTCCCGGCCCCACCCCCGGAAGCGGAGGGGCAGGGCCACGTTCTCAAGGGCGGTCAGGTGTGGCAGCAGGTTGTAGAACTGGAACACGTACCCGATGCGTTCCCTGCGCAGGGCGGACAGATCGTCCTCACTCAAGGTGCTGTAGGCCACGTCCCCCAGCACCACCTCGCCCGCCGAGGGACGGTCCATGCCCGCCAGCACGTTGAGCAGGGTGGTCTTACCGCAGCCGGATGGCCCCGTGATGACCAGGAATTCGCCGGGTGCCACCGCCAGGCTCACCCCGGCCAGAGCGTGCACCACCCGCCGACCCTGCACGAACACCCGCCGCAGGTTCACCGCCCGCAGCAGCAGTCCCACCGCTTTTCGCCCCCCCTGCCCCGACCGCCCACCACTCCCGCCGCACCCCCGCACCCGGCGCGCCCCGCCCTCGGGGCACCATCCTGGAGCACGACCCGACGCGTGTACGGGAGTAGCGGCGGTGAGCCAGGCACCGGGTCGGTGCCCGGCACCTACCAGAGACAAAGCGGGGCCGCCCGCGTCCGGACGGCCCCGCCTGTGCGCTCCCCTCAGCCTCCCAGCCCCAGCCAGGTGTTGAAGAGCAGTTTCATGCGTGGATAGAGAAGGTTGTAGCGGTAGAGGATGGTGTTGCCGAAGGAAGCCCCCAGTGCGATCATGACCGCCCATTTCCCCACCGTGCTCAGGCCCTTCATGGCGGGCGCCTCCTTGCTCACGGTGAAGAAGAAGTAGGCCAGCGACGTGACGATGAAGAGCCACAGTATGATGTTGTTGATGCTGGTCAGGCTGATGAAGCTGGCTCTGATCTGCCCCAGCAGGGGCTTGATATCAAAGCCCAGCGTGTAGCCGGCACCATAACCGATCATGTAGGCCATGGCGTACCGGCCCAGCCAGCCCCACCCCGAGACGAACCGGGCGTACAGCAGGATGCCCAGGATGAGCGGGATCAGGAAGGACCACTGCCCCTCCTTGATCATCTTCTCGCCGATGAAGGGCTTGATGTAGTTGTGATAGCCGTAGGCGAGGCTGTACCCGGTGTAACCGGCCACGATGGCGTACTCGAAAATACGCCAGAACCAGTTTTCCTTATACAGGTAAGTCAGGACGCCGATGGTGCATATCACCTGCAACCAGACACCCACGTCGGTGGACATGAATTCACCTCCTTACCTGTCCGCCCTCGCCTAACGGCCCCGGGTGCTGAAGTAGATGACGTTGCCCAGGACGATCAGCAGGCCCACGAAGCCAGCGGCCAGCGTCTGCCCGTCCATGGCCCGCACCGCAGTCCCGGGCTTGCCGATGAGCTTCTCGTACTCGGCCGCCCCGCGCAGGCCGGGGATCATACCCTTGTACTGCCCCGAGTGCACGAACTGCATGGAGTCGGCCACCGACATCTGGATCTGGCCCACGCCCATGGGCACGCCCTTGACCTCGGTGACGATGGCCAGGTACTCAGCGGCTCCAGGCGTACCGGCCGGGAAGTCGATGATGAAGGCCACGTAGGGCTTGTCGAGCGCCTTCACTTCCCTGGTCAGGGGGAACTCGTCGAGGGACTTGCCCTGGTAGTCCACCCCCGCGGCCGCCTCCTTGAGGCTGGAGGTCATGAGCCGCAGGTTGGTGATGCCGCCGGGCTTGAAGCCCAGGTCCACCCAGTCAGTGCCGTACTCCTTCTTGTACTCTTTCAGCAGTTTATCAATGATGTTTCGCCCGATGGTACCCTGGGTCTGCCACATGGTGTAGGTGATGATGCGCAGGTTCTTTCGGAAAGCGTGTTCCACCACGGCCGTCAACTGGGGATTGAGTTCCCCGGCCACGCTGGGCCCGTAGTCAAGTCCCAACCACAGTACCGACCCCGCGGGGAGGTTCTCGATGTAGTTGTATATGCCCTGCGTCATGGGGGTCACGCGCACGGGCAGGTTCAGGGGCCAGATGACCACGATGGCGAGGAGGATGAACACGACCAGGAAAATCCACCGCCGGTCCAGGTCCACCAATGCTCTCACCTTGTCGCACCTCCTTTCCCGGCAGAGCCCTTACCGTGCGCCACCCAGGTAAGCCCGCTCCAGGCCCAGCATGACGCGCAGGGCCGCCGCCAGGCCCCCCAGGTAGATACCGATCTGAATACCGCGCTGCCCGCCCGTGTTGGGGACGCTGAGGATCCAGTCCTTGGCGGTGGTCCAGCCCGGGATGATAAGGTCGCCCAGCGGGGACGTGCCCAGCAGGACGATGAAGGCGGTGAGCAGCATCAGAGTGGCTTCCAGAGTCCTGGCCCGGAAGGCCCGGAAGGAGGCGGAGGTGATGTAGAAGGCCAGCAGGGCGAACACGGTGGAGTCAATGGGGGTGAGGAAGTTCTGGAACACCCAGTCCGCCTGCGGGCCGTCCACGGTCTGGATCATGGCCAGGATGAAGTACGCCCACATGAAGAGCACCAGCCAGATGCTGTACACCCAGTTGGGGCGCCGCTTCACCACCGCCATGACGTGGATGCGGGTCAGGTTGATGAGGCCCAGGCCCATGGCCAGGTAGTAGAGCAGGTTATACCAGTTATCGAACATGTCCATGAGCTTCCATTTTTCGTTCGGCACGTAAAAATACATAGAGACGACGACCACGACCGCCATCAGGATGCAGATGATGGTCGGTAACTCTTTGCGCATTCCCACACCTCCCTTCTCGGTCCACCCCTACTTGCTGAAGATACTGGTAATTACGTTGGCCTTGCCCTGCACGATCTGGAAGATGGTGCCCACCACGATCACCGCGAAAAAGAGGATGCGCATCCAGTCCTCGGAAACCACGGTACCGTAGAGCACCGGTTCCTTGGAGAGATAGGCCGAGGCCGCGTACATTTCCTCACCGATGAGGGCGTAATCGCAGGCGGCCACGAAGAAGGGGATCTGGGCCATGTTGGCGGTGGCGCCGATCTGGATGGACCCGATGCGGTTACCTTCCTCGGCGAAGATGAGCGACTCCGCCCAGAAGGCACCGAAGAGGATGTTGGCCGCCGGCCGTTCGCGGTGGTAGATCCCGAGCACGCCCGAGCAATACCCGAACTGCCAGTCCGAGAGGAACCTGACGTCGTCGGGGTTGTACGCATCGGGGCGCCCCGCCTCCAGGTAGGACTGCCGGATCACTTCCTCGGCGATGGGCAGCACGATGGGGTCAGCGCACGTGAAGATGAAGCGGGTATCGTACTGCGCCGTGCGCTTGGACACGTGGCCGAGCATGGCGTACGAGGCGATGGTCTGCATGTTGTAGGAAGCTCCGATCCCCGGCACGTAGTTCACCGGCCGCCCCATCTCGGTGGCACGACCGATGGCCTCGTCCAGCGCCTCCAGTCCCGCGATCTTGCGGATGGTGGGGATGGGGAGCCCCGCCCGCGCCCGCTGGATGAAGAAGTACACCAACACGGCGTAGATGACGAAGACGATGAATGCCACGAACGACCCCTTCAGCCAGATGCCGAGGTATGGTTCCGCCGCCAGATGGTACACGAACTCTTCACCTCCTTACCTTTGCTCACCTGGCCCACTATTCACCTGAGCCGACGCCTCGCCGGCACCTGCGTAGGAAGGTGCCGGCCTGCCTGAACCCACTACCTTGTTATTCAACACCGTATGGAAAATTCCTGCCCAGGAGGTTCTGTTAACCAGTTACAGCCAGATCTCGTAGGCGGCGAAGCGTTCGCTCCACCCTCCCTCGCCGCCCGGCAGCCCCTTGGCCCAGTCCTCCACCCACTGCATCTCGGCGGGCAGACTGTAAACTACTCCGGTAACCTGCCGGCGCAGCGCCTGCCCGTGCAGTAGCCAGAGCAGCGCCTCCTCGGCGCCCGGGTCCGCCAGAGCCCACCGCACGGTGAGGGTAGGCCTCCCCTCCCAGTCCGGCCCCACCTCCACCAGCGCGGCCCCCGTCACCACCCCACCGCGGCCTCCGGCCACGGCCAGGCAGTTCTCCGGCTTCTCCTCCTCCCAGCGCAGGCTCCTCAAGAGCCAGGGGTCGCCCGGAACGGAGACCACACCCGGCAGCCCGGCCCCCTGCGACCGCCCGGCCAGGTAGGCCAGCGCCGCGGCACCCCCACTCTCCCGGGCCGGTGGCCCGCCGGAGTGCCCCATGGCCTGCCAGTCCAGCGGTGCCCGGCCGATCAGCCAGCCGCCCACGCGGCCAAAACCCAGGGTGGCCATCATGCGGTGCACCCGCACGTTGTCGTGGGCGGTGAGGAGGCGTGCCACCCGCGCGCCAAGCCTGCGGCACTCCTCCACCTGGAAGCGGGCGAACTCCGTGCCCAGGCCGCGCCCCTGCAGGTCGGGGTCGATGCGCATCCCGGCCAGGTAGGCCTCCTCAGGACGCACGAACTGGATGCACACGATGCCCGCGACGGCACCGTCCACCTCGGCCAGGTAAATGCCCCCCGGCTCGAGCGCCGCCCATTCGTCCCAAACGAGCGGTATGTAGTCGTCCTCGAACTTCTGAAGCAAAGGCTCTGCACGCTCACGGTCCCCGGGACCCGCCCGGCGAAACAGCATCACCGCACCCCCGACGCTCCCCGCCCTCCCACGCGCGCGCCACGCTGCCCGCCCACCCCTGCCGCGCCGCACCGACCGCGCCGTGCTGCCCGCCACATTCCCCGGGGCGCCGCGTCAGGCGGGCAGCGTGTAGTTGGGAGCCTCCCGGGTGATCTGGACGTCATGGGGGTGACTCTCCCGCACCCCGGCCGCCGTCACCCTGATGAAACGCCCTTTCTCCTGCAACTCGGGGATGCTCCGGGCACCGCAGTAGCCCATGCCGGCGCGCAGCCCGCCTATGAGCTGGTACACCGTCTCCGCCAGGGGACCCCGGTAGGGTACCCGTCCCTCGATACCCTCCGGCACCAGCTTGGGCATCTCCTCCTGGAAGTAGCGGTCGGCGGAACCGTCCCGCATGGCGCCCAGGGAACCCATCCCCCGGTACACCTTGAAGCTGCGCCCCTGGTAAATCTCCATCTCGCCCGGGCTCTCCTCGGTTCCCGCGAACAGGCTCCCGATCATCACCGCACTGGCGCCGGCCGCCAGGGCCTTGGTGATGTCGCCCGACCAGCGCACACCCCCGTCCGCCACCACCGGGATACCGGCAGCGCGCGCTTCCCGGGCCGACTCCCAGATGGCGGTGAGTTGCGGCACCCCGATCCCGGCCACCACCCGGGTGGTGCATATGGAACCCGGCCCCACCCCCACCTTGACGGCATCGGCCCCGGCCTCCACCAGGGCACGCGCCCCCGCCCCCGTGGCCACGTTCCCGGCCATGACCTCGCAGCGGAAGTTGGCCTTGATCTGACGCACGGTGTCCAGCACCCCGCGGGAGTGTCCGTGGGCGGAGTCCACCACGATGATGTCCACACCCGCCGCCAGTAAGGCTTCCGCCCGGGCGAGGGTATCGGGGGCTACCCCCACCGCCGCCCCTACCAGCAGGCGTCCGCGGGCGTCTTTGGCGGCGTTGGGATACTTGCGTGCCTTCTCGATGTCCTTGATGGTTATGAGCCCCCGCAGCCGGAAATCGGCGTCCACCAGGGGCAGCTTCTCCACCTTGTGGCGGGCCAGGATGTGCCTGGCCTCCTCCAGGCTGGTGCCCACAGGAGCGGTCACCAGGTTCTCCTT